>NZ_CAJOKH010000028.1 GCF_905235195.1 uncultured Methanobrevibacter sp. | reverse complement strand
AAGAGACACATTAATTTTTGACAAAGGATATTACAGCTATAAAAACTACCAATTAGGAATTAGCAAATATAAAATCATTCCTTTTATTTTCCCAAAAGATAATTTCAAAAGAAATAAACTAAATGACCAATTATCCTACCTATTATCATCATTTATGAAAACAAAGAAAATTAAAAGAGAGAAAAGATTTTTTGAGAATCTAAAAGATGAATTATTAAAAAAATTAGACGAATGAAAAATTTCAAACCAATTAGAGGTAAAATAGAAGATTTTTTCAAATTACTCAAACAAGGACTTAACTTAAGAGAAATCCATAAATACACACCAAAATCTGTTGAAAAAACAGTATATCTAAATGTATTTTTAGGAGCCTTAATCATATCACAAGGATTTTACTCAAAAACAGCCATACAACAATTATCTGAGAACTGAAAAATCCAGACCCCTAAAATAATTATGGTCGGTGCTTTAAAAGTGTCTTGATGATTTTGAAAAGGTTACAAAGTACCCTCCCCATAAATACTACAAAAATTGAAAGTTGGTTTATTATAAAAAACAATTTAATGCTAGTTCTTAAATATCAGAAGGCAATCCTTCATTTACGCAATCATCACTCAGATACAAAAGTACATATATAAAACATACTTTTTTATCGAAAATGGATGTGGGACATGTCTTTCTGTAAAATCTGCAGGTAACTGTCAATAAGTGCGATTCAAGAGATCAATCAAAATAAAAAAATAAAGAAGTTTAATATAACACTTTAAACTTAATTTACGAATGAATAACAGAAGTGTCCGATAATTGAGTAATATTATATATGAGTATTAACTTAATACATAATATGCTGATGTTATAAATATTGATTTTGAGTGTAAAGTTTATATTTTAAATCTATTAGAAAATATCAAATTTGGAGCGAATACTAATGAAGCATGAATATAAAAATAAAGACTTTTTAATTAAATATATTCTTGAGCAAAAAAATGGATTATTTTAATAGTTACTTTAGATTTAATTGGGTCTTTATTTACATTCCTAATACCATTATTTACTAAATATATAATTGATTCAGTTATTCCTTATCAACAGTATTCAAAATTCTACTTGTTATTAAATGTTGTTATTATAGTTGCAATTTTATCAGCCGTTTTTCAATATTTCGGATCGTATTTTAAAATGTTTTTACGTGGAAAATTGTTTTTTGAGCAAAGTAGAATATATTTTCTTAAATCAATTAATAATAATAAAAAATATGGTGTTGGTGAGATTACTAATAGTTTGACTGATGTGTTAAGATTTTCAAATATTTTAATTTCTTCAACTATTCCTTCATTAATAAAAAATGTACTTCAAGTTATATTAATCATTATAACTCTATTAATTATGGATTTTAGATTAACTTTCGTTGCTTTTATTCCTATAGTAATAATATTCTTGGTTTCATATTTTATTTCAAAAAAAATCAGACGAATTTCTAAAGAGCAACTTGAGATTTTTTCTAGTATTTATTCAGTGATTAAGACCATATTTGGAAATATTAATTTTGTAAATGTTTATTCTTTAGATAAATTCTTTTTAGGACGGTATGAAAATATATTAGGTGAGTATGCTAAAAAACAAAATCAAATGGCTCATTTATATGCTCGACAAATGGTAGATGGGATGTTTTTTTTCCTTATTCCAAGTTTAATCCTAATTTTTTATGGTGGACATTTAATTATTACTGGTGAAATTTCTTTAGGACTTGTTACAATGTTTGTATCATATCTAGTTTCATTCTCACAAATTTCAACAGATTCTATGGGTCTTTTAACTAATTTAGAACAAACTATTCCATCTGTTTATAAACTTGGAGAGATTTACAATGCACCTTCTAAACAATGGGGTGATAAGCAGTTAAATGTTACTAATGGAGATATTGAGATTAAACATATTCATTTTGAATATGATAGAGTAATATTTGAAGATTTCTCTGCTAATTTCAAGAAAGGCATAAATATCTTAAGTGGTTCTAATGGAAGTGGTAAAAGTACTTTACTTAATATTTTAACAAAAATAATAGAGATGCCTGATGGCAAAATATTTTTTGATGGACTCGACATTAATGAGATTACAGAATCTTCTTTAAGAAGAAATGTTGGTTTTGTTATGGCAAATCCTTTTATTTTTGACAGTACTTTAAGAGATAACATTTGTTTAGATAAAGATAATGTTAGTGATAATGAATTAATGGATATTATTAAAAAAGTTAAATTAGATAATTTATTGGATAAACTTCCTAAAGGATTTGATACTATGCTTTCAGGAGATAATATTAACCTTTCGTCTGGTGAACAACAAAAAATATCCCTCGCACGTGTTTTATTAAGAAATCCAAAAATTATCTTAATTGATGAAGTGGGTAGTAACATTGATAAACAGTCTTTAAAAGCAATCTATGAGTGTTTAATATCATTTAAAGATGATAAGACCATAATAATTGTGGACCATCATTTACAAGATTAGATAAAGAGTGGAATGTTGTAAAGATTAGTAATATTTAATTACTTATAGTATTCCAAAACCATTTGGTAAATTGCAATCATCTGCAATTTTAATTAGATTAGGGTTGTCTTTAAGAATTATGTCCATCAAATAATTATGGGGTTTATTTTGAGTTAAGAATTCAATGATTTTGGAATAAACTATGTTTTGCTGAACTTTGTTATTTTTCTTTAAATATTCAAAGGAAAAGATAAAAATCGTATTTACGAAAATTCTGAGAAATTAAAAAATATTTCGGATAAAATTCAAAATAAGAAAATAGAGAAATTTAAAGAATATATACATAATTATATTGCTATCCCAATCGTATTAAAATATTTCATAAGAAAACACATATCAATCATTTCCATAGTTATGTAGAACACCTGGATTATGATAACATAGAAAAAACATCTAATAAAATCGAAAATTATTACAGGCAAACAAATCCAGAAAAAATAAAGAAATTATTTAAATAAAAATTGAATTCTAAGACTTCTAAACTTTTAAATGCAAAATTGAACATAAAAAACATATAAAAATAAAATAAAATAAGACTATGAAATTTTACAAGCTCAAAAAAAACTAAAATTTTAAATAAAAAATCTATTAACTAAATAGATAATCTATTTATAATATTTCTAAAAAATATTTAATTGGAGAATATAATGATTAAAAATAATCAATGGAATTCACGAATTACTTTTCTTCTTTCAATGATTGGAGCAGCTGTTGGATTAGGTAATATTTGGCGATATAGTTATGTAGTTTATTCCAATGGTGGAGGAACTTTTTTTATACCATACCTAGTTGCAATTCTAATTATGGGGATTCCATTTCTTATATTAGAATATGGCGTTGGATTTAGACATAAAGATTCATTTGCCAATATTTTAAAAAATATTAATCCTAAATTAGAGTACTTATCCTGGACATTAGTTTTAATTATTTATTTTGTTCTAGTCTATTATTTGGTTATAATAAGTTGGGATTTGGTATATTTAGGTTCTAGTTTAAATTTCAACTGGGGAAGTAATTCTACAATGTATTTTGTAGAAAATGTTGGTGGAAACTCAAATTTATCTAATATGACAAACTTTATTATTCCAACACTTATTTCTATGTTAATAACATGGATTATGGTCTGGTACATTTCCCATAAAGATTTAAATGAAGGAATAGGTAAAGTTTCAAAGATTTTAATCCCTCTACTATTTGGTATAATGGTTTTTATTATTCTTTTTGCATTAACACTACCAGGTGCAAATATTGGAATAAATACATTATTAAAACCTGATTGGTCAATGCTTTTAAATGTAAATATTTGGCTAGCAGCCTTCTCACAAATTCTTTTCTCATTAAGTATGGGAGAGTCAATTTCATTAACATATGCTAGTTACTTACCTGAAGGGTCAAAATTAACTGATAATGTTTTGATTGTAGTCTTTGCAAATTGTGCATTTGAAGTATGTACCTCATTTGGAATATTTTCAATACTCGGATATATGTCCTATACTTCTGGAACACCAATTACTAAATTGATAAGTGAAGGTACAGGACTGGTATTTGTTGTTTTCCCAATGATTTTTAATAAAATGGGACTTATAGGCCACATACTTGCTCCATTATTATTTATATCAATATTATTTGCTGGAATAACTTCTGCTATTGCAATATTTGAACCAATGATAAATTCAACAATCCATAAACTAAACTGGTCTCGTAAAAAAACAGTAACCATATTGTCAATAGTTGGTTGCATACTATCATTAATATTTACAACAGGAATAAGCAGTTATCTAATAGGTATTGTTGATACATTTATTACAGAATTTTGCATTCTCCTTTTAATCGCGATTCAATGTATAATATTTGGATGGTTCTATGATATTGAAGAGGTTATTCCAATATTAAATGAAAATGATAAGGTTAAAGTAGGAAAAACATGGATGTTTATCCTCAAATATATATTACCAGTATTTTTATTTATAATGTGGGGCAATGGAGTATATAATTTACTTATAAATGCAAATAATTTTGAGTTACTTGTTTATATTATAATTACAGCTACTGTTTTAATATTAAGCTATATTTTTATGAATATTAAAGAAAAACCCAAGATTAAGAGTAATAATCGCGAGTAACCATTAGACTCAATTAAATAAAACAATTATGTATTAAAAAAAACTTTTTTTAAATAAGTAGAAACCTTATTTTATACCATCAAAAATTATGTTTTTATTGTCTAATTGGAAACATTAGATCTATAAAATCTTAATATGATCTAAGAAGATCTATTGATCTTATAATAGATCTATATAAATATTATTTCTTTAATCAAATAGAAAGAGCAATTCTTATAATTTTTTAAAAAAACTATTCATACTCCTTTAATTCTTATAAAAAAGCCATTTTTTATATAGATGTTTATATAAAAATTGTAGTAATACAATTTCTGTAGGTAGGGTCTATATGTCAAATAAAAATATAAATGCTTATTCTTTTTATAGGTACCTAATTTCTAATGGTTACTATTTTGATAAAAAATTAATAGAAAATTACCTTTTATCTCTAAAAGTAAAGCCATTTACAATATTAACTGGAAATTCTGGAACGGGAAAAACAAAATTATCTCAATTATTTGCAAAATATATAAATTCAGAAATTATTGATCCAAAAATTGAACCTAATGAAGATAAAGAAAAATATGTGAATATAAAAGGAAAAATAAATTATTCTTCATGGAGTAATCAAGGTTGGACATTAGAAAAAAGCAATTTTGAAAATTATATTCCTCTAAAACATTGCGAAGAACCATTAGACATATTAATTAATGATACTCCTACCGAAGGACAAATGATGATAGGAATACAATTATTTTATGACAGTGTTGATTTAAAAAATCATATGAAAACTTTATATAATGAAAACAATTTAAAAGGCAGATACAATAAAAACACTCCTGAAATTGATATTAAAATAAATTGTCAAGGAATAAAAGAACTATTAGATGATTATAGCGAAATTGACAACTATGTTCTACTCGAACAGAACTCAAATAAATCTGCTTATGAAAAGGGATATTGGATGTTAAATATGAAAATCTTCGATTATTTACCATTTAAAAAAGGATTTGTCCCATGTAAAATAATAATTGACGGAATCAAATCATTTGCAAAATTACGAATTACCCCAAGATTTAAATTTAATAAAACAACCAAGATAATGGAAATTTTAACTGAAAAAAAAGGTCAAAAAGTTGAACTTAAACTAAAAATTAATAATAAAGATTTTAAAAATTTTAAACCAAAATGGGATTGTGATAAGCCAAATGAAAATGTTGAAAAAATAGAAACACATAAAAATGCTGATGATAAATACATTATTGTTCCTGTAGGAGCTAACTGGACAGATAACACTAATATTATTGGATATTACAATGTAATTACAAATGAATACCACTCTACACCTGCTTATGATTTTATTCAAAAAGCAGAAAATGATAGTAAAAACCCTTATTTTTTAATTTTAGATGAAATGAATTTATCACATGTTGAAAGGTATTTTGCAGATTTCCTATCTGCAATAGAAAGTAAAGAGGAGATACCTTTATATGGGAAGGATAGAACCATAAAACTTCCAGAAAATATATTCCTAATAGGTACAGTTAATGTTGATGAAACCACCTATATGTTTTCACCTAAGGTTCTTGATAGAGCCAATACTATCGAATTTGATACATTAGATGCAATAGATTATATGAATAATAATATAAATACAGAAGACTTTAATGGAAATATTGAATATCTACAATCACCATTAATTGATTCTGATATTTCAGATTTAAATATTGAAGAATTAAAAGAAGTATTATCTAATATCTCATATAATGGAAATAATTTATGGGATATTTTGGCTAATGAACTTACAATATTTCAGAAAACACTTAAAAGTTCTGGATTCGATTTTGGATTTAGAGTCATCAATGAAATATTAAGATTTATGATTGTATCATGGAAATATGAAAAAACCCCTACAGAATGGAATAACTGGCAAAGATATTTTGATGCGCAAATAAAGCAAAAAATACTTCCAAAATTACATGGTTCTGAAAAGGCAATAGGCGATGTATTAATAAAATTATTTAATAATTGCTTAAATAATAGAGAAAACAATGAAAACCCTAAAAACTTTAAAATTAAAACTGAAAATGCAAGATACCCCTCTTCTGCAATGAAACTTCAAAATATGGCAAAAGTATTATCTCAACAAAGATATGTTTCATTTATAAACTAATGATTTAAATGATTGAACAGAAAATTATTATTCGTTTAAGAGATGAAAACTCTAAAGAATTAGGGATTTTAACTATTAGTTCCATAGACTATAAAGCAAATAAATATTATTCTAATGATATTTCTAGCCTAATAACTCTAGAAAACATACCCCTTGTTGATGAAGTAGATAATGAAACTCCTATTCAATACTGGCAGAATAATTCCTCAAATTTTGCAAATATAATGTTTCTAGAAGAAACAGAATACCAAATTCTATTCGAATCAGATGATGCAGATGCAAGTTATGACGTCTTATATTCTCTAACAAAAATAAATAATAATCATTTTAAACCATTTAGATTCACATTAGGAGATAATAAAAAATATAAAATAGCTGGAACTCTAAATTTTAGAAGTTATGTAGGTAAATCTTATCTGGACATTAAAAAAGATGGAAAACTATCAATTAAAGTTCCAATTGAGGTTAGATCTAAAAAAATAGATTATATTAACCAATATTCTTCAATGATTGCTGATCTATCACAACATGCATTAAGTTTAATTTTTGAAGTTAATTCCCCATTATATCAGGAATTTGAACTGGACAAGAAAGAAAAAAATACATTTTATGAAGATTTTATGTTTTTAGAATATTTATTTAAAGAAGAAAATTTACCTTCAATATTTGAATATTTATCTAAAAATTTACATTCACAATTAAAAAACCATAACGAAACAGTTCCTATATCATTTGCATCTAATCTAAATCAAAATACCTTAAAAAATATTGTTACAAAACCTAACAATTTATTTAAAACAGAAATAGATTTAGAAATTTCAAATAAACTTAATGGACATATGCCATATAAAATTGAGCAAATAAAACATGAGGACATAATTGATATTCCAGAAAATAGATTTTTTAAATATTTTTTAGAACTTATTCAAAATTTAATAGAGAAATTATTATTTAATTCTAAAGATGGTTATATTAAAGACAAATTACTAGATTTTAAAGATGAAACAAACTATTATTTATCTAAAAAATTCTTCAATGATATTTCTACTATGGATTATGTTCCATTTAACTCACAAATTTTACAAAAAAAAGAAGGTTACAGAGAAATTTTTCATTATTTTTTAATGTTAGAATTTTCATTTAGATTAAGTTGGAATGAAATAAATGACCAATTCAAAGGATTAGAAAAAAAATTAAGTGAACTATATGAATACTGGTGTTATTTCAATTTACTGAAAGTTTTAAATAAATTAAGTACTGATAAAATAAGTTTTGAAGATGTTTTTGAGATTAACAAGAACAAATGGTCAATGAGTATTAAAAAAGGTATAAAATCTATTAAAAAATTTAATATAAACTTATATAATTCAGATATCCAGATAGAATTATTTTATAATTTGAGATTTTCTGATAAATCTAGATATAAATCATATTCACTTGCTTTTAAACCTGATTATACACTTTTAATTACCACTGGAGAAAACATACACTATATTCATTTTGATGCAAAATACAGATCTGAACTAGAAATAGCGGATTTTTATTCAAAAATTGAAAAAACTAATAAAGATATAGATGAAGAAATTGAAAAAAGAGATAGCCTTGAAGAGAAAGATTATATTTTTAAAGATGGAGATATATACAAGATGCATACCTATAAAGATTCTATTTTAAAAACCGAAGGGTCTTACGTATTATATCCAGGAAGCATTACTAAAAAATTCACAGAATCAGATTTAATAATCCCCTCTGTTGGTGCTTTTGCGCTGACTCCAGGAAATAAAGATATTGGAGAAAATAATTTAGAAATCCTAATTAAAGAAATACTTAAAACACTTTTATTAAATCATGGTTTAATTTCAGAACATTTATATTATTCTACTTAATTTTCTAATTTTTAAAATAGAAAACTAAAATTATTTAAAATAAATAATTTAAAAATAAACAATGAATTTATTTAAAATAAAATTTAATTACTTAATTTTTATAGGTAGATGAAATGTCAAAGTTGTATATTGTAGGTGTTGGCCCTGGTGCTAAAGAGTATTTAACATATAAGGCTGTAGAAACTGTTAAATCTGCAGATATTGTTATTGGAAGTAAAAGAGCTGTAGATTTATTTGATGAAGTTAAAGATGTAAAGGAATTTAATGTGAAAAACCTACATGGAAATCTTGCTGAAAGTGTGGACATTGCAAAAAGTGGAAAAACAGTAGCACTACTATCAATAGGAGATCCAGGCTTTTCAGGCCTACTAAGCCCAATACTCGAAATAGCAGAAGAAAAAGAATTTAACAAAGAAAACATTGAAGTAATCCCCGGTATAAGTTCACTTCAACTAGCCTCTGCTCGATCTAAAATTCCATGGGATAAGGCAAATATTATGACATTTCATGGAAGAGAAAATATTGAAGATATACTTCCAATTATAGATAATGGAAAAGAAACCATAGCATTACCATCAAGAAAAGTAAAAGACATAACACAATTTTTAATTGACAATAATGTTGACAGTAATCGTAAAGTAATAGTATGTGAAAGATTAACTTATCCAGATGAGCAAATAGTAGAAGGAACACTTAAAGAAATTAGCCAATCTGAGTTTACATATATGTGTGTTATGGTAATATCTGCTAAGAATTAAAATCCTCTTTGAGCAGTATATAAAAATACAATAGCAACAGAACCAAAAAGTAAAATTAAAAGAAAGAATATAGCTACAAGATATCTTAAAAAATTTTCTTTTTTATTCATAATAATAATTTAGTATTGATGTATATATACAGTGCTATTACCATATCAATTCTTTATTCTAGTATGAAAAGGCATAACTCAATAAACATTTCAAAAAAAAAGATCCATTTATTAAATAAAAAATTATTAAAATAGATAATAAAAAATTGCCTATAATTTGTATTAATAAAAAATTTTAATCAAAAAAAATAGTAAAAAAATAAGAAAATAAAAAATTTTTAACTTGAATTTAAACATATTTTATAATTGAATAGCTTTTTGTTCTACCTCATCATTGTCTTTATCCTCATAGAGGAATTCAGAAAATGATATTAATCTATCCATTCCTTTAACCTCATCTTTAAAAAGAGGAACTTGAGTAATTTCTTTATCAGAAAATTTTTGAGCAATTAAAGCTAAACGTTTTTGTTGTAATTTAAATCTAGAATGGCAGAAATCACAGTCTGTAATATCAGGCATTACCTGATTTACAATTATACCATCTGTTTTCATATCATGTTTATCTAACGCATCTATTGCCCTTTCAGATTCATATATAGACATTTCTTCTGGAATAACAACCATTTTAAATGTGGTTCTATCAGAATCAGATAATATACTTTTAGCCTTTTCGACTTGTTTTTTAGTTTCTTCAAGTTCTTTTGAAGTTTGAGCATCATCTGCGTCCATAAACGGCATAATATTTTTAAGTGCATTTGCAGCAGCACCGATTTTTGCTTTTGCTTTCATCATTCTTCCAACCCATGATTCCATTAATTCAGGAAATGAAAGTAATCTTAAGGTATGGCCTGTAGGTGCAGTATCAAATACTACCACATCATAATAATCATCAGTTTCATTATTAATAATTTTTAAAAATAATTCAAATGCTGCTGTTTCATCTGCACCTGGAGATGATGATACTAAATCCATCTGATCAGATAAAAAATCAAGACCCATCATTGAATCTCCATCTGCTGATGCTTTACGTGCACTTAACTCTCTTTGTTTTTCTTCCATTGCAACATCTGGATCTAATTCCATAGCCCATAAATTTTCACTAATAAATTTTGGGTATGGTCCAACATAGGTTTCAAGTGAATCTGATAAGGAATGAGCAGGATCAGTAGATACAATTAAGGTTTTTTTACCTTGATTTGCTAACCATATTGCAGTTGAAGCTGAAACAGAAGTTTTACCTACTCCACCTTTTCCACCTACAAATACAAATGTTGTTTCATCTTTATTAAAAGTAAATAAATCTTTAAAAGCCATAATATACACTCCAAATAGTGATTTTATAAATTTAAAAAAAAATTTTATAAAAATATCATTAACAAAAAGATAATAAACTGAATTTGCCAATATAGCTACTTTTACATAGATAATTTATAAAATCATTAAGTAAATAATATTATATTTACATCTGTAATAAATATTATTCTTATCAATAAATAAAAAAAATAATTAATTAAGATTTATACCCTTTATACCAAATAAGTAGAAAATTTGAAAAAATTACAATAAGTCAAATTTAATATAAAAGTCCTTATATAATAAAAATAATAATGATAAAAATAATAATCATTTTTAATAAAGCAATTATAAAATTAAATCAAGTGATAAAATGTTTAAGGATTTAAACAAATTAATTGATAATGAAGATAACAATAAATCATCACTAGTAAAAATTTTAAAAACCCAAGCAAAAACAATAAGTGTTTATGACCAGATGAAAGTTATAAATGAAATCAAAGAAGATTTAGCATATACAGAAGGCCCTGTTAAAGAAAACACATTTGAAATTTATGCTAAATATTTTGTTTTAAGGATTAATGATGTTAAAAATGATAAAAACACCTATAATAATGAAAAATTTGATTTTGATGAATATATAAAATCCATTGTAACACTTGAAAATCTATACCTTGAAAAAACGAAAACAAAAGAAAAAAGTATTGAAGCTATAAAAATCTATTTTGTTATTTCACTATATACAACATTTATCCTTGAAGAACCTATTCATCCTGTAGGAACAAAATTCCCTGGAAATCTAGAATTACTATATAAAGATGGAATATATTATTGTCCTGTTAAAGAAAATAATAAGGATAATCCTCATGCGGTATGTCCCTTCTGTATTGCTGAGCAATTAGACTTTTAAAAATTTTACTTATTTTTTTAATGTTAAAAGAAGAATATTATATTATTTATAATTTATTTAGAAAAATTTATGAAAAATAATTATATTTAAAATAATTGAAAATCTATTTTCTAAAAAAAATAATTGATATTTAATATTAATATTAAATAAATAAAGAACAATATATTATACGTAGATTAATTTTTTAAAAAAAATCTTTTCTCTTGTGATTTTTTATGAGTAAATTACCAAAACTAAATAGTCAAAAAGTTAAAGATGAAATTTCACTGTTTATTCAAGATAAGGTTTCAAAATCCCATAGTGAAGGTATTGTTATAGGTTTAAGTGGTGGAATTGACTCAACAGTTGCAGCATATTTAGCTACAGAAACTATTGGTGCAGAGAATGTATTTGGTATACATATGTTCTCCTCAACCACTCCACAGGAAGATACCGACCATGCTAGATTAATGGCTAAACTTTTAGATATTGAATATAAAGAGGTTAATATTGATTCTATTTCAAGTGAATTTATTAAAATAGCTAGTGAAAATGGATCCGATTATACATCAGATGACTTTAAACTAGCTGATGGTAATCTTAAAGCTAGAATTAGAATGTGCCTATTATATTATTTTGCAAATCTTAAAAATTATTTAGTAATGGGAACAGGTAATAGAAGTGAACTCTTAATTGGATACTTTACTAAATATGGTGATGGTGGTTGTGATATGGAACCACTCGGAGACATTTATAAAAGCCAATTAAGAGAACTTGCATATGAGTGGGAAATCCCATATGAAATCATAATAAAACCACCAAGAGCAGGCCTATGGCCAGGACAAACTGATGAAGATGAGATTGGATTAAGTTATGAACTTTTAGATAATCTATTATATATGATTATGGACGTGGACCTAACAAATAAAGAAATAAGATTACAACTTGATATTTCAGATGATGAAATTAATATGATTAGAAATAAAATAGTAAATAATCGTCATAAGGTTCAAATACCTGAAAGTCCAATTGTATCTAATAAAATACTTGAAAATTAATTTATCTTTAAGTAAAAAAAATTTTAGTTAAAATAGAAAAAATAAGCTTATCTAAATAATTATAATTAAATTTAAATTAATAAATTATATGTAAATAATTAAAATTAAATTTAAATTAATAATATGCACTAAATATTATAATTTAATTTAAAATAATAAACTATCTGTAAATAATTAAAATTAAATTTAAATTAATAACTTAGAATCAATAATATAAAATAATAAAAATGGTGATTCCATGACAGAGAATATAGAAAAAAAATGGCAGGAAAAATGGCAAGATGCAAAGTTATTTGAATCAAACCCAAATGATAAAGAAAAAATGTATATTACAGTAGCATTCCCTTATCCTAGTGGTGCAATGCATGTTGGACATGGAAGAACCTATACTGTTCCAGATGTATTTGCAAGATTTAAAAGAATGCAAGGTTATAATGTATTGTTTCCAATGGGATGGCATGTAACTGGTGCACCTGTTATTGGAATTGCAGATAGAATAAAAAACAAAGACAAATGGACTTTAGACTTATATGAAAATGTTCATAAGGTTCCTCATGATACATTATCTACACTTGAAGATCCAATCAATATTGTAAAATACTTTTCATACCATAATGTAATGGAGAAAATGGGATATACTATTGATTGGAGAAGAGAATTTAGAACAATTGACCCTACTTATCAAAAATTCATAACTTGGCAAGCTAATACACTTTATAAGAAAGGATTAATCCAACAAGGAGAACATCCTGTTAAATATTGTCCACATGATGAAAACCCTGTAGGAGACCATGACCTACTTGAAGGTGAAGGTGTTGGAGTAAACGAACTTACACTTTTAAAATTCCCTATTGATGATAAATTCTTAGTTACTGGTACTTTAAGACCTGAAACTATTTTTGGTGCAACTAACATTTGGTTAAACCCTGAAATTGATTATATTCTAGTTGAAGTGGAAAGTGGTGAATATAAAGGTGAAAAATGGATAATGTCAGAAGATGGGTTTTATAATATTTCCAATCAAAAGGATCTTAAAAAATTAGAAGATATAAATCCTGAAGAGTATATTGGAAAAATAGCTAAAAATCCTCTAACTGATGAAGATGTACCAGTATTTCCTGCAAGTTTTGTAAGTAGTGAATATGGTAGTGGAGTAGTATTCTCTGAACCTGCTGATGCACCTGCAGATTATATTGCACTTAAAGATTTAAAAAATAACGATGAATTAATAGAAAAATACAATATTCGTCCATTAGTTGAAGCTGCAAAACCAAGAAATGTTGTAACTGTAGAAGGATATGGTGAGATTCCTGCAGCTGAGATAGTAGAAAAATTAAAAATTACAAATCAAGATGATGCAAAAGTTCAAACTGCAACAGAAGAATTATACAAAATTGAACATAGTAAAGGTCATGTAAGTGGCCATATAGAAAAATATGCTGGTAAAAGAGTAGCATTTGTAAGAGATGAAGTTAAAGATGATTTAATTGATGCAGGACATGCTGATATAATCTATGATTTTGCAGAGAGACCTGTTATCTGCAGATGTGGTCATCGTTGTGTAGTTAAAATATTAAATGACCAATGGTTTATGAAATACTCTAATGCAGAGTGGAAAGTAAAAGCTAATGAATGTCTTGAAGGGGAAACAATTATTCCTGAAGAAGTTAAATCAAACTTTGAATATTATCTTGATTGGTTAGATGATTGGGCATGTTCTAGAAGAGTAGGTCTTGGAACAAGAGTACCCTGGGATCAAAAATGGTTAATTGAACCACTTACAGACTCAACAATTTATATGTCCTATTATGCAATAGCTAAATATCTAAAAGATATGGATGAAGATCTATTAAATGATGCATTCTTTGATAAGGTATTTTTAGATATTGACTCAGATGAGATTAAAGTAGATGATGCTACAATTAAAGAAATACAAAATGAATTTAATTACTGGTATCCTTTAGATTGGAGATTATCTGCAAAAGATTTAGTTGGAAACCATCTTAGTTTCTTAATGTTTGCTCACTCTGCAATATTTCCTAAAGAAAAATGGCCTAAAGGAACTGTTGTATTTGGTATGGGACTTCTAGAAGGAAATAAAATGTCTTCATCTAAAGGAAATGTAATTTTACTTGATGATGCTATTGATGAATTCTCTGCTGATGTTGTAAGATTATTCTTAATGAGTTCTGCAGAACCATGGCAAGATTTCGATTGGAGAGATAAAGAAGTTAAAGGTACTCAAAGAAGAGTCCAATGGTTTAGAGAATTTGCAGAAAAAGTTAATGAAATAGCTGGAGGAAAACTTAACTTATCCAATATAAAACCAGTTGAATTAAAGCGTAATATTGACAAATGGATGATAGGTCAATTAAATATACATATTAAAAATGCAACTGAAGCTTTAGAAGTATTTCAAACTAGAAAAGCATCCCAGGAATCAATATTCCTACTTAAAAAAGATGTAGATCATTATATGTATAAAACAAAACATTTACTTACCAATCCTGATAAAGAATTAATATATGTTTTATCTACATTAATTGAAAACTGGATTAAATTACTTACCCCATTTACTCCACATACTTCAGAAGAGCTTTGGAGCAAATATGGAGGTTCTGGATTTGCAAGTGAAGCAAAATGGCCAGAATATGATGAAAGTACAATTAATGAAAATATTATTGCATCAGAACAACTTACCCAAAATCTTGTAAAAGATATTACAGAGATTATGAAAATGGTTCAAGAAGATGTTGAAAAAGTCCATATTTACCTTGCTCCAGATTGGAAATGGGATTTATATAGAATTGCTGACGAAGTTGGAAAACCAGATATTGGACAAATTATGGGCAAAGCAATGAAAGAAAATATACATTCTGATAAAAAAGCAATTGCTCAAAATGCTAAAAAAATTAGTAAGGAAGTTACTAAAACTAAATATACGGGTAAACTCAATGAAGCAAGTATATTGGAAGATAGTAAGGAATATATTGAAGAGGAATGTGGTAGTGAAGTCATTATACATAGAGATGATTCATATGACCCTCAAAATAAAGCAAGAAATGCTATGCCTTATAAACCAGCAATATTTTTAGAATAGTAGTTTATTTAATTATATTCTTTTTTAAAAAATAAATATTATATAATTAAGTAATCAACAAAACAACGAATCCAAGGGATAATTATTTGTCCCTTGGCTTTTTTTAACTTTGATAATATTTTAAAGTTAAGTTTTATATTTAAAGAATTTTTAAATGATATTTTTTTTAAATGAAAATTAATATTAATTTATAATATCATTAAAACCTATGAAAAAAATTAGTTAATTTAATTTGAAATAAATTGATAAAAATTGTAATTTAAAATATTAGAAAAAATATAAAACTAAAAAAATATTAAAATCTAAATTTTACTTAAAAATAACTTATAAAAATAATTAAAAAGCTAGTGAAATAGAAGCATGAATTTATAAATAAAATTAATTTAATGAATAATTAATCTATTTTAATTGAAGTTTTATAATTTACGTGCAAAAACTAAATAACCAGTATGTCCTAACATACGAGTTTTACCTCTAACTCCTTGAGGCCTAACTTCAATGCCACGTTCAAGATTTTCAACAATATCAATATTGGAAAATCCTAATTTTTTACATATATTATATGAGATTTCTGCCTGTTGAATATAAGGTGCATAAATAGATACCCAACCACCAAGTTTTAAAGAGTCTAAAACATCTTCCAGTATCTCAAATGGTTTAGGTAAGTCTAAAAATATTAAATCCAATTCCTCCTCTTCAATACCCTCTTTAACATCCTTATTTTTAATTTCAATATTATCGAGACCGAAATTTTTTACATTTTTCTCTGCAACCTCTGCAAAATCTTCTCTTATCTCATATGAGGTAACATGACCCTTTGGACCAACAATATTACCAAAATTTAATGCAGAAGCAGCTGCACCTGTACCTGCATCTACAACCCTATCACCAGAACCTAAACCAGTACGTGCAAGTACTGTAGCTATATCTTTTTGATATAATATAGCACATCTACGATCCATTAAATCAATAAAATCATTAACATTAGGTTTTATAACTTTAAATTCCTTATCAAGATGTGTAATTAGTACATCTCCAATAGTTGCTCTTTCCATTTGTTCCTTTTTTATAATACCAAGATCACTGTGAAATTCCCTATCTTCTGGAAGCAAATATTTTTTTCCACGTTCATCAATTATTACCTTCACATATACCACCTAGATTAGATTTATTTTATTTTTATTATCTAAATAAATTTTTAATTAAAATTACTATAATATTAATCTATAAATAAATTAATTTTTAGGATTATTAATAATATTAACATATAACTTAATGACTTTGATTAAATTACTTAATATAACTATAACTTAAATTAACTTTTTATTAGAATTATCTTTTTTAAAGTGTAAATATTTAGAGTCTATAACCTTAACAATATTTTCTGCTGTTTTTAAACCTATACCATCAACTTCTTGAAGCTCTTCTGCACTTGCATTTAAAACATTCTTTACAGTTGCAAACTTTTCTAAAAGTTTTTTTGCTGTTACAGGACCTATATTCGGAAGAGATTCAATTATAAATTGTTGTTGTTCCCATAGATTATCAGGTTTTCTTTCTGTTCTAATTTGTATTGGAGTATTATTACCTTTTTGTTCTGTAAATGCTATTCTTTTAATCATTGCAGCAGTATCATCTGAATTTCTTGTTGGTATAATACTGATTCCAAAATCTATAGCAATAGATGCAATAGCTCCACGTATAGCATTAGAATCTAAAAATCCTGCATATAAATCATTTCCTTCAATAATCATTATTGGTTTTTTAAATTCTTCTCTCATTAAAGTAGCCTGTTTAAATAGGCGTTTATCAACTATGGAACTTCTAAAATCTTTTGTAGTTTTTCTTTCAATGATTACATCATTACTAATCTGATAATCACCAACAGCCATCTCTCTGATTTCTACTTTAACACCAATTTGATCTAAATTCCGAATTATATTTGAATTACCTTCCCGAGAATCTGCATATATACTTACTTTAGAAGGTTTAGATTTTGCTGTAACTTTATCTTGATTATCCTTATCACTATTTTTATCACTACCTTCTACTTCAACAGCCTTAATTGATCTAACACTTTCAATTCTCTCAACAGCATTAAGGTTAAGATTATCAAATAAGTCTCCTTCTACTAATTGATATTTCATATTTGATTCTTTCCTTTTTGAAGCCCAAAAGTAAGCTTCATCTCTTGTACCTTTTGTTAAAAGAACCTTCATTTTACCTTCGTGTTTTCTACCCGTTCTTCCCCTTCTTTGTATCATTCTTATTTCTGATGGAACAGGTTCATATAAAACTACAAGATCAATAGCAGGTATATCTATACCTTCCTCTGCTACACTTGTAGATAAAAGTACATCATAATTACCCATTTTAAAGGATTTGATAATTTCCTTTTGTTGTTTTTGAGTTAATCCTTTCTCTCCACCACTTTTACCTTGACCGTAAAACTTAACAGATTTAATACCCTCTTCCTGACATTTTTGATGAATTACTTCAAGAGTATCTCTAAATTGGGTAAAAACTAAAATTTTTGGAGCTTCAATACTTTCAGAATCTGGGGAATTCCTTAGTGATTGAATTCTTGTTTGACCATCATCTAAACCTAATTCATTATTAAGTATTTGAATAAGTTTTTTAAGTTTAGGATGTTCATGACCATTATCTTCTGCAATACGTGAAAGACGAGCTGCTCTTGAAAAATTACTGTCTAAAAAAAGATTTTTAGAGGCCTTTGTTTTTTTCTTCTCAAGACGTTTAATATATTGGTTTAAAGTAGATACTCCTTGGGTTTCAAGTAATTCTAATGAATGTTGGACATTAATAACTGCGGTAACAATTGAAACAGCCTGATAACATTCCTTTGGAGGATTTGTTGTAGTTGCAAGCTTATTTCTAATCCTTGATTGAGCCTGTAGAATATCCCTTTTACTGACTGTAATAGAAGATATAACCCCCATATTTTTAAGGGCCTTAAGTCTGGTTTTAAGAGACTTATTTAAAAAGTCTTGTATTTTTTTTAGTTCACGTCCAAGTTCAATAGGAACCCAATCAATATTTATAGGATTAAAATAAGGTTTAACATCTGGGTCATCTTCAGATTTAACTACAATATCCTGAATAAATAGATTATTACATACTTCTTTGATTTTAGACTTGTCATGACCTGGAGATGCAGTAAGAGCAAGTATTAAATGATTTTCCCTCTCTTGAATATAACGATTTGCAAGATAAACATAAGAATATGAACCTACTGCATGATGACATTCATCAAAAACGATTAAAGATAAATCTTCAAGTGTATATCTTCCTTTAAGTAAATCTGATTCTACAGTTTGAGGGGTCGCACATATAACAGTTGATTCTTTCCATCTTTTTTCTCTCTCATCAGCCTTTATGCCACCTGTAATGGATGTAACTGGAACAGTTGTAAATTCCCTAAAAGACTCTTCATGCTGAATGGTTAAAGGCTTACTTGGAGCTAAAACAAGGATTTTAGTATTTTTTAATTTAACTAATCTGTCTATAGCAACGAGTATTGCAATAACAGTTTTACCCAATGCTGTTGGAGCAACTATCATAGTGTTTCCTTTCTTAAGAGCATTTGCAGCAAGAACTTTCTGATATATTCTTGACTCTAAACCATTCTTCTTAAGTAAAGGATGTTCAATATAATTAGCCATAACAATCAATTTAGTTATTTATATAATAAAACATATTTTTTAGATACATATTAATATTCTTCATAGTTAAATTTACCTTCGTATTCAATACAACCCTTTTTTAAACCTTCTTTAATACTTGATACAATACGCTGTCTATCATGCATTATTACAGGGCCAATATGAAGAATAATATCCCCAGGTTTAGAATACTTTATACATAACTTAGAACCTTCTTCCATAGTCCCAGCAACCACACCAAGAGCCTTAGTATCTTTTGCACCATCAAGTACTGCCTGGGCAGCATCCATTTCAATTTTTTGGCTAACCTCATTAAAACCGGTTGCAACAATAACATTTACAAAGTCACCGCAAAGACGCCCAACCTCTTCTTTATCTCTTTCAGTTGATGTGTCAAAATTATCAAGAAGAAGGGTTACCTCATCATCTTTAAAATATTCCATGGTAAGTCTCATACCCTCATATAAAAATGCTGAGTCTAGAATGACTTCACGGCCATTATACTTACCAATATTTTCCATATGGACTTCAAGACCCCTAAATTTAGAAAGTGCCTCAATAATTGGTTTTTCATCTAACCCATAACTTAAGGCCGCTGCAGCTGCACCTGTTGCATTTTCATAGAAATAACTTTTCATATGAAATGGGCCTTCAAATTCACCTGAAATATTAGAAACATTTGTTTTTAAATTATTTGCATTGTATTTTATGGTAATTTTATCTTTAGACGCGTAACCTATAAAATTACAGAAATCTACATCCCAATCTGGATTATCCCATCCATAATAGTAGGTATCAGTTCTATTTGAACGTTGATTAATCAAGTCTTTTAAGTGATTACTTGCAATAAGGGTTTTAGAATTTTTAACAATGAACAATTTTCTTTCAATATATTTTTCCATAGATCCTGCAAATTCTGAAAGATGGTCTTCGTGAATATTAGTAAATAAACCTATATCTACACGGATATTTGGGAATAATCCTGCTGTTCCATGAGGTAGTTCAAATACGCAAATATCACATTCTTCATTTTTACCATTTACAACACCATCTACAATAACCTCACTTACAAGATTCTGGTTAAGAGAAGAGCAACTCCACACATTATATCCTGCAGTTTCAAAAATACTAGTTGTAATGAATGTAGTTGTAGTTTTACCCATAGTACCTGTAATACCTATAATATCAAGTGTAATTACTTCATTTAATAAGTCACTTACCATTTCATTTGTAATAATTTTTAAATCCAGTTCTTGAACTTTTTTATATGCAAATGAAGTTTTTGGAAGTGTAGGAGCCATATATACATAGTCAATATTATTAAATTCAGGTTCACTATTTCCCAAGTCAAGTATTACTCCTTCTTTTTCCATTTCAACTAATCTTGCTTTAAAATCAGGATGAAAATCCTCTAGTTTTTTAGGGTCTGTGATTTCAACATGATGACCTAAATGATTTAATAATCTTGCAATAGGCCTACCTGCATTTCCTGCCCCAATCACTTTATAATTCATATTATGCTCCATTATTAGTTTTAAAAATAATAATCTCTGGTTTGATTAAATGATTTTAATAATTAAATAATTATCTCTAGTTTAACTAAATAATAAATTAATAATAAATAATAATCTTTAAGTTGATAATTATTTTGTATAATTTAATTTTATAATTAAAAGCTAAAATAAAATATTATAAGTAAAAACTAAAATAAAAATTTTATATTAAAAGCTAAAATAAAAATTTTTAAATATAATATTTTATTTGAAATTAATAATTTGATGATTTGAAAACTATTCAAAAATTATTAAGTTTTCCGGCTCATCATATATTACATCTATGCCTCCCATATTAGGTACATAGTTTGCAGCCTTAGCAGAATTTACACCAATATTTTTATATCCTAAATCTTCTATTGGAGCAACTACCATACAAGTATCACATACTATATGGCCACCAGCATTCTCAATAATATTAGTATAACCCATTCTACTTGCTGCAGCTTTAACATTTATTGAAGTACAAATCCACAACTCATTTTTAATTTTCTTACCATTAACAATATTTGCAAGGTCTTTAATCTCTTCAAGAGATGCATGAGGACAACCTAAACATACAAGGTCAGCTTTTTCGGTTGTAGTAGATAGTTTATCTTTAGTCTGTTTAATATCATCTGAAGTAATGGTAATAGTATCATCTGCATCAGTCGAATATACTGTTTCATATTCTGGTGTTACACCTTCAACTTGATACAATGCAACTGCACCACTAGATGCAAGTGCTGCACCTAAAGCCTTAAGGTTACCATTTGTAATGCTTTGTTTTTGACACTTAAAGTATGGAATACCATCTGAGACTATTTGACCTACAGCATAACCTAATGCTCCAAAGTCTATACCTTCAAGTTCACAATCTACATTAACTACTAAACTAGCCTTACGATTTTCATCTAAATGAAAACCATATAATGGAGTTTTACCAACAATAGCTGCTGCAAGTGCACCAGGACCTCCTTCACGATTAGTACGTGCTCCAATAACAGAGTTTGCATATGCTACAGCAGAAGATTCACTCCAAGAAATATGATCACCGAATCTAGGAACATTACCAATCAAATAAGGAGTACAGGTACATGTTTTACTTATACCAAGTTTACCGTATGCATCTACTATTTTATTTTGTTTATCTGCAAAAAATTCACTGAATCCAAGATCTTTCCAGTCATCTAAATCTACACCTGCCGGATTTAATGTTGCCGGAATTGTAGCAAATCCTTTTTTATCCAATGCTAAATCTTCAAGGTATTCTAAACCTGCCTGACCAATAGTCTTATAGGATACTCCTGAAACCTGTGCTGATGAAATATCAACAAAATTTTCAGCACCATAAATATCTCCTAAAGCTATCAATATATCCATACTTTTTCTAATGGTTTCACCATATTCCCCATTAGACATTTTCTCTTCTTCTGGAGTCAAATACATATTATCATCTTAAAATTATTTTTTAATAATTTATTAAAAGTTTTTAATTATTTAATAATAAGTTTTTAATTATTTAAAAATAGTTTGTTTATTATAGATTTAATATTTTATGAAACTTAAGTAAAATTTTTATTGAAAAAATATGTTAATAAATTTTAAATTGATAAAAAAGAATTTTATAAATAAAAATTAATAAAATTTAGAAAACACATATAAAAATAAGTAAATAAAATAAAAAAAAGAGAATAGTTAATAAATTAACTATTATTTAACTGATAAGCGATTTGCTCATCTAATAAATGTAAAAATTCATCCTTAGCAGAATATGGTATCATTGCACCTGCTGCAATATCATGACCTCCACCTTGACCTGAAAAATTACTAGAACAATCACTAAGAGCCTTACCTAAATTAACTCCTCTTTCAACCATTTCTCTTGTGGTTCGACCAGAAATCTTAATATCCCTATGTAATCTAGATAATCCAAATACAGGTTTATTTGCATCAAATATCCCCACTGATATACCTATACTTGCAATAGTACCCATAACTTTCTTAATAACTTCATCTTCACTGTATAGGTATTGAATAGTATCAAGTTTGACTGCTCCTTCTTTTCTAATCCATTCCATACCTTTTAGAAGTTGTAATCTGTAATCTTCCCTAAGTTTTAGTGCTCCGTCAAGTGCGTCTCCACGTTCTCCTAAAGCAAGACTTATACCCAAACCATATTTCTTATTTTTCCCACATGCATCAAGAATATCTGAAAAATCTTCTAAATCTTTAAGGTAAGAAATTTCTTTTGGTATAGTATAAACGTCAGATAAGATTTTAGGATTGATTTTAACAAGTTCATCTTTTAGAATATCTTGTTCTTCACCTTCCAAGTCTGTGAATTTGATTCCATAAGATAAACCCATTTTTTCAAGAAAACTTTGTGATTTTTCTAAATCCCCAGTTAAACCAGGTAGTTCTGGTTTAAAGGTATATGCTAAGGATTTATAAAGGGGTTCACTTGATTTTGATGCAATTTTTAAACCCTCATGAATTTCAACACTACCAGATTCAATAGCATCATTTAAAATCAATTCATTCATGCCTATAAACTTATCCTGACATTGCATATCACCAAATGCACCAGCAAGTGCAAGGTGTGCAAGATGTTTTTTATCCATTTCACGAATACAAAGATAAGCAGCACCTGCACCACTTAACTCCCTACTACCATCTATACCAAATAGATGAGGATTGACATGAATAATATTTGAACCTATCTCAACATCTGCTGGTTGATGATGATCTGCAATAATAATATCAGAGTTAAAATTACTAAGTGGCTTTAAACATGCACTACCCATATCTAGAAACATGAAAATTTCATAGTCATCTTTTCTTAAATCAGATATAACATCCATTTTAAGACGAGGAACTATGGTAAGATGAAATTGGCCATCTTCCTCTTTTATAGCGTTTGCTACTACACCTGCTGCAGATAAACCATCTGCATCATTATGAGAAATAATTCTTATAATATGATTTTGATCAATATGCTTTTTAAGCATATTACAAGCTTCAGCAGATCTATTTAACAAGGAGTGCTGCTTCTGTTGGGTCATATCTCCATCCTTCAGGTAATTGGCCTTCTCTAACGTAGTATTTTCCTAATCTTCTGATTCTAGATTCAATAATAGTTAATCCTCTTCTTCCGTGTAAATCTTTAGGATTTTCATTTAAATGGTCTCTAATATTTACAGCCCTTTTAATTAAATCCATGATATCTTCTGGATAGTCACCAAATTCATTATTTCTTTTTAAGATAGTGGTGATTTTTTCTCCAGTAACTTCTTTTACACTAGGAATACCATATTGATCTCTTAAAGTAATTCCTATAACAGAAGATGATTTACCTTCTTTGTGTAATTTAACAATTAATTCTTCAACTTCTTCATCAGAGTACATTACCCATTCAGGTCTTGCCATATTTTATACCTCACTATAAATTATTATATGTTAATTTTTTAATAAAATGTTAAAATATTGAAAAAAACTAAAACTAATTAAATATTTGGAAGTTAAAAGTTTTTATTTAACTAAAAAATTATAATTAGATTAATAATAATTTTACAATACTTATAAAATTTAAATTATAAATAAAACTCTTTAAATCAAGTTTATTTCATATTATACTTATCTTATATTATCTTATCTTAAATTAGAATATTAAATTAGATATCTTAAATTAGAATATTAAATTAGATATCTTAAATTAGAATATTAAATTAGAATATCTTAAATTAGAATATCCTAAATTAAATTATCTTAAAATTTAATAATAATAAAATTATCATAACTAAAGCATGATAATAATCTAATAAATCTAATAATCATTAATACAGTATAATATCCAATATACTAATAAATTAAGAATGATTTCAAGGTTTTTTAAAAATCCTGATTAACATACCATTCAATAAAATTATATAAAGAATTTCTTCTATGAGAAAACTTATTCTTCTCTTCAGTTGTTAACTGACCAAATGTTTTATTTTCTGATTCAACATAAAAAATTGGATCAAAAGCAAAACCTAAGCTTCCCCTCTCTTCTGTTGAGATCATACCATCGACTTTGCCTAAAAAGACCTTGGGCTCAGAATTGGGGGTACAAAACCCAATAACTGACCTGAATTCGGCAGTTCTATTGTCGACTCCTTTCATTAATTTTAATATTCCATCATTTCCAAGAGTATCTTGTACATAATGTGAATAAACACCAGGAAAACCTTTTAGTTCATTAATAAAAAGACCGGCATCTTCAACAATCACAGATTTATTTAATTGTCGACTAGCATATTTTGCACCGAAAAGGGCCACTTCTTCAAGGGTTCCTTGAGGTTCCATGTACCCTAAATCAATATGCTCTAAATCGATATTATAATTTTTAAATATATTTTCTGCTTCTATAACTTTATGTTTATTACCAGTTATAAATGTTATCATAAAATCACTTTTTTAAAAAATTTTAAAATTTGTTTAAATTTATTAAACTTTAGTTTGAAATTAAATAATTTAATATTTAATGATTAATAAAATTAATTATCAAATTATTAATGTGTATAACGGCCTCTAGATTCAATTTCTTCTATTTTATCAAATATTTCACTTGAATTTTTAGTATTTAAACTGTATGAATCAAGTATCCAATTAAAAATCTCAGCTGATTTATTATAATCAACACTTTTAATGGATTTTTTAAGTACAAGTAAATCGTCAGCCTTATCTTCAATGAGATTAGAATAATATGAAAGGCCAAAGTCAATAAAGACCAATTTACCATCATTATCTATTAAAATATTAGAACTTGTAAGGTCCCCATGTATAATATCCATACTATGGATTTTAGAAAGATAATCTCCTATTTGATAAGAAATTTCTTTTCTTCTTTTATAATCTACATCATCTATTAAATCCTTTACAGTTAACCCTTCAATATACTCCATAAGAATTTCCTTTTTATCTAAATCAACATCATAAATTATTGGTGTAATTATACCAGACTTTTTCACATCAGACAAAATTTTTGCCTCCCTTTTAGTTCTAGATTTCCTGATTTTACTGTCAATTTCACTAATCCTGTAGGTTTTAGGAAGTCTCCTTTTAATAATAGCTGGAGACTCATAATTTTTAAAACCACTAAACCATTTTGATTTTATAATATCTGATTCTGCACCTTTTGCAATGAGATTAGGAGGTAATTTTATTTTAGTCTGACTGTCTTTAACCCATGGAACATCTACTTCATCTGTTCTGTATCTTTGTATAATATTTGTATCTTTTACATCCATGGTTCCATAATATTTACTCATAAGTATTCCAAGCCAGGCAATCATTGCACCATTATCTCCACAGAATTTCATCTCAGGCATATAGAATTTTGCATAATGTTTATTTGCCATTTCATCTAACATTTCCCTTAAATGTTTATTTGCAGCTACACCTCCACATAATAATACTTCATCACGTTGAGTATGGGATAAAGCTCTTTCTGTAACTTCAACTAACATGGAAAATGCAGTTTCCTGAAGGGAAAAACAAATATCCTCAATATCTTTACCTTTCTTGTATGCTCTAAGAGCAGCACTTAAAAGACCTGAGAAGGAAAAATCCATTCCTTTAACAGTATATGGAAGCTCTATATAACTTCCTCCTTTTGCAAGTTTTTCAACTACAGGTCCTCCAGGATGGCCTAATCCTGTCTCACGGGAGAAATGATCAAGACAATTTCCAACAGCAATATCCAATGTTTCACCAAAAATTCCGTATCTACCAGACTCATATGCTATAACCTGACTATTTCCCCCACTAACATATAAGCTAACAGGATTAATTGCATCTGTAGTTAACTTACCTATTTCAATATGGCCAATACAATGATTTACACCAATAATAGGTTTTTTTAAAGATAGTGCAAGTGTACGAGCAGAAGTTGCAACAATTCTAAGTGCAGGTCCAAGGCCAGGACCTTGGGAAAATGATATTAAATCAATATCATCAAAAGATAAACTAGCCTTATGAAGAGCTTGTGGTATTAATTTTGGAATCCAATAAGCGTGATGTTCTCCTGCTTCCCGTGGATGTATTCCTCCCTCTTCAGGGTAAAGCTGTTTACCACAAATAGCCAGTACTTCACCTTCACTGTTAACAATACCGACCCCAGTTTTTTCTGCAGTTCCTTCAATCCCAAGTGAAATCAATTAAAATTCCCCTATAATTAAAATAATATTAAAGTTTTATAATAAATAATAAATTAAATATGATAAAACAATGAATAGCAAGCAATATCAATATAATTAGTATTAATAAACTAATGACTGTCTTATTAATATTAAATTTATTCAATGAAAAATTTATAATATAAAATTTGTGATTATACTTATAATATTTATATAATTTTCATACTATAAATAAAAAAAGTCATGCATAAGTTCTAAAGCATCCAAAAAAATTATATAATTTTGGTGCAGAATCTAAAAAATAGAGTATATTTTAAAGATTAAAAATGTTTATAAAAGATTATAAATAAATTGGTTAAAAATTAAAGAAAATATGCTAATAAACATTAAAAATAAATAATTTAAAATCTTAAAATGTGATAAAATGGTAGATGGTCTTAAAACATATGGAAATGAAAAGATTAATAATAATTTCAAAGATAAAAAACCTGTATTTATTTGTACAATAGCTACAACAGATACCTCTAAAATACATGGTATTAGTGGTGCTGGTGCAAGTGAACAACTTAATATGTACACACCTGCAGCAGATGTTGAAATAATGAAATATGGTAAACCTCATTGTATGAGTGAAATACCAGAAACAGTATCTGAAGGTGAAGCTGCACCTACGCCTTCAATGCTTACAAAATCATGCCTTGAATTAAGTGAAACTGATCTTGTAGTAGTTGATGCAGGATGTGAAATAAGACCAGATTTAGATTGTTACACCTTAAGTGATAGTTATGGCCATAATATTAGTACAGGCCATGGTGTAGATAATCCTAAAGAAATATATAATCAAGCCGTTGAAATTAGTGAGAAATTAAGTGAGAAATATGATTATCTTGTAATCGGTGAAAGTATTGCAGGTGGAACAACCACTGCACTTGGGATTTTAAAAGCATTAGGTTATGATGCTGATTTTAAAGTAAGTGGAAGTATGCCCTATAATCCACATGAATTGAAACTTGAAACTGTTAACTCAGGTCTTAAAAAGGCAGGTATTAAACCTGGAAATGTTGATGTTTTTAAGGCAATTGAAGCTGTAGGTGATCCGATGATGGCTGCAGTTGCAGGGCTAACAATAGGAAGTAGTGTACCTGTAGTACTTGCAAGTGGTACACAAATGTCTGCTGTATGTGCTGTTATAAAGGCAATTAAAGAAGATTTTGATTTTAGAAAAATTACAATAGCTACAACTACCTATGTTGCAAAAGATGAAACTGCAGACATCTTTAATATTACCTGTCAAATTAGTGATGATATAACAATTAATGTAGTTGATCCTAAATTTGAAAGTACAAAACATGGTGGACTTTTAAATTACCTTGAAGGATTTGTTAAAGAAGGAGCAGGTGCAGGTGGAGCAATGTTTATGGCCCTTATGTGCGGATATACAATCGATGAGGTAAGAGAAAAAATTGTTGAAACCTGTAGTAAATAAATGTTTTACAACAACTAAAACTCTTTTTTTATTTTTTAAAATTAATTGAATTATTTTTAGAATAAAATTTTATAATAAGATTCTAAAAATAGGCAACTTTGAAACTACAAAATAATTAAAAAAAGATTTCTTTAAATTGGTTTATCTTAAACTATTATTAATTTAATGAATTGTGAAAATAATATAAACACTATTTTTTAAAAAATTAAAAATAATAAATTTTAATATATAGATGTAAAGCATCAATTTTAAAAAAATGATTTTTATAATATAAAAAAATAAAAAAAATTATCTAAAAATAAAAAAAATGAGTAAAAAGGTTAAAAATAAAAAATAGAGTGTTTTCAATTACTTAAAAATAATTGGATATTATAATAGTAAACTACTTACAAGTATTATAGCTCCAACAATCCAACAGTAGAAAGCAAAAATATCCAAACTTCTCTCCTGAATAAGTTTGAGTAATATTTTAATTGCAAATAAACCTGAAATTACTGCAGCTAAAAATCCTAAGATACATGGCCAGAAATTGTTCGCTAAACCTACACCAATTCCATCCATCTTTACAATAGCTGCACCAAGAATTGCAGGAACAGATAATATAAAACTAAATTTAGCAGCAAATTCTTTATTTAAACCAGCTAAATAACCAAATGCAATTGTAGTTCCAGATCTTGAAAGACCAGGTAAAATTGCACATGCCTGACCTAGACCCATAAATAATGCTTCTTTTATAGTAAGGTTATTAAGATTAACATCCCCTGTATTGTACCTTTGAGAAAAATAGAGTAAACATCCAGTGATAAGTAAAAATGCTGCAGGTATAGTAACACCAGCAAATAATGATTCAACAAGATTATTTAAAAAAATTCCCACAAGACCAACTGGGATTGTTGCAATAATCGTAAACCAAGCTAATTTTTTATAAGGATCTTTTTTAAGTTCCCTTTTAAAATTACCTTTAAATATATCTAGAATACTTAAAATAAAAGCATATATCATATTGATAATATCAGTAAAGAAGTATCCTATAACTGCCACTAATGTTCCCAAATGTAATAAAACATCAAAGGCTAAATTATGCTCTGCTATACCTAAAAATGCTTGAGAAAATACTAAATGAGCAGAACTACTAACTGGTAAAAATTCAGTTAATCCTTGAATTATACCAATTATAATTGCAATAAAAATATCCATAAAAAAAACTCCTAGAAATTAAAATAAAAAATTATATTATTATTAAAAAAAAGATTTAGATAAAATAAAATATATTTAATATAAGTTAAAAGATAAAATTATATTAAAATCAATTTTAAAATAAAATATTTAATCAACAATTGAAAACCAACCATATTTATCTTCAATTTCTCCATTAATGATTTTAAAGAAGGTTGATTGAATTTTTTCTGTAACAGGGCCACGTTTACCTTCACCAATAATACGATGATCCATAGAACGGATTGGTGTAACCTCAGCAGCAGTTCCTGTAAAGAATATTTCATCAGCAATATATAATAAATCTCTAGGTAATGGTTGAACAACAATTTTAACCTAAATCTTCTGCAATTTTCATTACAGAATCTCTTGTAATACCTTCAAGTAATGAACTTGATAATGATGGAGTGTAAATAATACCGTCTTTAATTAAAAATACATTTTCTCCAGAACCTTCTGCAACGAAACCATTTACATCTAAAAGTAAAGCTTCATCATATCCATTATCTTGAGCTTCCATATTTGCAAGTTGGGATAGCATATAATTTGCTCCTGCTTTTGCAATATTTGGAAAAGTACTAACAGCAGGTTTTCTCCAAGATGAAACACCAATATTTACACCATTAGCTAAACCTTCTTCACCTAAATATGCACCCCATTCCCATGCACCAATTGCAAGAGATACAGGACAGTTAAATGGTGAAACACCTAATTCTTTATATCCTCTAAAGGCTATAGGACGAATATAACAGCCAGTATAATTGTTAATTTTAATTACTTCTTTAATAGCTTCACAAACTTCTTCTTCAGTATATGGAATAGACATTTTATAAATTTTTGCAGAATTAAACAATCTTTTAATATGTTCTTCTAATCTGAAAACTGCAGGTTTACCGTCAAGATCATAAGATCGAATACCTTCAAATACACAAGTTCCATAGTGAACAACATGAGACATTACATGAATTTGTGCATCTTTCCAATCTACAATTTTTCCATCCATCCATATTTTTCCAGATTCTTCATCAAAATCCATTTTATCAATTCCTAAAATAAATTGTGTTTTATTATAATTTTAGATAATATATTATATTTAATATTTTTAAAAAAAATTATTTTAATATAATTTAAAAATTTTAAACCCTTAATTTAATAAAATCTATAAGCTATATTATAATATTAAATTAATAAGTCCGTGTAAATTTTTCCACAAATATTTTTAATAATCATTATATTTAAAATATTTTAAAAAATTAAAATAAAAAAAGCAAAACTTTATATAGGTCAAAATAGAAAATAATATATGTTGGTTCCGTGGTCTAGGGGTATGATATCTCGCTTACAACGAGAGGATCACGAGTTCGAATCTCGTCGGAACCACTTCTTTACTATTTTTAAAATTTTATAATTAATTTTTCATAAAATTAAGAACTTTATCTAAATTTTACTCATTTTTAAGCTTTATAATAATAAATCAAGAGAAGATAATTCTTAAAAAATGGAAAATTAGAATTAGAATTAATAATTATTATTATTTCAATTAAAATTATAAAAATTAAATAAAAAAGAACTAATAAAATATTAAAAAAAGATAAAAATGGTTTTCTTATAAGAATAAGATTAATCCTATAAGAACAACTAATGAAATAAAGAAGACAATAGTTCCTTTTATTAAAACAGTTGCACCATCTTTTTCAAAGAAGTATACTAATCCATAAGACAAGATTAAAGATACAAGCATTTCTAATAAACCAATTATACCGCTTTTTACCCTTCCTAAAACACCAAGAACATATGCAATTAGATATGATATCATTACAACGAGTAAAATTAAAACTATTGGATTAGAAAGAATTTTACCATAATTAAATGAAGGTTTTGGAGTTTCATATCTTGGTGAAGAGAGATTATTATAGTTTGCTAAATTAGGATTTCCAAGTTGCCTTTGAGGCATAGGAGGTCTTCTTTGAATATCTTTTTTATTATTAGATTTAAACCTTTTTAAAAATGAAAATCTTGAAGGTTTAGGTTCTTGATGTTCAATCATTGAACTTCTATGTAAATCAGCCCTTGCATTATTAACATAAGGACTATAATACATATCTTGTTGATTATAAGAAGACAAAGCTAAATTTTCATAATATGCATCATCATATAAATCTATGTAACCATCATATTCAGGATAAGATGAAAATGATGATAAATATTCATTTTCATAGTAACTATCTTCATAATAGTTGCTATAATACTCATCATCATCTTCATTTTGATTATCTTTTAATTTTTTATTTTGGGCATATTTTTTAGCTAAAACTATTAATTTATCCCTATCAACTAATTTAATATTTTTACGGGATGCATAATTTACAGCTTGTGGAGAAAATGTAGAAGTAGTAACTACTGTAATTTTAGATGCTTGAAGGCTTCTTTGAGCCATTTCCATTTCCTTAAGAATATCAATACCAACTTCCCATTGTTTATCATAATTCTTACATGCAACAACTACGCCAAAATCACCCATTTGACTTGGAAGAATAGCATAAATATCAACTACTGTTTTTGAAGTTTTAAAATCCTTATAAACTTTAAAACCTGAATCCTCCATTACTTTAGCTATAAAATTTACTAATTGCGGCTTCTCCACACTCTCACCAATAAAATCCTAAATAATATTAAAAAATAAAATAAATAAATTCAAAAAAAATTACATAATAATTTAATAAATATAATAAATAATTTGTAAATCATAATATAAATGTTTTGATATAAAAAATTTTACTTAAATTACTTTTTATAAAAAAAAAATTTTAAAATACTAAAACTTATTAAAAATAAAATATAACATTTAAAAAAGAATAATTAGCTTTTTTTTAATATAAAAACTAATAAAAAATAATATAAAATAAAAAAACCCAGTTTAGTTAATAATTTTTATTATTTTAAAAATAAATAAAATAAAAAACTTTAAAATTAAGATTAAATTAAACATTGTATATGAAAAATATATTATTATGTAATGATGATGGTGTTACATCAAGTGGTATTTTAGCTGCAAATGAGGCTGTAAAAGACTTAGGAAAAACAACAATTGTTGGACCTTCAAAGCAACAAAGTGGAATTGGACATTCCTTAACTCTTTTTGAACCCCTTAGAATTGATAAAGTAAAATTAAGAAATAATGATATAGGATATGCTATATCTGGAACACCAACTGATTCTATAATACTTGGAATAAATGAAATTTTAAATGAAAAACCAGATCTTGTAATATCCGGAATAAATATTGGATATAATTTAGGAAAATCAGAACTTACAACATCAGGTACATTAGGTGCAGCAATGGAAGCAGCATCATATGGAATACCAACCATTGCAGTTTCCCAATCAGTAAATGACCACTCTATTAAATTTGAAAATGGAAAAATAGATTTGGATTTTAAATTTGCAATGAAAATAATTAATAAAATTGCAAAAAATGTTTTAAAAAATGGTCTTCCTAAAGGAGCTGATTTATTAAATCTTAATATTCCAGAAAACCCTACATCAGATGAGATAAAAATAGCTAAACTTACACATAGAATGTTTATACCTACTGTTGAATCAAGATTAGATCCTCGAGGCAAACCCTATTATTGGATTGATGGAATAGTAACTGAAGATGATGAAAAGGGAACAGACGGTTATTATATTAAAAAAGAACAAGTTTGCACTTTAACTCCACTTAATCTTGATTTTGTAGGAAATTTAAAATCAACTGAAGAATGGTTAAATAATATGTAAAATTTAAGCTAACAAGTTTAATAAAAAAGTCAATAGTTAATATCTATTTATTTAAGGAAATAATATAATAGATAATTATAATTGGCTAATAAATGACTATAATAAAATAATAATAAAATAACTTAAGTTAAAAATAGTAAAAGAACTTATAATAAAAAATAAGCAATAAAAATAGCTAAATAAAGTTTATTTTAAAAAAAATATAGAATAAATAAAAAAAATTATTTTAAATTTAAATCTTTTAAGATAATATCTCTTTCTTCTCTTAATTTTTTCAATTTCTTCTCATCAGGAGAATCTTGTTTTTCCAATATTGCAATAGTTTGAGAAATAGCTTCTAAATTACTTTCAGCCAAATTAATTGCCATAATAACCGCCTCAAATTTAATATAAATAATTAAAGATATTTCTAATCTTTATAATATATATAATTAACCAAATATAGTTTTAAAAAATAAAAAAATATATAATAAAAGAATTAAATAAAAAATAAGTAATAAATTAAACTTATGGCAAACAATAATTTCCAAGTAAATAAAGATTTCATACAATTTAAAGGTAAAAATGTCCTTATCGGATTAAAAAATACTGAAGAATATTCCGGTAAAGTAATTTCAATTGATAACTTTTTAAATACTGTTTTAGAAGTTGAAGATGGTATAAAAGTTATTAAAGGTGGAAAAATAGCATTTATTTCCATTCAATGAATTAACTAAAAATAAAATATTAATTATTATCTAATAATTAAAAAATAAACTATTTTAAAAAGATAAAAAATCTATTTAAAAAAAACAATGAAATATTTAATAAAATTATTTTATTAAATAATTTCACAATATTTCTAAAATTTATATTGAAATTAAATATTTAACTAATTTTAACATTTCAAAGAAAAATTATCTATTGAGATAATTTTAATATTTAACAAATTTTAAGATTTATCACAGAAAAATTATTCAAGTGAGTAATTTTAATAGTCTACTTCTATTCCTAAAATATCCTTCTTACCATTATAGATATCATATGCTATTTGAACTGCTCCAATGGCTCCAGAATCAGCAGATATTATTTTAAATGGATAATTATTTTTTAAATATTTGTTCAATTTTTCTTCAAAGTCAAAAGGTTCTTTCATAAATCCAAGAGATCCTGTTAAAACAATACCTTCAATATCATTATTACAAATTCCAATAAGGCCAAATATTTCCATTGCAATTGTCATTATCATTGTATCAACTGCAAGTATTGCATTATCATCATTATTTCTATATCCTTCAAGGAGTTCATCCTTCATAAATGCAACTTTAGTATCTATATCTGCTATTTTAACTGCACCTGCATGTGAAAATGCATCATTAGCAGTAATTCTTCCCTCATCAATGTCTCTAATCATTTCTAAATCTATTGGGCCATGTACAAATCCCATAGCACCTAAACATGCATCAATTGCTCCTCTTATTTTTCCATCCTCTATTAAAATATTTACACTGTTTGAGCTTAAATCTGCAACGATTAGATTATTCCATCCTGTTTCTTTTACTGCATTATATGCTATTGATACCTTTTCTGGACTTGCTTGATGAGAATATGCTGCATTAAATAATTTATCAAGAGAAGGAGAATCTTTATGTAGACCCGGAATTATTAGAGAAGGAATATTAGAGTTTTCAATCTCTGAATAGACACTTGTTCCACCACCTGTTACCTTACCTGCACCTTCTATTGATAATATACCTCTATTTTCAACCTTATCTAAAGGCAATATTTTATTTATACCATCACCCATAGCATAAGTTACTATCATAAGTTTTATATCATCTATATTACAACGTTTAGATATTTCCTCTATTGCACTTACCCTACCAGACTTAGTATCTTCACGTGATAATTTAAAAACATCTAACAGATTACCCTCATCATCTGATATTGCAAAACTAATACCCGTAGTTCCATGATCTGTTCCTATAAATACCATAATTTCACTCAAATAAAAATTAGAATTTTATAATTAAATAAACAATTAAAAAATCTAATAATAAATAATTATTATTAAATATAATTTAAAAATATATAAAATTAATTAGTTAATTTTATTTTAAAAATTTCAATAAATAAGTAGTTAAAAAAATAACATTGACTTAATTTTAAAATAATAGTCTAAGGTAAAATAGAAAAAAATCTTAAATAATACTCTAAGATAAAAAAAATAGAAAAATAGAAAGAAAAATCTTAAATAATACTCTAAGATAAAAAAAATAGAAAAATAGAAAGAAAAATCTTAAATAATACTCTAAGATAAAAAAAATAGAAAAATAGAAAGTAAAATAGATAAAAAGACTATAAATGATAAAAAAAATTATTTTAAAAAATCCCTATATTAGTAGGTTAAAATTATATTAAAATTAGCAATAATGTTATAAATTTAAAAAAAAAGTTAAAAGATGAAAATTTAATCATCTTTTTGTAATCCACAAGCTTTTCTAAGTCTAGTACCGACTACTTCAATTTCTTCTGAATTTTCAGCAGCTCTCATTTCTTTTAAATTGGAGAAATCAGTAGCATATTCATCTGCAAATTCTTTTTTAAAGGTACCATCTTGGATTTGTTTTAAAACTTCTTTCATAGCTTTTTTAGATTCTTCGCCAATGACAGAAGATCTTCTTGTTAATCCACCATATTCAGCTGTGTTACTTACATCATTCCACATGGAAGCAAAACCTTTTTCATAAATTAAATCTACAATAAGTTTAACTTCATGACATGTTTCAAAGTAAGCAATTTCAGGTTGGTATCCAGCTTCTACTAAAGTTTCAAATCCAGATTTAATAAGTTCTGTTAGTCCTCCACAAAGAACAGCTTGTTCACCGAATAAATCAGTTTCAGTTTCTTCTTTAAATGTAGTTTCAATAACACCAGCTTTAGTAAAACCAGCAGCTTTTGCCATACCTAAAGCTAATTGTAAAGCATCACCAGAAGGATCTTGCTCAACTGCAACAAGACCTGGAATTCCAAATCCATCTAAGTAAGTTCTTCTAACCATGGAACCTGGTCCTTTAGGTGCAAACATAACAATGTTTACATCTTCTGGAGGTACAATTAAACCAAAGTGAATATTATAACCATGAGAGAAAGAAATAGTGTTTCCACTTTCTAAATAAGGTTTAATTTGTTTTTCATAAACATTAGCTTGTATTTCATCAGGGAGTAATATGTGAATGATGTCTGCTTGTTTAGCAGCTTCTTCAATAGACATTACATCCATACCATCATCTTTAGCAAGTTGGAAAGATTTTCCACCTTTTCTAAGACCTACAATAACGTTTAAACCACTGTCAGCCATATTTCTAGATTGAGCACGTCCTTGGCTTCCATATCCCATTACAGCAATAGTTTTATCAGCAATGACATCAGTATTAACATCATCATCATAATACATTTTCATTTTAAAGCACTCCTTTGAATTTATTAATAAAAACAATTTTTTATCTTTAAAAATATTATGTAAATATACTCATATTACAATAATATTAATTTATAATATAAAGTTTATTATTTATATATTTATTTAATAATAAAAATAAATGAAAATAATCTAATATTTTCTTAAAATTATTGATAAAATTAGTTAAATATTAATATAACACGAATTTATATGGAAATTAAAAAAATATTAGATAAAATAAATAATAAATAATAAAATATTAAATAATCTTAAAATATAAAAAAAGTAAAAATTATAAAATTAAAGTACTAAACCACGTGAAACTGCAGTTGGTCCAGTACGTGCAATCTTTTTAATTCCATAATTTTTAAGTAATTTTATTAAAGCATTTATTTTATTTGGATGGCCTATAACTTCAAGAGTAATAGCATGATCACAAACATCAACAATATTACATCTAAATACTTCAGTATATTGCATGACCTCAGTTCTAGCTTTTGCATCATTAGTTTTAACTTTAATTAGACAAAGTTCCCTTTTAACAGAAGAGTTAGGATCTAATTCTATAACTTTAATAACATCCACTAATTTATTTAATTGTTTTTTAACTTGTTCTAAACCTTTTAAATCAGCATAAACAACTATAACCATTCTTGCTAAATTTTCAACTTCGGAGGAACCTACTGTGATACTTTCAATATTAAATCCTCGTCTTGTAAAAAGTCCAGTTACTTTTTGTAAAACACCAGGTTTATTTTCTACTAAAATACTAATTGTATGATTTTTAAACATTTTTTACACCTCCGACTATTTAGCAGCATCCTCATTTGTAAGACTTTCATCTTCAAAATCATAGTCTCCTAAAACTTCTTCAACTGCAGATCCAGGAGGAACCATTGGTAAGAACTCATCTTTTTGAATGTCAATGTTTAAAAGGATAGCTTCATTATCTTTAATAGCTTTTTTAATTACTTCTTTAGTTTCGCCAGGTTTAGTAATGTTTACACCATTAATTCCATAACTTTCTGCTAATTTAACAAAGTCAGGAACAGTACCTAAATCAGTTTGTGATAAACGTTTATTGTATAAAAGATTTTGCCATTGATAAACCATACCTAATTTACGATTATCAAGAATTGTAATAATAAGAGGTAAATCATAGGTTTGAACAGTTGCAAGTTCTTGTGAAACCATTAAAAATCCACCATCCCCACAAATGGCAATTACTGGATCGTCTTCACATGCAACTTTTGCACCGATAGCTGCAGGGAAACCATAACCCATGGTTCCAAGTCCACCAGAAGATATAAATTTACGTGGTTTGTTAACATTTAAATAATGAGCTGCAAACATTTGGTGAAGACCAACATCAGTTACAACAATTGTATCATCAGTTAAACTATCTGAAATTTCCTTAATTACAGTTTGTGGCATTAAAGGATTAGTATCATAATCAGTTTTAAGATTAAATTTAAGTTTTTTATTCTTTAATCCATCATACCATTTAACAGCATTAGGATTTGGTTGATATTTAGTTAACTGATTATTAAACATTTTAAGCACATTTAATGCATCTCCAACAATAGGAATGTCAACATCAATATTTTTACCAATTTCAGCAGGATCAACATCAATGTGGATAATTTTTCCATTAGGTATAAATTCTTCAATTTTACCTGTGGTTCTATCTGAAAATCTACATCCTATTGCAATTAATAAATCTGATTTGTTAATATTTTTATTTGCAACGATTCTTCCATGCATACCAAGCATTCCAAGTGCATATTCCTCGTCTTCAGGAACAGCTCCTTTACCCATTAAAGTAGTAACAACTGGAGCTTTAATAGTTTTAGCAAATTTTTCTAATTCTTTGTTAGCACCAGATATGATTATTCCTCCACCTGCTAAGATTATAGGATTTTTTGATTGTTTAATTAACTCGCAAGCTTTTTTAACTTGTTTAATATTTCCTCCTAATGTAGGATTATATCCAGGGTTTTCTATTAAGGTAGTTTCATATTTACTTAATTCTCCTTCTTGCATCTCTTTAGGAAAATCTATAACAACTGGACCTGGACGACCAGTTTTTGCAATATCAAAACTTGATTTAACAATGGAAGGAATAGAATCTAGACTATTGATTTGATAACTATGTTTAGTAATTGGCATTGAAATTCCTATAATATCTGCTTCTTGAAAAGCATCATTTCCAATAGCATCTAAATTAACTTGGCCTGTAATAGCTACAATTGGAGTAGAATCCATATTTGCATCAGCAATACCAGTAATCAAATTAGTAGCACCTGGACCTGAGGTTGCTAAACATACTCCTACCTTACCAGAAGCTCTAGCATAACCTTCTGCTGCATGAACTGCACATTGTTCATGGCGAACTAAAATGTGTCTTAAGTCATCATCATATAATGAATCATATAATGGAATTACTGTCCCACCAGGATATCCAAATATAGTGTCTACACCTTGCTCTTTTAGAGCCTTTAATATAGCTTCTCCACCATTCATTTAATCACCTTTTTCTTAATGTTAAGTGAATTCTACCATATTTATTAAATATCTTCATTTCACTCTTATAATTAATTATTATGGTAGATTATATTAATAATTTAAATATAACAATTAAATTTAATAGATACATAAAAGATTTTAAAATAATAAAATCTGGAATACAATATTATATATTAAAAGATTAATATAAACTTTAATAATTAAAAAATTTTTATTTGAAAATTAATAAAAAATGTTTTATATTTATAAATAAGGTGAAATTTATGAAAGTATTAGTTGTTGGTGCAGGAGCAAGGGAACATGCTATTTGTGATGCTTTAAAAGATGATGTTGACTTATATACCTATATAAGTAAAAAAAATCCAGGGATTAGTAAAATATCAACTTATCATATTGCAGATGAAAGTGAAGTAAATAAAGTAGCAGAGTATGCAAAAGAAAATAATATTGAAATCGCTGTTATTGGTCCTGAAGCACCCCTTGGTAAAGGAATAGTTGATAAACTTGAAGATGTAGGTGTTAAATGTGTTGGCCCATGTCAAAGTGCTGCTAGAATAGAAACTGATAAATCATTTATGAGAAACCTTTTTGAAAAATATGAAATTGATGGGTCTTTAACCTATAAAGTATTTGATAATACAAAAGACTTAAATGAATTTTTAGATTCATATGATAAGGATGTTGTAGTTAAACCTGTAGGTTTAACTGGTGGTAAAGGAGTTAAAATTGTAGGAGACCATTTAAAAGATAACCAAGAAGCTAAAGAATATGCATCTGAAGTAATTGATAATGCAATGGGAGGATTTGCCCAAGTAATTATTGAAGAGAGAGTTATTGGAGAAGAATATACAATTCAAGCTTTTTCTGATGGAAATCATTTAGCACCAATGCCTGCTGCACAAGACCATCCTCATGCATTTGAAGGAGACAAAGGAGCAATTACCGGAGGAATGGGTTCATATTCAGATGTTGAAGGACTTTTACCATTTTTATCTCAAGAAAACTATGATAAATCTGTTAAAATTATGGAAGACGTTATTACTGCAATTAGAAAAGAAGCAAAACCATATAAAGGAATTTTATATGGGCAATTTATGTTATCTGCAGATGGACCACGTTTAATTGAATTTAATGCAAGATTTGGAGATCCTGAAGCAATGAATGTACTACCACTTATAAGTACTCCAATGATTGAAGTCTGTAAAGGAATAGTTGATGGGAAACTACCTAAAGTAGAATTTAAAAATCTTGCAAGTGTATGTAAATATATTGTTCCAGAAGGATATCCTGAAACTAAGTTTGCTGGAGAAGTAATTGAAGTTGATGAAGAGGCTATTGAAAGATTAAATGCTAAATTATTCTATGCATCTGTATCTGAAGAAGATGGTAATATCAAACTATCATCATCAAGAGCAATGGGAATTGTAGCTCAAGGAAAAAGCATATCTGAAGCTGAAAAAATAGCTGAAAAGGCTTGCATGTATGTTAAAGGTAATGTTTACCATAGGAAAGATGTTGGAACAAAAGCACTTGTAGATAAAAGAGTAGAACATATGAAAGAAATCTTAAATAATTAGAAATTAATTATTTAAATTTTTTTATTTTAGAAATTACCATTTAAACTAATAGTTTCATTAAATATAATTTTACTAGAAATTTTTAGAAAAATATCCTTTTATTAAAATAAATAAATAACTAATTCTTTTTAATATGATAAAATATCATTTGTTTATAAAATATTTATATGTGAAAAACTACAAATATATATCTTTACTTTTATAGATTGTTTTGGAGAAATGAAATGAATAGTCTTTTATCAATATGTGATGTTAAAGATGATATTGAAAACATAATTAATTTAGCAAGTGATTTTAAATCTGGTAAAATCAAAGAAAAACCATTAAAAAATAAAAAACTTGCTATGATATTTGAAAAATCATCAACTCGTACAAGAGTATCTTTTGAAGTTGGAATGTATGAATTAGGAGGAAGTGCACTCTTTTTATCAACTAACGACTTACAAATTGGTAGAGGAGAACCAATTAAAGATACCGCTAAAGTATTAAGCCGATATGTTGATGGAATAATGATAAGGGCTAAAAAGCATTCAGACGTAGTTGAGCTTGCAGAACAATCTGATATTCCTGTAATTAATGGACTTACGGATTTAGAACATCCATGCCAAGCATTTGCAGATATGTTAACAATTAAAGAACATAAAGGTAATTTTAGTGGAAAATTGGCCTTTATAGGTGATGGAAATAATGTTTCAAATTCACTTTTACTTATTAGTGCATATTTAGGTATGGATTTTGCATTAGCTTGTCCTAAAGGATATGAAATAAATGAAGACATTTTTAAAAAAGGGCAAGAAATTGCAAGTAAAACCGGTAGTGAAATTATTGTTAGCGATGATTTAGAACTTGCCCTTAAAGATGCAAATATTGTGTATACTGATGTTTGGGTAAGTATGGGTGATGAAAAAGAATCAGAAAAAAGATATGCTGATTTTAAACCATATCAAGTAAATAAAGAGTCTATGAAACTTGCAAAAAAAGATGCAATATTTATGCATTGTTTACCAGCCATTAGAGGCCAGGAAGTTACAAGTGATGTAATTGATGGTGAACAATCTGTAATATATGATCAAGCAGAAAATAGACTTCATGCCCAAAAAGCTATAATGTATCACTATTTAAAATAGTGAGGATTAATCTATTTTTATAAAAAAAAATGAATTAGTAAATCTTCTTTTAATTTAGTAATTATAAGTTATAAGTTAAAATTATATTATAATAGGATTTATTAAAAAAAACTATTATAACTTATAAGTTATAATAAAAATTAGCTAAAAAAAATATTATAAGTTATAACTTATAATTAAAATATTAAAAAAATAATAAAAGAATATAATTTAAATTACATTCTTTGAGGTGCTGTAACACCTAAAATGTCAAGTGAATTTTTTAAAGTGATTTTAGTTTTTTCTACTAATATTAGTCGAGCATTTTCAAATTCAGAACCAACCACTTGATTTTCTTTATAGAATCTATTAAAATCACTAGCCAACTCCTGACAATAATTAGCAATAGGATGAATTCTTCTGATTTCTGCAGATTCCCCAATAAGTTTAGGAAATTTAGCAAGAGTCCTTACAAGATTTCTTTCCAATTCGTTAGGCTCCCAATTATCTTCAAAGGATAATTCTTCTAATTTGATTCCTTGGTCATCAGCTTTTTGTATTAATTTAGACGCTCTTGCATGTGCATATTGAATAGATGCACAACCTCTTTCAAAGTTTAATGCTTCTTCCCATTTGAATTTAATATGTTTTTCTGGAGATAATCTAGAAATATAGAATCTAATAGCACCAACACCAATGACCTCAGCAATATCTGCAACTTCCTCATCGGTTAAATCTTTACGTCTGGATTTAATCTCTTCAGTTGCTCTAGTGACTGCCTCATCAATAAGTTCATCAACAGAAATAAAATTACCAGTACGTGAAGACATAGATCCTTCTGGTAATGTAATAAACTCATAGAACAAGACACTAACATCTTCACTGTCTTCTTCAATTTTTTCTAAAATAGTAAGAGCAGCTTTAACCTGTTTATAAGCCAATTTATGGTCTGCACCTAAAATATCAAGAACAATATCTCCCTGGTCACATTTATACATATGATATGCTATATCCCTTGTAGAGTAAAGTGAAGTGCCATCTTTTCTTCTTAAGACTAAATCATTTTTAATTTGATAATCTCCTAGTTTTAATCTTAAAACATCTTCCATACGAGCGTAACCTATTTCAACCATTTCATCCACATATCTATCAACATCACCGTTACGTATAAAGTCTCCTTCCCAAACAAACTTATCATGATATACATTCATACGTTTAAGAGTCTGTTTAAAACCAATAAGACATTTATCAATAGTATCATGGAATAGTTGATTTAATTTTTCATTACCACCTAATTCATATTCTTTAATTAAATTAGTTACACCATCATCAATTGAAGGGTCTTTTTCTAATTCCTGATTAACTTTAAGGTAAATTCGACCTATATTATGGTCAATTTTTTCTTCCCCTTGATCTTCAATTTTTAAACCTAATTCTTTTATACCATAAACTACCATAGCTAGTTGTCTTCCCATATCATTAACATAATATTGGGTTTCAACTTCACGACCTGATGATTGAAGAAGTCTACCAATAGAATCTCCAATAATAGAATTTCTAATATGACCTATATGTAAAGGTCCATTAGGATTAGCTGAAGTATGTTCAAGAACAATCTTTTCATCAATTTTTGAAAGTTGACCATAGTCCTCATTAATAGAATTAAGTAAACCTTCTGAGAAGGTATTGTAATCTATAAAAAAGTTTACATAAGGACCTTTAGATTCAACTTTTAAGAAAACATTTGGAGTATCAATTACTTCTACAATATCTTCTGCAATCATTGCAGGAGATTTTTTTAATATTGGTGCTAATTGAAAAGTTACAGTTGAAGCCAAATCTCCCATATCATGATTTGGCGGAAATTCTAATAAAATTTTATCTTTAGATACTTCCGCACCAATTTTACAAGTTGCATCATATAATGCATTAATAGCTAGTTTTTCTATTTCATCGTACATTACTTCACCTGAAAATAATAATTTTAAAATTAGTTAAAAAATTAAATTTAAGCTGTAAAAAAATGATGGTCTAATAAATTTAAGTATAGATAAAAATAAAAGTATTACTTAATAATTAGTTAATATATAAATAAATTAACTAATTAAAAACCTCTTAACATAATGGTAATATAACCTATTTTAGGAATAATTAACGGCTGATCATTAAAAGTTAATACTCTTTCTTGAATTTGTTCGGCCTTTACATAATAAGGGTCTGATTTTTGATTATTGTCTCCTTTAATTTCATAATATGTTGTTCCATTAATTTCAGTAATATTAATGATTCTATGAACAACAGGACTATTATACCATACTGCATCATAGACAACAATATCTCCAACCTTAACATCATGTGGATCAAATTCATGAATACCTAAAAAATTAGTCTTCTCTACAACTACAATATCTCCTCTATAGAAAACAGGTTCCATACTTCCAGAGACAACAACATTTAAATGTTGAGAAGCAATTAAGAGAACAATAATTAATACAGCATATCCAATAATTTCTTTATAATTAGTCAAGAAAACACCCTTGAATTTAATAAATTATGACAATTTAAAAATTATAATATTATTTTAAATTATAATAAAATATATCCTTTATAATATATAAGATTTAAATCTTTTTGTAAAAAATTTATCTAAATTTCTTTTTTAAAAAAAAATGATTATAAAATTAGTTTAAAAATATAAAATAAGAAATTAATAAAAAAAATAAAAAAGAAAAAATAAGTATTAACTATAAAAAAATAATATAGTCAAAGATAAAAAAATAAAGTAAATATTAAAATAAATAGAAATAGTATATACTATCTCCAGATAGCACCTTTATCAGCTGATGAAACTGAACGTCTATAAACATTTAACCAACCTGAAACTGCCTTCTCAGGAAGTTTAACTTTACCTTTTCTAGATTCAAGTTCATCATCAGATAATAGAACATCTAATTTTTTATTTAAAATATCAATTTCAATTATATCTCCATTTTCTATAAGTCCAATTGGACCATCAGACATAGCTTCTGGAGAAACATGCCCAATACATGGACCTCTAGTACCACCAGAGAATCTACCATCAGTTATAAGACCTACATTTTTAATTCCCATACCCATAATAGCAGAAGTTGGGTTTAGCATTTCTCTCATACCAGGTCCACCTTTAGGACCTTCACATCTTATTACAAGTATATCTCCTTCTTCAATCTCGTGAGAGAAAATAGCTTCAACAGCATCTTCTTCACTATTATAAATCTTAGCAGGCCCTTTTAAATGTAATAAATCATCTGGAACAGCACCTCTTTTAACAATAGAGCCATTAGGAGCAAGATTACCTTTTAATATTGAAAGCCCGCCTTCTTTATGTATAGGATTATCTAATGGGCGGATCAAATCACTGTTTTCAATAACAGCCTCTTCTATAATATCTCCAATAGTTTTACCAGTACAAGATTTACAATTCTTATTTATTTTTGATTTCAAAGATTTTAAAACAGCAGGTATACCTCCAGCATTATGTAAATCTTTCATAGTACTTTCACCTGCAGGAGAAAGTAGAGTAATATGTGGAATATCATTACTTATCTGATCAAATAAATCAATACTAACATTTACACCTTTATCTTCAAGTTCTGCAGCAATAGCTGGAATATGAAGTGCAGTATTACTACTTCCACCAAGAGCCATATCCATTGCAATTGCATTTTCAAAAGCATCCTGAGTCATTAAATCAGATGGTTTAATATTTTCCTTAACCATTTCAACTATACGTTTACCAGACTCATATGCTAATTTTTCCTTATCTTCACTTAATGCAAGTGCAGTAGCACACATTGGAAGTGACATACCTAAGGTTTCTGTAATACATGCCATAGTATTTGCTGTAAATAATCCTGAACAACTTCCTGCACCAGGACAAGCAGAATGTTCTAATTCTTCTAAATCTTCTTCTGTAATTTTACCTGCAGACAATTGACCACATGCTTCATATACTGTGATTAAATCTGCATTTTTACCTTTAAAATGACCTGGTTCCATTGGTCCACCAGTGACAAAAATTGATGGAATATCTAATCTTCCAGCAGCCATAAGCATTCCTGGAACAACTTTATCACAAGAGGGCATTAAAACTAAACCATCAAAACTATGACCTTTAGACATACTTTCAACAGTACTTACAACAATTTCCCTTGAAGGAAGAGAATATTTCATACCTTCATGGTTCATTGCAATACCATCACAAACAGCCATAGTATCAAATTCAAATGGAATACCTCCACCATCACGGATACCTTTTTTAACAAATTCAACTAATCCTCTAAGGTGAATATGACCTGGAACTATTTCAACATAACTATTAGCTATACCAATAAATGGTTTATCAAAATCTTCATCATTAAGTCCACAAGCTCTTAAAAGAGACCTATGAGGTGCTCTTTGAGGGCCTTTTTTAATATTATCACTATTCATAAAATCACTTATAAAAATAATAATTATTAAATTAAATATTTTTTATATTCATAATTTATTTTATAAAAAACTGATTAATATAAATTTAGTTTAAATTAAAATAAGAAATTATAAATTAATATTAAGTGAAAATGATAAAAATTATATAAATCATAGATTTAAAGAGAAGTTTAGGAGTACTGTAATCAAAAATATAATAAAAACTATGTAAAAGAGAATAAAAACTATTTGATAATTATTATCTAATGATAAATTTAATTTATTTAAGTTATTATGGTAACTTAATAAACTACATAATACTAACTTGAAAGTCTACTTGCAAAAACTAATCTCAAACAACTAAATAAAGTATATGAAGACTAAATTAAATTATAAATTATAATATTATAATTACAATTTAAATTGATAAAAAAAATATTTTATAGATTTCAAGATGAAATAAATATAATTCTACTTTTAATATTTAATTAAAATAAAATGTAAACTGTAAATAAAACAATTATCCCTAAAAATTTTATTATTTTCAATAAAATAAGTTATAACTTATAAGTTAAAATTATAAGTTATAATTTATAATATATAAGAAAGAAGTAATAATAAAATAAGTTAGAGTCTATAAGAAATAAGTTAATAATAAAATATTTGATTAAAAATTTTATTTTAAAAAAATGAATTTTCTAATAGAAGTATTTGTCAATTTGTTAGTTGGTAATTTTGTTTTTGTGATTTTTTAGGTTAAAATTTTTGATTTTTTGTTTTTTGCGAAAAATTTTCATAAAATATAT
>NZ_CAJOKH010000027.1 GCF_905235195.1 uncultured Methanobrevibacter sp. | reverse complement strand
AATGTCTTCACCACTAACTTCAGCAAATTTTCTAAGTAATTTTTTTTGCTCTTTATTAAGATTTTGTGGTATTACAACAGTTATTTTCACAAACATATGACCTTTCATGTCACGGCCTCTTAAAGGCATACCCTGATTACGTACTTTAAATGTTGTTCCACCTTGAGTTCCAGGAGGTATGGTAAGAGAAATTTCATTTCCATAAATTGTTGGTATATCAATTTTGTCTCCTAAACTTGCTTGAACAATACTTACTTCTTGATTATAGTAAAGACTAGATCCTTCTCTTTCAAACTCTTTGTTTTTTCTTATATTTATTGAAATTAAAAGATCTCCTGAAGGAGCATTTCTATCTCCAGCATTACCTGCACCTGCGACTCTTAAACGGTCTCCATCATCAATACCTGGGGGAACATCAATTGTTATTGTTTGTTGTTCTCTTACAGTACCTTTTCCATGACATTTAGTACATGGGTCTGTAATAAGTTGACCAGTTCCTCCACATCTTCTACATGGTCTTACACTCATCATTTGACCAAGTAATGTATTAGTTACTTCTTTTACTTGCCCGGTTCCATTACATTCTGGACAAGTTTCAGGTTCAACTCCAGGTTTTGTTTTTTTACCATTACATTCGGGACAGGTTTCATCGTGGCGAATAGTCACGTCTTTTTTAATTCCAACTGCTGCTTCTTCAAGTGTAATCTCAATTTGGGTGTAAATATCTGAACCTCTTTGCGGACCTCTTTGTTGGGATCTATTTCTTCTTCCTCCACCAAATCCAAACATATCAAATATATTTCCTAAATCAAAGTCTTCAAAAATATCTTCAAAGTTTGCATTTTGGTATATGTCTTCAGCAGAAAATCCTTCCATGCCTGCATGTCCGAAACGATCATATTTGCTACGTTTTTCTGAATCAGATAGTACAGCATAAGCTTCACTTATTTCCTTGAATTTTTCAGTAGCATCTTCGCTATCACTTACATCTGGGTGGTATTTCATTGCTAATTTACGGTATGCTTTTTTAATTTCCTTCTCATCAGCATTCTTATCTACACCTAGAATATCATAATAATCTCGCTTATCTGCCATTTATTCACCTTAAATTCAAATAATTCTAAAAAAAAGTTGATTATAAATTAAATAGAAAAAATTGTTTTTTTTTTAAAAACAATTTTTCTAATAATTTAACTAATCTTTTACTTCATAATTTGCATCGATGGTATCATCGTCATCTGCAGAATCTGCACCAGCATCTTTTGCTTCGCCATTAGCTTTTTGTTGAGCTTGCTCTTGTGCAGCTGCTTCTTGATAGATTTTTGCACCAATTTCTTGAATTTCTTTAGTTAATTCATCGCTTTTTTCTTTAATAGCAGAAATGTCATCACCAGTTATTAATTCTCTTAGTTCTGCTACTAAACCTTCGATTTTCTCTTTAGCTTCAGCATCAATTTGGTCTTTTAAATCTTCAACAGTCTTTTCAGCTGTATAGATTATTGAGTCAGCATTGTTTCTAACTTCAATTTCCTCTTGTTTTTTCTGATCTTCTTCAGCATTCATTTCTGCTTCTTTGACTTTTCTTTCAATTTCTTCATCAGATAATTTTGTACTTGAAGTAATGGTTATGGATTGTTCTTTGCCAGTACCTTTATCTTTTGCAGATACATTAATTATACCATTTGCATCAATATCGAATGTAACTTCGATTTGAGGGACTCCTCTTGGTGCAGGTGGAATTCCAACTAATTGGAATCTACCAAGTGTAGTGTTATCATTTGCCATAGGTCTTTCACCTTGAACAACGTGAATATCTACAGAAGGTTGGTTGTCTGCTGCAGTAGAGAAGATTTGTGATTTTTTAGCAGGAATTGTCGTATTTCTATCAATAAGTTTAGTAGATACTCCTCCTAAAGTTTCAATACCTAATGATAATGGAGTAACATCAAGTAAAACTAAATCTTTAATTTCACCAGCTAATACTCCTCCTTGTATTGCTGCTCCCATAGATACACATTCCATAGGATCAATTCCTCTTTCTACTTTTTTACCTATGTATTTTTCAACAAATTCTTGTACACATGGCATTCTGGTAGGTCCACCAACAAGAATAATTTTATTAATGTCAGATTTTGACATTTTAGCATCTGATAATGCTTGTTCCATTGGTTTAGAACATTTTTTTACAATAGGATCAACTAATTGTTCAAGTTTTGCTCTGGAAATATCTTTAATTAAGTTTTTAGCTTCCCCATCTTTCATAGTAATGAATGGTAAGTTTACTTGACTGGTTAAGGTGGTTGAAAGTTCGATTTTTGCTTTTTCTGCAGCTTCTCTAAGTCTTTGCACTGCTTGATCATCTTCCATTAAGTCGATACCATTTTCATTTTTGAATTCGTCTGCAAGGAATTTCATAATTGCATTATCCATATCAGTTCCACCTAATTTGGTGTCTCCACTAGTGGATTTTACTTCAAATACTCCTCCTCCAAATTCCATAATGGTTACATCTAAGGTACCTCCACCTAAATCGAATACCATAATGTTTACTTCATCATCACTTTGTTTGTCAATACCATATGCTAAACTTGCTGCAGTAGGTTCATTTACAAGTCTTACTACATCTAATCCTGCAATGGTTCCTGCATCTTTAGTTGCAGTTCTTTGGTTATCATCAAAGTATGCTGGTACAGTAATAACTGCTTTTTCAATAGGTTCTCCTAAGAATGTTTCAGCATCTTTTTTAATTTTTTGTAAAATGAAAGCAGAGATTTCTTGTGGGCTGTATTCTTTTCCTTGAATATTTACTTTCCTATCAGTACCCATACTTCTTTTAATTGCACTAATAGTATTTTCAGGGTTAGTAATTGCTTGTCTTCTTGCCGGTTCACCGACTAATCTTTGTCCATCTTCAGTAAATGCTACATAACTTGGAAAAGCTTTACCGTATTGGCTTGCACCTTCTGCTGAAGGAATTACAGTTGGTTTTCCTCCAATAAGAACAGATGCTGCTGAGTTACTTGTACCTAAATCAATACCAATAATTTTTTCTTTTTTACTATCGTCTGCCATAGTATCACCTATTTTATTTTTTCATTAGTTTATTTTTATATATTAAATATTTAATTTATTAAAGAATTTTCAAGATTATATTTTAATTTTCTTTAGTTAAGTTAAGTAAGTTTTATTTTAATCTGATAATTTGAAAATTTTAATAAATTTAAATCTTATTTTTAATTATAAAGTATAAATGTAAATTTTAAATTAATTTTATATATGTTAATTAGCTATTTTTTACAAACTTTTACTTTTGAGTATCTAATAACATTATTTTTAAGGGTGTATCCTTTCATAAGTTCTTCAATTATATATCCATTTTCAACATCAGGATCATTTTCAACAATTAATGCCTCATGTTTAAATGGGTCGAATTTTTCCCCTTCTGTCGGAATTTTTTCTAGACCTTCTTTTTTAAGAACATCGGTAAGTTTCTGATAAATTAAGTCTAATCCTTCCTTCAATTCTTTTTCGCTATTAGATTTTGTAAGTGCTCTTTCAATATCTTCATAACTGTCTAAAATTTGTTTTATTAAATTTTCATTTGCAAATTTTATGATTTTTTGATTTTGTTTTTCACTTTGTTTTTTGAAATTTTCAAAATCTGCTTGAAGTCTTTGTGTGTGAGCAACATATTCACGAAGTTCTTCATCTTTCTTGTTAAGTTCTTCTTCCATTTTAGCTAATTTATTTTCACAATCTTCTTCATCTTGAATGGTTTCTTCTTCCTCAATTTCTTGTGGCTCTGGAGAGGAATTATTTGTTTCTTCTTCAAGATTTTTATCTTCTTTTTTATTAGCCATATGGTCACCTTTTTTATTTAATTATAAATTAACAATTATTATCTTGTTAAAATAATTATATTTTTCATATTTTTATTATTTCCTCAATACAATAGTTAATTATTAAAAGATAATTTCTATTTGCACTTTATTATTTTAGTTTTTAAAAATATGAATATATAGGACATTAGTTTACAAATAACTATTGTATTAAAGAAATTTACAAACTAAAATATTAAAGTAACCAAAAGTTATCTTTCTCAATATATCTTTTAGTAACCAAAAGTTATATAAACCTTTCGATATATACTATATTTTGATGAGACAAATAGATGAAAATCAAAATATTGAAAATAATAATCACTCTGATGATGTTGATATGGAAGATATTTTGGATATTATGGGCTCACGTACAAGGCGTGAAATCATTAATTTACTAAGGGAAGAACCTATGTTCGTTAGTGAAATAACTAATCAATTAAATATAGGTCAAAAAGCTGTTATCGAACATTTAAGAGCAATGGAAGAAGCAGGACTTTTAACTTCCTCTTATAAAAAAATAACTCGGGGTAGACCCCGTAAATACTATGATATGCCTAATGACATTACAGTTAATATAACTATTACTCATAATGTCTTTAATGTTAATGTCTCAGAGGATAGATTAAACCAAAAACAATTACCTTCTGGAGATGAATGGTCTAAATTATTAAATTTAGAGAAAAAAATAGATCAAGGGCATTATGAAGCAGTTGAAGAGTTAAAAAGTCAAATTCGTTTATATAATAACCTACTTGAAAGAGCAGAGTATATTTTAGAACGTACTTACAATCAAACAAATAAATTTAATCATAAATAATTTATTTATAAACGCTAAATTAATCTAAATATTAATAAAAAATTTAGATTATTCATTTTCTTTTTTTTTAAAATTAGATTTCTAGTTGCTTTACAATTTTTATTATAAATAATTTATAAACAAATATAAAAAAGTTTAGTAATTTACTATAAAGTTTTAATTTTTTCTAAATATAATTAATATATATTATATATAGTATTATTTAAGAGCTATTTTTTAACTTAAAAAACAGTATTTTTTTTATAGGTATTGGCTTGCTACAATTGATTGACCTAAGGATACAGATCCATCTCCACAACAAGAGCCTTTGTGTTGTATAAAATTATAACCTGATTTTTCAAGGATATTTTTACAAGTTAAGGTAATCTCTTCGTTGTATAATGTTCCTCCTGTGGCACCAATGTTTAAAATATTTTTATCTTCTGCTGATTTAATCGCCATAACAGATAGACCTTCTGCTATAGTTCTTTGTGCTGCTGATGCTATTTCTTTTATATTTTCTCCTTTAAATCTTAAATCAATAACTTCTTTTAAAATGTCTGTAGTATTAAGTCTATATATACCATCAATTTTTTCAATATTATATGGTATTTCAATGTTTTTAGATGAGCCATAAGCTGCAGCTTCAAGTTTCATTGCAGCTTCACCTTCATATGTTCTACTCCCACATATTCCAAGGGCAGCAGATACTGAATCAAGAACTCTACCGGTACTTGATGAAAGACCAACATTTAAATTGGAGCTTAACTGTTTTAACACCATGTCGATTTCACTTTCACCATATTTAAAGTAATGAGAATAGTTTTCTTTCATTAATTTAATAATTTCCATATCACTATATTTTTTACCATAACTGTCCTCATTTAATAATATTGACATTAACATACGTGAAGGGTATTTTGTACATAAATCTCCTCCAGGCATTCTTTGGGCAAGAAGAGATCCTAGCCTTTCAAAGTTTTTAACATCACTATATAATATTTCTCCTCCCCATGCAGTTTTGTCACTACCATAACCCACACCATCAGATGCAATAAATACAAGCTCATTTAAGTCATTATCATTTAAAAGATTAATACCATGGGCATGATGATGTTGAACTTTAATCAAGTCTACATCATAATACTGGCTATATTCCTCTGCAAGTTTTGTTGTAAAAAACTGAGGATGCATATCACATGCAATTAAATCAAAAGTTTTAGTTTTAGTAATTTCCATCATATGCTTGATTGCATCTTTTAAAAATTCATAAGTTTTATACTTATTAGTATTTCCAATATGTTGTGACAAATAAGCCATACCATGATTTAATATTGTAAATGTTACATCAAGTTCAGGTCCAAGGGCCAAAATATTAGCATCTTTAATTTTTTCATTTAAGTCTATTATTGATTTAGAGATAGCATATGGTTTAGGAGTATATCCTCTTGAACGACGAATAAATGAAAGTTTATTATTTCTATATTTTACAACAGAATCATCACATCTATTGATAATTCGTCTATTATGAACTAATGCATAATCGTAAATTCCTTCTAAATCATTTAGAATACTTTCATTATTAATCATCATAGGTTCTCCAGGTACATTAGCAGAAGTCATAATGTATGCAGGATCTCCATTAATCAATTCATTTTCAATAAAAAGTAAATGATGTAAAGGTGTATAAGGGAGCATAACACCAATAGTGTGTAACATAGGCGCAACTGAATCTGCAAAGAAATATTCATTATTTTTTTTCAAAACAACAATAGGTTTTTCGCTTGATTTAAGAGTTTCCTCTTCAAGTGGGCTAATTTGAGCATATTTTTTTACAGTTTCTATATTTGGACTCATTACTGCAAATGCTTGAGCTGGTCTATTTAAACGCTTTCTCAAATTCAAAACAACATTCTCATCTGTAACTTTACATACAAGATGTGTTCCACCGATCCCTTTAAGTGCAATAATATTACCTTCTTCAAGAAGTTTTGCAGTTTCACGTAAAATATCATCACAATCAAGGGGATTTTTATTCTTATCATATAATTTAAGTGAAGGTCCACATTCCTCACAGCACATGGCCTCTGCATGATAACGTCTATCTAGAGGATTTTTATATTCTCTTTCACATTCATCACATAATGGAAAGTCATCCATACTTGTTTTATCTCTGTCATAGGGTACTGATTCAATTACAGTAAATCTAGCTCCACAATCACAGCATGCATTAAATGGATATTTGTATCGTCTGTTTGTAGGGTCTGTAATTTCATCAAGACAATTATCACATATTCCAACATCAGGGGGAATGACACTGGTACCGTCATATGCATCTTCACTTTCAAGTATTATAAATTCATTATAGTTTTTACGGTTTAAATTACCTGTAATATTTTGTTCATTGTAAGTATCGATTTTAGCTATTGGGGGAAGATCTTTAAATAATGTATCTTTAAATTTAGAAAGATTATATTCTTCTCCTTCTAATATTATTTCTACAATATTTCCAAGGTTTCTAATAGTTCCATTTAAATTTAATTTTTTAGCTATTCTATAGACTGTAGGTCTAAAACCTACTCCTTGAACTATTCCAGAAACTAAAATCTTTTTTTGAATCATTTTACCCCATATTACTACTAATATTTTTAAACTTTTTTTTATTAAGAATTAAGTTAATTATTAAGAATTATTTTAATTTATTATTAAATTAATTATAAGCCCTTAATATAAATTAGATTAAATAATAATATTAATTATAATATTTTTGAAAATATTTATAAATTTTTATAAATTATTAAATTATAAGTTCTAAATATATAATAAATATAAATATAATTATATTAGTATTAATAGATAAATTAGATAATTTATTTATAAATTAATAATTTCTTAATAAATTTAGTTAATATTATAGATTTAATATTTCAACATTGAATATTATTTAAATTTTCAAATATGGATGTTAGTATGAAAAAGGTGTTAAATGATCTTGTAAGTGGAAAAATCACTATTGAAGAATGTGAAAAAAAGATTAAGGTAGATACAATTCTTGAAGTCAGTGGTCTTGCTAAATTAGATGTTAACCGTAATACTCGAACAGGTTTTCCAGAAGCTATACTTGCAGATACTAAAGACTATGATGATTTGCTTGAAATATTAAAAACTTATTATAAAGACTGTGATATTAAAGAAAATCTATTAATTACTCGTCTTAACAATGAAACTTATATTAGATTAGCTGATGATTTATCATTTTTAAGGGAAAATTATAATTTCACATATAATAAAAAAGCTAGAATACTAATTATTTCAAATAAGACTTATTTGGAAGATAAAAAGAAATTTAGCTCTAAAGTAGGAATTATTACAGCGGGCACATCTGATATATCTGTTGCAGAGGAAGCAAAAGTTATATTGGAAGAATGTGGAGTAGATGTTTTAAACTCTTATGATGTTGGAATTGCAGGTATTCATAGGTTATTTCCTCAAATTGCACATATGATAGAAGAGGATGTTAAAATTTTAATTATATGTGCGGGTATGGAAGGAGCATTACCTTCAGTAATTGCTGGTTTAGTTAATATTCCAATCATAGCAGTTCCTACTTCTATTGGTTATGGTGTAGGTGAAGGAGGAAAAACAGCTTTAAATTCTATGTTACAGTCATGTGCACCAGGAATATCTGTTGTAAATATTGATAATGGGTTTGGAGCAGCTGTATATGCAGTAACAATATTAAAAACATTTTGCAAAAAATAATATTTTTTTTAATTTAGAGGATGGGTCATGAATAGGTTTTAGAAAAATCTAATTAAACAATTATATCTGTTTTAATATTAAATATTTTTTAATTTTTAAATATATTTTTATACAAAACTATAATGATTTTTGACCAAATATAATCGTGTCCCGCCCTCATTTATTACAAATTTTTTAAATATTTTTTTATATCAGCTTGATGATAATTTTTTTATTAAATTATTTTTATTTAGAATATTACCTTTTATCAGTTATTGCTTATTTATTTTATTATTAGTTTTTACCCCTTTAAAGGTTTTATTTTTTATAAATTAAATCATAAGTATTTTTTTATAGAAAATTAATCTTCTAATTTCAATTTCATAAATAAATTCATATGGTAATATTTAAGTATAAGTTAAAATATTATTTATATTATACTTTTTTTCAAATTCGTATTTTAATGAGGGTACATATGATATTCGAGGATTTTGATCCAAATGTCCATGATACACGTCAAGTTGCAGAATTAGTATTTGATGTTGATTTAAGGATTTTTAGACGCGTATTTAAATCTAAAGAAAATGCTATTTCAGCTATTGAGAAAAAATTATTCGCTGAATATCCATTATTTAAAAATAGTTCTGATTTTCCTTTATATGTAATTTTCAATAAAGAAGACCCTTCCAAATTACTCGGAATAATTCTTGTTTCCTGTGGAAAAAACTTTAATTTTTTAAAAGAAGTATACTATTTATTTAAAAATCTTGATTTTGTTAGCGCTACACGTTTTACAATGGTAAAATATATTGATAAAAAAACCTTATCTAAAGTAAACGAAGAAGATTTATATATTGCAGAAATTGCAACAACAAAATCTGATAGATGTAAAGGTGTAGGTCGTGCAATCCTTCAACATGTTTTAGATAAAGCAAAAGAGTTAGGATATAAACGTGTTGTTTTAGATGTTGATTTAAAAAACAATAAAGCATTAAAATTATATGAATCTTTGGGTTTTAAAGTATTCGATAAAAAGAAATTTCAATATGGTTCCCATATGAAAAAAACATATAATATGGAATATGTATTTTAATTCTTTTTTTTAAATTCTTTAAATTCATTTATTAAAATGAATTAAATTAAGGTAAAAAGTTTTAGTGTCTACGTTTTTCAAATTCTTCTAAAATTTCATCGAATTTTACATTTTTATAGACAAGTAAAAGTAAAGTGTGGAATATTAAATCACTTGCTTCCCAAACAATCTCTTCATTATTTTTAGAAGCAATTATAAATTCACCACATTCTTCAGCAACTTTTTCTAAAATTTTATCTTCAGCTTTTTTAGAACTGTCTTGCATAATATTGGAAGTATAGGAATCAATAGGATTATCTCTTCTTGATTCAAGTGTTTCATATACTTCTCTTAAGATTTTATCATCAGTCATTTAAGGCCTCTAGTTAATTTTTTTACCTACAATTTTTTTATCTTTACTTTTTTTAATACTTTCAGTAATGGCAATTAATGGGTGTTGGTCATCATCTATAATGTGTATGTCATTAAGTGTTTTGATTCCACTTTTATCTGCAGTTCTTTCAACACCTAACTTAATTTCCTTATTAAGTTCTATTACATAGGAGTCAATAGTTTCACATCCAATTTTAACAGATGCCACTGCTCTGTGATGCCCATCAATTAAAATCCAACGTTCTCCTGTATGCACTACAATTGCAGGTTCTGCTAATCCTCTTTTAAGTTCATATGTCCTTCCATCTAACTCATCAGCATAGATTCTATCTTGTGTCGGTCTGATTTTTTCAACTGGGACTTTCATTTGCTTTATTTTTGCATCAACATCATACAATTGTTCTAATGTATCTTTAAAAGAACTGACTTTATTTGGTGTGGATCTTTCAATATGTGATCTTACAATATCTGTATTGGTTAAAAATCCAGTTAATTTTCCATCTTTATCAGTTACTGGCATACGAGAGATTCCTTGTCTAAACATTACTCTAGATGCATCATTTAATGCCATATCTTCTCTTGCAATAACTACGTCTACAGACATAATTTCATTAATAGTTTCGCTCCAGTCTTTAAGAAGTAAATCAAATGTTGTAACAATTCCAACAATAAATCCATCGTCATCAACAACTGGAAAACCATCGTGTCCAGTATCTTTCATAGTTTGTATAACATCTGAACATTTAGTATTTTTTTTTATACTTATAACCTTACTTGTCATGTAATCTTTAACCAATGCTTTTTTTGACATTAAACAAACCTCCTTTTATTCATCTATTAAGCTTTTTAAGATTTTTACAGTTTCACTAGGATCAGCTTTACCTTTTGTAAGTCTCATCACCTGTCCAACTAAAAAGTTAATTGAATTTTTCTGACCTTCTTTATAATCAGTAACTGCTTTTGGATTTTCATCAATTGCTTGTTTTGCAGCTTCTAAAACCGCATCTTCTTGAACAATACCGATTAAACCTAATTCTTCACCAATTTCTTTAGGTGATTTTTCATTATTAGGCATTTTTTCTACAATTCTTTGACCAGCTTTTGTTGTAATTTCATTATTTTTAAGCAGGTTTATAATTTCAATTATATCGTCAGTTGAAATTCCACTGTTTGAAAAATCAAATTTATTATAGGTTAAAACTCTTTTAAGTTCATCTTTCATCCAGTAACCTGCAAATACAGGATCAACTTTAATTGCAACTTCTTCAAATGCATCAGCTAAATCAAGTTCTGAAGTTAAGGTTGTTGCAGTTTCCTCATCAAGATTATAATCTGCTATAAATCTTTTTGCTTTATTATGAGGAGCTTCTGGCATGGTTTTTGAAATTTCAACAACTTGTTCATCATATATTTCCATAGGTGGTAAATCGGGGTCTGGTATAAACCTATAATCATCAGCATTTTCTTTTGATCTCATGGATACGGTAATCATTTGTGATTCAAGGTAAGCTCTGGTTTCTTGTTTAATTTCCATACCTCTTTTCATAAGATTTTTTTGTCTTATTACTTCGAATTTTAATGCTTTGAATGCACCTTTAATAGAGTTGATGTTTTTCATTTCCACTCTGTTTCCTCCTTCAATGGAAACATTTACATCAGCTCTCATAGTACCTTCACCACGAGCTCCTCCACTATATTCTAAAACTCTGATTAATTGATTTAAGAAGTTACGAGCTTCTTCTGGAGAGTGAATATCTGGTTCTGTAACAATCTCAATTAATGGAATTCCTGAACGATTAAAATCCACAATACCTTTATCAGGTTTGAATTGACCTGGATCTTCTTCCATATGTATTTCTCTTATTCTTATACCATTTAATTCTCCTTCATATCCAATTGGAATAGAAGTTCTCTGATAACCTGAAGGTAAATCTGGATAATCATAATGTTTCCTCATAAAATAAGCTATATCTTTTTCAATATTACAGTTTAACATTAATGAAATCATTAAGGCATTTTCTAAAGCCTTTTCATTGGTTGGAAATGGTTTAGCTCCAGGTTGATTTAAGCATACTGGGCAAATATTAGTATTTGCCGGTGCTTCTTTATAATTAGTTGGACAATTACAGAATAACTTTGATTCAGTTTCAAGTTGTACGTGAATTTCAAGTCCACATTTCATATTAATAATAGTAATTCCTCCAAAACTTTTTTGGATATTTTAATAATCTTTTTATAAATTTGAATTTAGAAGATTTTAATTCTTATATTATAGTTAACTTTTATTTTATTTTATTAATAAATATTTCTTAAGATATTTTAAAATAAATTATATTAATATAGAAACCTTAGTAATATTGAAATTTTAAATTAAAAGTTCTTTATTTTCAAAACAAAGTATTTTTAATTGGTTTTTAGATTATATGTTTTGATTTTATCATATATTTTATATTTAAAAAAATTAGGATTATAATTTTAAAAATTAAATAGTAATCATTTTTTTTACTAATATTATCTTTTTTTTTTAATCATATTTATTTTTTAATGATTCATTAATATATCTTTTAATATATTTATCTAATTTCACGTCATATTGGCTTTTTTCAGGTCCTAATTTGTCTTTATCTGTAAATGTACCTTTGATATTTCTTCCACTCCATTTTATCTCTTCTTCGACTCGTTTACCATATTTAGTTCCAAACATTTTAAAAAGAGGAAATTTAGTTATACCATTAGCTCCACTTAATATTAAAATACCAATATTTGCTAAATTATCAGTCCATGTTCCACATATTATTTCAATTTTTGGAAATTGTATTCTAATTGTTGAGACAACTTCAGCATAATAAAGGGATGCCGGTTGTGTGGAATTTGAAAAAATAGTATCTTTATGAGGATTAAGAGAATAAAATATTACTCTATCAATTTTATGATCTTTAATATATTGGATTAAATAGTCTAAATCATCAAGGGTTTCACCAAGACCTAATATGATGGTAATTGCATTTTTAAAATTTAAGCTTTTAGACTTATCTAACATTTCACTAATATCTTCTAAAGGTTTACTTGGACATAATTTATCATGTAATAAGGGGGTTGCTGTTTCAACAGCACCAGTAATTCCATTAATTTCATTACCAAAAATATCTAATTCATTTGTAATTCCTGTATTAAGCCAGACCTTTTGACCAGTAATATCTTTAATATTAGAAGCAATGTCTCTAATTTCATCATTTTTAAAGCTTTCATACCCTCCAGATAAAAATTCTATATTCCAATCTAACCTTTTACACATTTCAGCTTCAGCTAATATATTTGGAATTCTTCTTTTTGCTTTAGTAGGGTCCTGAATTTTTTCTTTTTGTGTGCTCATATAGCAAAATGCACAATCTCCCTTATCACAATACCAAGATAGAAATATTGCTCTTTCAAGACTAATTGTGTTTGAATGATTTTTAAGACTTATTTCATTTGCTTTTTTAATTAAATCTAACACATTTGAACTATCTATTTTCTTATTATTCATATTATCTTAATTTTTTTATTTTCATTTTCTTTAATTATTATTTTTATTTTAATTATTTTATCTTTTAATTTTTTTTATTAATTAAATTTAATAAATTGTAATTATTTCCTTTTAATTTTTTATAATATTTTTTTAATATTTTTTTTCAATATTTTTTTATTTTTATATTTTTTAAAATTATAAATTTCCAATAAAAATCCATAAAAAAATATTTTCTTTTTTTAGCAAAATTAATTCTAAAAATTTATATTTTTGTTTAATATTCATTATAATGAATTAAATTTTAATTTAATTCAATATTTATCTTTATTTAAGATTTTTATGATTTATTTTTATTTTAAAATTTCAATTTCTAAATCTTTATATATGATAATATTCTAAGTTATTATAGTTATTAAATATTGTATTAACACGAGTTTTTTATTAAATTTTGTTGTTTAACAAAACCTTTATATACTATGCAATCATAAATCATTATGTCTTTGAAGTTTTGTAATTGACATCTTTGGATGTGCGGTTATGTTACTTGGTTGAGATGGGTTTTTTCCTATGCCATCGTAGCTCAGTAGGTAGAGCGTTCGGCTGTTAACCGATTGGTCACAGGTTCGAGCCCTGTCGATGGCGCTTTGGGCCCATAGCTTAGCCAGGTAGAGCGTCCGGCTCATAACCGGAAGGTCATGGGTTCGAACCCCATTGGGCCCATTACAAAATTTTAATAAGTTCTTTTTTCACATGCTCCGTTGGTGTAGTCCGGCCAATCATTCTGGCCTTTCGAGCCGGAGACTCGGGTTCGAATCCCGAACGGAGCATTTTTATTTTATGTTGATTTTTAAGGGGATTGTCTCTTTTTTTCCGATGCGGGGGTGCCCGAGCGGCCAAAGGGGACAGGCTTAGGACCTGTTGACGCAGGTCTACCAGGGTTCGAATCCCTGCTCCCGCATAATCTGCTTAAAATATTAATATTTTTCACTTGCCGGGGTAGGGTAGGCGGTCATCCTACGGGACTGTGGATCCTGTGACTCGGGTTCGAATCTCGGCCCCGGCCCCATGATTAAACTTATTTTTGTAATTTTTTCAGTTTTTATATTTTATTACTATTTAATTTTTTATGATATTTTCTCTTAACTTTGTTTAATTTTAGTTTAGTTTAATTTTAGTTTTGTTTTGTTTTGTTTAGTTTTATTAGTTTTATTTAGTTTAGTTTAATTTCAATGGTATTTTTTAGATTTTATCATGTTTAAATTTTTTATTTTTTTAAAAAACTTATAATATTATGATTTATAATATTTTATGCTTTTATCTTTTTTTAATAATTCAGAAAACATAATCTATTTTTTTTATTTTAGCTATTTTAATAAATAGATTTATAATATTTAAAAAATTAAATTAATATTAATTACTTATTTACTAGATTACTTTAAATTAATTGAATAATAAAATTAAAATGGTAATATTATGCCTAAGAAAGGTTCAGCTGAAGAAAGGGATTTAGTACATAAATTATGGGATAGAAATTTTGCTGCTATGAGGGCTCCTGCTTCTGGTGGTGCAACAAAAAGGCCACTTCCAGATGTTGTTGCAGGAAATGGTCAATTATATCTTGCAATTGAAGTTAAAACCACTATAAAAGATAAACTTTATATTGACTATCCTCAAATCGATGCTCTTGTGGAATTTTGTGAAATTTTTGGTGCATCCCCTTATTTAGGAGTTAAGTTCAAATACACTAAATGGTTATTTTTACCTCCAGATAAAATTGAAAGAACTAAGAAAAATAATTATAAAGTTGAAAAAAACTATGCATTAGAACATGGTTTTGAAATTGATGAAATTACTGGTTTAGATAAACAAGTTAAATTCCAATAATTTTCTTTATAATCATTGTTTTTATCTTAATTTCATCTATTTTTAATATAAATTCCTTATTTTAAAAATAATTTATTTAGCTTTATTCAAAATTTATTTATTTTATACAAACATTTAAATATTATTTATAATATAATATTTCATGTTGTCAGATATATTGGCAATTTAATTGTATGGGGTTATAGTGTAACCTGGCATCATCTGGGACTCCAGTTGTCTTTGAAGAAAATTAACGCGTAGTCTGACAGTATAAATTGATACTAGTGATGATCAATTGGAGTACTGAGACAAGAGAAATCCCAGGATCGGGGTTCAAATCCCTGTGACCCCACTTTTTTATAAACTTTTTTATTATTATTATTATTATTTAAAGTGTTTAATAACTATTTTTTTATTATAACTTTATTTAATTAAAATAAATTTGTAATAGATTTGATTAATAAAATTCTGATTTTTATTAAAATTCATATATTCAAATCAATAATTAAGCTAAAAAATATATAATTAAAAACTTTAATGTTTTATTAGTAAAAATAAGTAAGTTATTATAAAGTTTAAAGTTTTATTTCGTAAAAATAGTTAGTAAAAGGTTTAAAATTTCATTATTTAAAATAACTAAGTTTTAAGAACTTTAAAATTTTATTATAAAAAAATTTAAAAAGTCATTAAAAAATTTTAACTAAATTATTAATGGCTTTATGATTTAAATAATATAAAATAAATAATTTAATAAATAAAAGTACTAAGTAAATATTATTCAAATTTCCTTTCTGTTCGTTTTATTGCGTCTCTTTTTACAAGAATTGAAATTTTTTCACCTTTTGTTAAAAGGTCATCTTGTTTTGGAATTTCTAATTTTCCATCTTCATATGTTGCAATAATAATATAATCGTCATCAGGTGAAACTTCATATATTTGTTTACCAATTACTTTGTTATTTGTAATAATCATATCTAGAATTTCAGCGTCACCTTGGCCAAAAGCAGTTAAATCTGCAACATTTGGTCTTGTAATAATTTTTTCTAAATATCCTGCTGCAGTTCGCTCTGGGTTAATAACTTCGTCAATTCCTATTTTTTTAAATGCCTCTTCGTAATCTGGATTACTTACACGTGAAATAATTTTTGGAATTCCGTATTCTCTTACAAGAATACAACTAAGTAAATTTGTCTCATCATTACCTGTTGTTGCAACAAAGAAATCTGCTTCTTGAATATTTGCTTCTTCTAAAATTTTAATATCAGTACCACTACCACATATTACTAATGCATCTAACTCTGTTGATGCATTACTAGCTAATACTTCATTATTTTCTAAAAGTGTAATATCATATCCGTCATCTATAAGCAAAGATGCTAGTGAAAGACCTACACGCCCTCCACCCACAATAATTACATACATAATAACACCTATTACAAAATTAAATTTATTTTTTAATTATTATAATTTATATTATAAATATATTATAATTTTACATATAATAGTTTGTATAAAATTTTATTCACATCTTTTTTTAAAACTTTCTTTTTTTTAAAATAGTAATATTAAAAGAATTTAGGCTTTTTCAGTATTGTTAATATTTATTTGTTTTAAACATTCTTTTTGTGTTTTCTATTTATTTTTATTAAATCGTAAAGACCGTAAATACTTACTAATATTGGTATTATTTCAAGTCTTCCAACCCACATATCAAAAATTAATACAAGTTTAACTAATACTGGTAATCCTGGATTTGTCAAACCTGAACTTAAACCACTGTTACCTATTGCAGATGTAATCTCAAATAATGCGTTGAAATCATTGTAACCATATCCCATTAAAACAATCCAACTTAAAAGTATGATTATTAAATATAAGATAATGTAAGAACTTGCTTCTTTTGTATCTTTATCTGTAATTGATTTTCCTTGGATTTTAACCGGGAATTTTCGTCCTTCTGGAGATAAAATTCCTATGACAGTTTGACCCAATGATTTTATTACAGTTATAACACGGATAATTTTTACTCCACCTACAGTAGATCCACTTGAAGCTCCAATAATCATAAGCAATAATACAATTAAAAGGTTTATTCTTGCCCAGTTCATCATAATATTTGATGGAACGGTATTTGCTCCTGTACTGGTGATAGCAGATATTATTGTAAATAAAATATCAATATTCATTATTCTGGTTAATCCGTAAATTATAATTAAACTTACTAATATTAAAAAAATCATAGTTTTAAATTGTATATCTCTAATTAAGGATTTTCCTTTTGTAAAATATATTTTGTAATGGACTGGGAAACTTATAGCACCTATTATCATTATAAGCATGCTAATAATGTAGATTATATTGTTATGGTAAAAACCAATATTTTGATTTTTAATACTCATTCCTCCAGTACATATCATGGAGAAACACAGGTTTACAGAATCAAATAAGGGCATTCCTGCAAGTACATACAAAAAAATTCCAAATAATGTATAAATTAAATAGATTTCAATTGTTTTGTTCATGGTATTTACAATACTTGGTTTTATACGCTCTTCTCTTGCTTCAGACTTGTAAAGTTTGCTTGCTGCATTACCTGATCTTATAAGTATTCCAATTGCAATAATTACAATTCCAAGACCTCCTAACCATCCTTCAAAACTTCTTAAAAATAGTATTGATTTTGGCAGAGCCTCAATATTTGTAAAAACAGTTAATCCAGTACCGGTCCACATTGACATATTTTCAAAGATTCCATCAATCAATGGGAGTTTTAATATTATAAACATTAAAAGACTACCTAAAATACTTGCCCATAACCATGCAAGTGAAGAAATTATCATTGCGTGTTTCAATCTCATTTTTGATGATACAATCGGAATCTTATTAAAAATAGTTCCAAGTATTAAAGAAAAGATACTGACTAATATAAATCCAAAAATGCAATTAAACTCTCTATAAAGGATTGCAATTATTATTGGTATTAAAAAAGCAACTCCTACTGCTTGCATTACTTTTCCAAGGTAATGGAAAATGATTTTACAGTCATTAAAATTTATATATTTCATTTTTATCTATTTTAAAATTATATATGATAATATTTAAATCTTATCTATTTTTTTATAAATTATATATATAAATGTTTTAAATAATCTAATATTCTTTATTTATTTCCAATTTGGATATTATTTAAGTTTAATCTATTATAAAACATTTTTATTATAGATACCTTTTGCAGTGCCTTAAAAATTATATTTAATAATCTATTCTCACATAATTTTTTTAAAGACTTAGATAATTTTAAATAAATATATATATAAATTGAGAGTATAAATAATTATTAATTAATTTTAAACTTTTATAAATTAACATAATTTATTTTTAAAGTTTTTAATTTTACTATTAAAATTTATTTAATAGTATTTGAAGAGATGGTTTTAAATTATTTATTTATTTATTCATTTTAAAAATTTTGATTTTAAAACATTTTAATTTAATATTTGAAGCTTTGATAATAGGGTTTTATAATGAAATATAAGTCTTTAATCTTTTTAGTCTTTGGATTATTAATATTGCTTGTAATGATATACTTTGTAGGTGTAGATAAAGTTATGTACGCCTTTCAATATGCTAATGTTTATTATGTTTTACTTGCAGTATTAATTCAATTTCTTGTTTATGGTTTATTTACACTAAGATGGCAATTAATCAATAAATCTGTTAATATTAATCTAAGTTTTCAAAAAACTTTTCCAATGCTCATGTTAAGTTTAGCAGTTAACAATATTACTCCTAGTGGTCGTGGTGGGGGAGAACCTGTTAGAGCATATGTCTTAACAAAAGAAACAGGTATTCCATTTGAATCATCATTTGCAACTGTTATTGTTGATAGAGCAATGGATACATTGCCTTTTATTTTACTTGCACTTTTAACAATTGTAGGTTTAATAATCCACGATACTCTTAGTTTAACAGTTGTCATATTCTTAACTATAGCTGTTATAATTGTTGTTGCAGTTGTTTTTGCTATTGTTTACATGTCTATTAATGATAGATTTGGGGCTAAAGTTACAAAATGGCTTGTTTGGTTACTTCACAAGTTTTCCAAGAAAAATACAGAAACTCGAGAAAAAAGATTAGTTGAAGCTATTGTTGGTTTTCAGGATTCAATGCGTTTAATGGTAAAAGATAAAAACTTATTATACAAAGCTTTTCCAATATCATTTTTAATATGGATTTTGGAAATTACAAGGGTATGTTTAATATTTATGGCATTTGGTTATCCAGTATCACCTATAATGATTGGTGAGGTATTTATTTTATCTGTACTTATAGGATTTATTCCAATATTGCCTGGGGGTGTAGGTATTATTGATGGAACTATGATTGTATTCTTTGCATCTACAGGTATACCATCTAATATTGGCGCTGCTGCAACATTAGTTGAAAGATTAATTTCTTTTTGGATGACAACATTTATTGGTGCCCTTACAATACCTTATTACGGCGTGAATGTATTAGATGGAAATGCTGAGAAAGAAGAGGAAACTCCTAATGTATCCACATTAGAAGATCAAAATGAGGCTATAAAGAATATTAAATCATTAAATAAGAATTTGAAAAAATAAAATCACACTTTTTTTATTTTTTATTTTTACTTTTTTTATTAAACTTATAATCGGCTGATTTATTTTATATGCTTCGTCATTAAAATTTTAATCTAAATAGGTTATATCTTTATTTTATTTATTAATTTTTTAATTTTTATCACTGAATTTTAATTTTAAGTAATTTTTTTAAAAATAAATAATCATAAATAAATAGAAAACTTTATTTTATTATTAAAATATATTTAAAATTATAAGATTATATTCTATAATCTAATTTAAATTAGGTGAAATAATGGAAAATAATGGTGTAGAAATTGAAGATACCTTTGCTGAAGGTTTTGGAATAAAAGTCTCAAGAATTATTATAACTGCTGCTACTAAACATTTAGCAGAAATTACAGCTACTGAAGCTACAGGATATGCTTGTTCTGTAATTGGATGTCCTGCAGAAGCAGGTATTGATACTTATGTACCTCCAACTAAATCTCCTGATGGAAGACCAGGTTTTGCTATTATGATTTGTCATATGTCTAAAAAAGCTTTAGATGAAGAAATCATGAATAGGATTGGTCAATGTGTTTTAACTGCTCCTACTGCAGCAGCTTTTAATGCTCTTGATGGGGAAGACTCATTTGCTACTGGAAGCAAACTTAAGTTCTTTGGTGACGGATACCAATCTGAAAAAGAAATGGATGGAAGAAAAATGCATGTTATTCCTATTATGTCCGGTGAATTCTTAGTAGAAGATACTATGGGATTCAAAGATGGTGTTGCTGGAGGAAACTTCTTTATCATGGCAGATAGTCAACTTTCAGCTGTAGTAGCTGCTGAAATTGCTGCTGATGCTATTAAAGCTGTTCCAGGTGTAATAACTCCTTTCCCTGGTGGAATGGTTGCTTCTGGTTCTAAAGTTGGTTCTAAATATAAATTTTTAAGTGCTTCTACCAATGAAAAAGAATGTGTAACTTTAAAAGATGTTGTTGACACTGAATTACCTGATGATGTTTTTGGTATGGTTGAAATCGTTATTGATGGTGTCGATGAAGAATCTGTTAGAGCTGCAATGAAAGCAGGTATTGAAGCTGCTTGTACTGCACATGGTGTTTTAAAAATTGGTGCAGGAAACTATGGTGGGGATTTAGGTCCTTACCAAATCAAATTAAAAGAATTATAATAGTTGTATAAATCTATAACTATTTTTCTTACTTTTTTTTACTTTTTAGATTATATTATTATTTCTAATTAATGTTTGATTTTTTTTATTCGGATATTTTTTTATTTAGTATTACTTATTTTTATTAATATTTATTATTCTTCCGTATACTCTATTTGATTTATTCTTTTGTTATTTATATTTAATATTTCTTTATCAGTAAGGTTTACTCCATAAATCAAATTATTTGCTTTTAATTCTTTTATAGCTTCTTCTAATGCTTTAAAATTAGCCCACTTATTAATTGTGAAGTTATTCAATTTGATAATTTTTCTATACTGTTTAAGGCATTTTGAAGTTTTATTTTTTAATTTGTTTTAAGATATTCAATTAAATCTTCTTTAGTTTTAAACCCTACATCAATAGTAAAAGGTTTTTAAATTCCTGGAAAGTGATATTCAATCATTTCAATTGCACAGTCATGTTTTAAATGAATATAAATTCCTTCTTCAAATTGTCCCCTTTTTCTTGAATCTGTAATCCTTATTAGATTAGGTTTTACAGCGGATAAAAATATTTCTGTTTCCCCACTTGTTTCTGGAGATATGACTTTATTTGCACCTGCATTATATAATCTTTCAATGTTTTCTTTTTTACTTGCTCTTGAAACAATCCATATTATCCCTTTTTCTATTCATCTCACTTGCCTTCTTTTTATTTCATTAGAAACATTTTCAAAAATAGTACTAAATATATAAGTAATAATTTCTATCCCTAATAATGATAAAGTTAAAGTAAATATTTTTGCCATATATGTTGTAGGGTGTTTATCTCCATATCCTACGGTTTCAACAGTAATAACCGTATAATAAATGGAATCAATACTATTTAGTTTTAGAATAATCATAGAACAATAATTCCATAAATAAATACAATTAAACTAAATACTAATCCTATTATTATAAAACTATGATTTTTCAGTATAAATTTTAAATTATCTTTTTTTAAAGGCAATTTACACCTTTTTAATCAATTTTTTTTATAGAATTAATGTCATTTATAAATTAACTTAAAAAATTATTAATTTAAGTGTATATATTGTTTAATAGTTTATACTTATTTATTTTTATAATAATAATAAATAATATATTTAATTAATATTTCATTTAAAAAAATATTCAATAATATTTTATTTCAAATAAACATTTTTAAATAATTTTTTTTAAAAATTCTTTAATTTTAATATTATAAATATTATATAAGTACTATAATGAGTATTATAATAAATATTATAATAAATATTATAATAAGTATTGTTTATATGGTATGATATTTAGTTTTAAAGGTCTAAATATATTATAATGGTGAGATAATGAATCCGATAGATATGGAAGCAACAGATTTAAATTGTGAATATTTAGGTATTAATAGGATTTGTTTAATGGAATCAGCAGGAAAATCCTTAGCAGATGAGATTGCTAAAATTGTAACCTATAATTATTCCTATCCAATTAAAATTTTACTATTTGCAGGTTCTGGAGGTAATGGTGGAGATTGTTTTGTAGCATCAAGATATTTGTTAAATAGGGGATTTGAAGTTGAAATATATTCATTAAATACTCTTGATAATATTAAATCAAAAGATGCAAAGGCAAATTTAGAAGTACTTTTAAATATGCAACCTAGAATTTCCTCACTTAAAATTCATTATATAAATGATTTAGCTGATTTTGATAATATTGATTTAGAGGGTGAGGCAGTACTTGTTGACGGAATACTTGGAACGGGTATTAAAGGCAAATTAAGAGATAAAGCGCGTAGGGCAATAGAAACAATAAACAATGCAAAAGGAATTAAAATTGCTGTTGATGTTCCTTCAGGCCTGGATCCATTAACAGGTGAGGTATATGATTTGTCAATCAAAGCCGATTATACTATAACATTCCATAGAATAAAAACAGGTGTTAAAATAGCAAATGAGGATATTGTAGGAGGCATTGTTACTTGTGATATTGGTATCCCATTAGAGGCTGAAATATTTGTTGGATATGGAGACTTGGTTAAAATTCAAAACAGATTGCCTTCTTCTTATAAAGGAGTTCATGGTAAAATATTAATTATTGGAGGAAGTAATGATTATTCAGGGGCTCCAGCTATTTCAGGAATGTCTGCAATATCTTCTGGTACTGATTTAGTCTATGTGGCTTGTCCAAATTCTGCAAGTTTACCGATTAAATCCTTATCTCCTGATTTAATCGTTAAAGGTTTAAGTGGAGATTACCTGTCAAGTGAACATTTAGATGATATTCTAGAACTTGTAGATGGTGTTGATGCAGTTTTAATTGGTCCCGGTTCATCAATTAATGATGAAACTGCTAAATTATTTAATATACTTGTACATAAAATTAAGAAACCAATTGTTTTAGATGCTGATGCTTTAAAACTTGTCGATATAAAATTAATCAAGGATAGAGAGGATATTATTCTTACTCCTCATTTATTTGAATTTAAAACATTCTTTAATAGTGTAATTAATAATAAGGGTATTGATTTAGATTCTATTAATAATTTGTCTCAGGATTTAGACTATGTATCTATCAATAATCAAATTGAATCTATACAAAATATTACAAAATCTGTTAAGTCAACTGTTGTTTTAAAAGGTAAATATGATTTAGTTTTAAAGGGTAATCAATTTAGAATCAATAAAACAGGTAATCCTGGTATGACTGTTGGAGGTACGGGTGATGCATTATCTGGTATTGCTGTAAGTTTACTTTCACAGGGATTAAATACTTTTGATGCAGCAGCTCTTGCACTTTACTTAAATGGTAGGGCAGGAGATTTAGCATTTAATAAACAAGGGTATGGATTTTCAGCAAGTGATATTACTGAGTATCTTGGTGCATTAATGGCAAATATAATTAAATAGTGTAATTAGGGGTAAAATGTCAAAATATTTAAAAGCTATTTTTAAAAGTAGACCTAACCGTTTTATAGCTATTTGTGAACTTGAAGGTGTAGAAGTTAAAGCTCATGTTCCAAATACTGGCCGATGTAAGGAGCTGTTAATTGAGGGAGTTGAAGTTTTTCTTCGTGTAAGTGACAATCCTAAACGTAAGACAAAATACTCTCTAATTTTTGTTGTAAACAAGGGTGAGCTAGTTTCTTTACACTCTCAAGATGCAAATAGGGTCGTTTTTGAAGCAATCAATGAAGGTAAAATAAAAGAGCTTCAAGGTTACAGTGAAATTTCATCTGAAAAAACTTTCCATAATTCTAGAATAGATATTTATCTTAAAAAAACATTAAATGATGGATCTCTAGAGGATTGTTATTGTGAGGTAAAAGGGGTAACCTTAATTAAAGATGGTATTGCACAGTTTCCAGATGCACCTACTGAAAGAGGTTCTAAACATTTAAGGGAACTTTTAAAACTTAAAAAAGAAGGTCATAGAGCTGTTGTATTCTTTTTAATACAACATCCTGCAGGAGACTACTTTAGACCTAATTGGGAAAATGATCCTCAATTTGCCGAAACATTAAAAAGAGTTAATAGTGAAGGTGTTGAAATATTAGTTTATAAATCTATTAATACTTTAGATGAGGTTAAAATTGATGATAAGTCTTTAGACTTTAGTTTAGATAAATAGATTTTATAAATCAAGAATTTGGGAAAATACTTCTCCTATAGGCTGATTTATTACAAGATTTGCCATATAATCATATGGGGTTTCACTTTTATTAATTAAAATTAGATTTTTTCCATTAAAATATTGTATTAGGCTACTTGCAGGATTCACCACAAGTGATGTTCCTCCAATTATTAGAGTATCACAATGGCTTATATGGTCAATTGAAATGTTCATAATGGTTCTATTTAATGGTTCTTCATAAAGAACCACATCAGGTTTAATTATTCCTCCACATTCGCATCTAGGAATTCCTTCATTTTCTATAATCGTTTCAATCCCATAACTTTTATTACAACCTGTACAAAAATTTCTATAAACACTTCCATGAAGTTCGAAGACATTTTCACTTCCAGCCTTCTGGTGTAGACCATCAATATTTTGTGTAATAATTGCCTTTAATTTACCCATATCTTCTAATTTTTTTAGTCCTATATGACAATTATTAGGTTTGGCATCTTTAAAGATAAGATTTTCTCTATAAAAATTGTAAAATTCTTCTGTATGGTTTATAAAATATGTATGTGAGACTATTTCTTCTGGAGAAAGTAAATTTTTAGTCTTTTGATTATAGATTCCATTTGCACTTCTAAAATCCGGTATTCCACTTTCAGTTGAAACTCCTGCACCACCAAAAAATACAATTTTTTTGGAATTTTCAATTATTTTAGCCAAATTATTTATTCTTTCATTTGAATCCATAATTTTACCTTTTTTATTATTTTTTATTATAAATAATAATTTTATTGATTTATAATAATATATAAAAATATTTAAATCAATAGTAGTCCTTAAAAATAATTTATTGGATGTAAATCATTAAAAATAAAAATAAAAAAAGAAATAAAGTTTAAAAATTATAAATTAAGTTTTTGATAGTTTAGACCTTGTAAGTTATGGTATTTAATCATACCTTCAACTTCTTTTTGATCAGTCTCTTTGTCTTCAAAGGTAATTTGTTCAACACTATGTATGCTGAAAGGTGATTTTCTAGTTAATGGTTGGATGGAACCTTTGAATAATTTCATAACAACTTTTCCAGATACTCTTCTTTGCATTTGGTCAATTGCCTGATCAAGATCATCCCTTAATGGTTCTTGCCACATTGCTTTGTATACTAAATCTGCATATAATGTACTCATATATTCTGCAAATCTTAGCTCATCTACAGTTAAAACTAATTCTTCTAAAGCTTTATGAGCAGAAATTAGTAATTTTGCTCCAGGAACTTCATAATTTTCTCTAGATTTAAAACCTACAATTCTGTTTTCAATAATGTCAACTCTACCAATTCCATTATCTCCAGCTATTTTATTAGCTTTCCAGATTAAATCTACTAAGGACATCATTTCTCCATTTATTGCAATTGGAATTCCTTCTTCAAATTCAATTGTAACTTTTTGAGGTGTATCATTTGCATCTTCAAGAGATTTGGTCCATTCGTATATTTCTTCAGGTGGTTCATTACAGGGATCTTCTAATATATCTCCTTCAATACTTCTTCCCCAAATATTTATATCAATACTATAAATTTTATCACTTGGAAGTGGAAGATTATGTTCTTTTGCATATGCAATTTCCTCAGTTCTTGTTAAGTTCAATTCTCTAATTGGAGCAATAACTTTAAGGTCACTCATTGAATTAATTATAGCTTCAAATCTAAATTGGTCATTACCTTTTCCAGTACAACCATGTGCAATTGCAGTTGCTCCTTCTTTTTCAGCTATTTCAATAATTTTCATTGCAATTAATGGTCTTGCAAGTGCAGTACTTAATGGGTAACCTTCATATTCCGCATTAGCTTTTATTCCTTTTGAAATGTATTCATTTGCAAATTCTTCTTTTGCATCAATAACATAATGTTTTCCATGATTTAAATTATCTGCAGAATTTTGAGATTTATTAATTTCTTCTTCAGGTTGACCAACATCAACACATGCGGTAATAACTTCATAATTATATTCCTCTTCTAATAATTTTACACAAACAGTAGTGTCTAAACCTCCACTGAATGCAAGAACTACTTTCTCCATCTAATCACCTATGTAAATTTATTATGGTATTTTTAAGTATTTAAAAACTGATTATATAAAAATAAGTTTTATATTATTTATATTTTATTTATTATATAAAAATATAAGTTAGAATGATTTCTTAATATTATTCAATTTATTTATTAAATTATAATTCTCTTCTTTTTCGATTTTTAAACTTAAATATTTTTATATATTTTTTTAAATAGTATTATAAAAAATCATTTAGATTAATTTAAATAGGATACTTTCAAAATTTATAATAGAAAAGAATTTTTTCTAAAAAGAGTTTCAATGTATTTTAAATTTTATTGTAAATTAATTATTTTTTTAAAATTTAAGATGTAACTATCTATAATGTAAATTTTTTATTAATTTTTGGAGTTTTTATAATGGATGCAGATAAATTATTAATTCAAAAGTTTAATAATCAAACTTTGGTTAATGATTTTGATATTAAGTTATTAAAGTCTTCAGATTTTTATGGAGGTTATATTTCTGCAAATAAAAGATTATATAAGGAAATTCCAAATAATGCTTTTTTTAAAAATATTTTAAAAGAATCAATTAAGGGTGTACCACTAGTAAAAATAGGTAGTACTGGTGAAAAGCTTATGGTGGTAAGTGGAGTACATGGTAATGAACTACCTCCACAACTTGCAAGTTTATATTTAATAAATTATTTATTGTCTCAAGAACTAAATGGGACTATTTATGTAATTCCTTTTGTTGCACCTAATGCAACAATGCATAATTCCAGATCTTTTAAGAGCATGGATTTAAATAGGTCAACTCTTGTTGAAGGTTCTTTAACCAATATTATATTTAAATTGATTAAATCTCAAAATATTAAAGCAGTTGGTGATTTTCATTCTACTGGTGTTAATAGTACTCCCGGTATTGAAGCTGTTTTCTCATCATTAAATCCAACAGCTGAAAGTTATAATATTGGCCAGTTTATCTCAAAAAATATTGGATGTAAATTATTAAATTATCCTAAAGCAGGAGACAATTATAACGGTGCACTTGAAGATGAATGTAATTTGGCGAGTATTCCTTCTGTTACCTGTGAAGTTTTATCTCCTTTTGGCTATCTAAAAAAAGGAGCATATCAACGTTCATTACTCCAGATGTATAGTTTCTTATCATATTTTGATGTTTTTAAATAAGTGATTTATATTAATTAATTTTATATTTCATAGAGTTATACTTATTAAACTTATATTTCAAGAGTTATACTTATTAAACTTATATTTCATAGAGTTATACTTATTAAACTTATATTTCATAGAGTTATACTTATTAAACTTATATTTCATAGAGTTATATTTATCAAATTTATATTTAATAGATATTTTTCATGAAATTTTATTATTAATCTGTTTTTATCAAATATTAGATTTCATAAGCTCTAGGCTAATAATATTTAAATACTAATTTAAAACCTAATTAATGAAAGTTTAAAATAATATTTTTTTTTAAAATATAGTTTATTGGTATTTAAGTGATTTCATGTCTGATTATAAGATTCACAGTATTGTTGCATTAGTATTAGCTTTATTATTTTTCCAAAATCCTATAGCTATTGCTTTAACATTAATTGGTGGAAATATTCCAGATAATGATCATAAAATAAAAATGGATAATGTTTATAGACTTATTATAATAGGCCTTTTAATTTTTATAGCTTTCTATATTCTTAAATTACCTTATTCTTTGGGAATTTTAATATGCCTTCTAGGTTTAATATTTTATTTTTCTTCTCATCGAGGATTTACCCATTCCATTTTTGGGATTTCACTTATTACAATTATCTTATTTTTTATAATAAAATTAGGATATAATATTATTTTAAAATTAAATATACTAAATTCCTTTTCTTATGTTAATTTAGTTTCAATTAGTATATGTATAATTTTTATTTCTTTATTTTCCATTAATAAAAAATTATTACCTCTATTTATTATATTATTTTTATTAGCTGTATTTTTATATCCTGCTAGTTTTAATGAACTTTTAATTTTTTCATCAATTTTTTTAGGTTTATTATCTCATAGTATTGTTGATTTATTTTCACCTGCAGGTGTTAAGCTTTTCTTACCATTATATAATAAAAAATTTCATAAAAAAATGGCAACAGTACTTTTAATAATTCTAATTTTAACCGCCATTGTAAAGTATGGGGTATATTTCCATTATTTTAATATTGGTTTTTTACACAGAATTTAAATAAGAAATAAAAAAAATATTAAGTAAAATATTCCGTTCTTCCTATTTAATCTCAGAATTATCTATATTAATATATGAGAAATTCAATTCGAAAAGTCTGTAGTAATCAAATGAATATTTGAAGGTTTTTAAATTTTTAATATACTCAAATTGTGATAGTTTTTCATTTTCAAATGGATTATATGCATTTCCTTCATGAATTAATCGGATTATTGTTTGATCTTTATTATTTATAATTGAAATATCAATTTTATTTATGTTTTTTTCTTCATTGAAAATATTTTTAGCTATGCATTCTAGTGATTTTGTAATAATTAAATAATCACGGCTAAATATTGATTCAATGCTTTTTATAATCTCTTTATTTGATTTTTGCATAGAAGCATCTAGTTCTTCAAAAGTTCCTCTTGTAATTGTCCAGTAGATTGATTCTGAATCTTGAACCATTAACAAGGTATTTACAAAGCTGTCTTTATCTTTTCTTTTATACTTTCTTACTAAAAGAGGATATATGGATGTTGTAACTATTTCAGATAATGTAATGGCAATCCAAATACCAATTCCTGCATATTGGCTAATACATAGAGGTAGAAAAATTAGAGGACACGCAAATTCCTCCATAAAATTCATAATCGCTGAAATGTTAAATTTGGATATTGATTGAGTATAGTTTATAAGTATTAAACAGAGGTTTTTGCCAATTAATCCAATACTTGTGAGGATTATTGTTGTTGTAACAATTTTTTGTTGATTTAATGAAGTTATACTGAATAATTTAAGTAGTATTTCTGGATAAATAATGAGTATACTGCTTATTACAAGAGTTACTATTAAAACATACCCAACACTTTTTTTCATGATAAATTTTACAGCAGGGTAATCATTTTCATTGTAAAATAGAGTTATTATTGGATTAGCAGCATTCATTATTCCTGTTATTGTTAAATAAAAAATTGTTGCAACATTATCATATACCAGATATGCTAAAAGACCAGATGTACCTAAAAACGTAGCACATAAATAAAGAATAACGGATGTTTTAACAGTGAGGAATATTCTTCCGATTAATTCAGGAGTGGAATGTAAAGCGCTTATTGTAAATTGTATGAAATCCTTAAATGAAATTTTACTTAAGGATACTAACTTAAAACTTGCATCTTTTTTGAAATAATATCTTGAAATGTAAATTGCACTTATTAAATATCCTATAACTAATGCAAGTGCAATGCTTGTAATTGTTGGTTCAAGCAGTTTGTATAATACGAAATCTAAAATTATGTTTAAAATATTTGCAATAAGTATTGCCCGTAATGTTAATTTTGCTTCTCCGTCAGATTTTATAAAAAATGAAAGAACTTTAATATATGTATTTAATATGAAAAAACCTGTTATTATTAACAGATAGGTTTTACTTATAATGAATATTTCTTTAGGAGTATTTAGGGCATGTAAAAGGAAATCTGCAAAAATGAATATAAAAATAGAATATACAAAACTGACAAGCACGCTTCCAATTATTGATAATGTAAAATATTTATTTGTTTTCTCATAATCAAATTCATTTTTAGCTTTTAAACTTAGTATGCTTCCTCCATTTCCATATAATGTGTATATACATCCTATTAAAAAAAGAAAAGGAGTAACAATATTTATTGCTGGTAGGTATAAACTTCCTAAAAGAAATCCAATTATTATGGTGTCTAATACTGTACCTATTTTATCTGATAGTTGTACTAAAATAGTAGATACTAAAATACTTTTATATTTATTATTTAAAAATTTATATTCTCTATACATATTTTTATACAATATTCTTATTTCATTAATATTAACTTTAAATGCCATCTTATTTATTTTTTTCTACTATCTGTGATGTGAAAAATTTAACTGATAAAATTTTATTTAAATATTAAAACACTATTTTCCATCAATTTAGATTATTTGATTTTATTTATCTTTTAGCATCGGTTGATTTTTGAATATTAATTTCATTTTTCTAGGAAATTAGTCTATAAATTAATCCTAATTTTGAATTCATCTTTTTTTTCGATTAGTTAATAAAATTTTAATATTAAAATAATGTAAATTTTGTTGATAGTTTATAAAATTTATGAATAATACTTTTTTGTCTAAAAAAAATTGTATAAAAACTAAAATAGAAATATAAAATTTATCGTTGATTACTATATACAAAAAATATGTAAATAACTAAAATAAACAAAATATAATAAAAAATAGCTAAATTAAATAAAAATGAACACTTATTAAAACTCAATTATCGCTAAAAATCCCAATATTTATAAATATTTTGTCCAACAATCTAAATTATGTAATTTTTAGTATAAGTTAATCATAGTAAGATGTTAAATCACTAAATCCCTTGTTTTTATTTACATTTAAATTTATTTTTAAATTAAAGTCATTTTTTAATTTAACAAATTTATTATTAGTGTGCTTAGAATTTGACAAAAAATATATAAAAAATAATATTAAAATAGTTGCTTACAATACAAAAACTTAACACCTTATTTAATTATTAAGGAGGTTATATAGTGGTCTTAGAAATAGAAAAAACATACGAGTTAATTGGTGATATTCCATTTATGAAATTATATGAAGCAAAAATTATTGATAATTTAGTTAAAACATTTAATCTTACAAATTTATTGGAATTGGGATTTTATCATGGTGTTTCTTCATGTTACATGGCTTCTACATTAAAAGAAATCGGCAAAGGTCATTTAACTACTATTGATTTACATTGTGCTAAAGATCAATATTCTCCAAATATCGAACAATTACTTGAAAAATGTGACTTAAGAGAATATGTTACAATTTATTATGAAAATTCTTATAATTGGAGATTAATGAAATTTATACAAGAAAACCCCGATCCTATTTTTGATTTTTGTTTTATTGATGGAGCTCATGATTGGTATACTGACGCATTAGCATTTTCATTAGTTGATAAGTTATTAAAACCTGGTGGTTGGATAATCTTTGATGATATTAATTGGACATTCGCAGAATGTAATGAGATGAAACATTTTGACTATGTTAAAAATATGCCATTTGAAGAAAAAACTATTCCTCATATTAAATTAATATTTGAATTGTTGGTTCAAAGAAATCCTAATTATTGTAACTTTGCTGTATTTAATAATGGATGGGGTATTGCTCAAAAAAAGCCTTAATAGAATTTAATTCTTTTAATTTTTGATTTTTTCATTAAAGATAATATAAATTCTAGAATTTCCAATTATTTTAACAATATAACTGTTTTTTGTTTAATCTTTTATAATTTTGCATTTCTGGGGCTTAGGAGACATAATAAAAATCAGATATTTTTATCAAAGGAGTATATTATTTAATTGATATATTGGTATCCTTATCTTTTTTTTATTAATTTTATGATGATTTAAAGATATTATGGCAATTCTAATATCAATTAATCAATGATAATTATTGACTATCCTTATAAATTTCATAATGATTTTTAATAATTTATCATATTTCATCATGCTTTACTTTTTTTAAACAAAGTAGTAAAAATTTTAATAATATCTTGATATTTATTAGTTTATTTATTTATTTTTAACATTTTTTGTAATTTTTTTCAATATTTCTAAAATTTATTACTTAAAAAATAACAATTAAATCAAAAGATTTATAATTAATAATCATGATATATTATTTTATATTCATGAAAATTTATTGTATAACTCATTGAATTTTTTCATGATAATTAAAAATTATAAGAAATTTGGGGCTTTTTAAAATGTTTTTGAAAAGAGTTGTTTATGGAATACTCTACATTTTGGTATTAATAGTTGAAATTATTAAAGCAACTATCGATGTAGCTTTAAGAGTTTTTAAAAAAGACAGTATTAATCCTGTTATAGTGGATATTCATACAGATTTAAAACGTACTGTTTCTCAGACTATTTTAGCAAATAGTATTACATTAACTCCAGGTACCTTATCTGTAGATTTGGATTCAGAAAATCAAATTATAAAAGTAGCAATTATAGCTCCAAGGGATACTAAAGATATTATTCCATTTGAACCGTATATTAAAAAAATGTTAGAATAATTCTTTTTTAAAAATCATTATTGATATGTGATAGTAATGAATATACTAATAATTTCACAATATATTTTAGTTTTAGCACTCTTATTTATGATGATTGTAGCTTTAAGATTAGCTGCTAGGGAAGGTATTTCTAATGCGCTTATAGGTTGTTCTGTTATTAATTTAGTTTTAGCTATGCTACTAATTGTTATGGGAAATATATTTTCTATTGAATTTTGTAAAGACATTGCATTCCCATTAATATTTATAGGAGTTGTTGGTACTATAGCTTATGCAATTGTTTTAAGGAGGACATAAAATGTCTTTTATAGTTGAGGTAATACAAGCTATTTTAATAATTATTGCAGCTATTTTAATTTTTATAGCAGCAATAGGTATAATTAGATTAGATAGTAATATGGACAATGTGTTCTATGTTAGATTACATTTATTCGGTGTTTTGGATGTTGCTTGTATTCTTGCATCTATTGGTCTAGGCCAATATTTAATAGCACTTTTATATTTAATAATAACACCATTTGTTGCTCATACTATCTCTAATGCATATTTATATAGTGAAGATAAAATCAATAAAAGTGAGGATAAGGAAAATGTATGAGATTATAATTCTTATAATAATTATTATTTTTACTTTAGTTAGTGCTATATTAGCACTTGTTAAAACTGATTTATTGGAAGTAGCAATTTTATCTGGTATTACAGGTGTTGGAGTTGCATTATTATTCCAATTATTACTTGCTCCAGATGTAGCTTTAACTCAAGTTATTGTTGGAGGGGCAATTATCCCAGTATTTGCGGCTTTAGCTATTAAAAAAACTACAAGAGTTGATGATGGATGATATTATTAGATATGCAATTATTAACTTTGTTTACTGCTGGAGCATTAATAATTATAGGAATTTTCGCAGCTATTTATATTGACAATATAATTAAAAAGATTATTGGACTTTCTTTTATTGAGGAAGGTGTAAATCTATTTATTATATCTTTAGGTTTTAATAAAGGAGGAGTTGTTCCTATTTTAATGCCTGGGATGAACACAAATTGGTTTGTAACAAATTCTGCTTATCCATTACCTCAAGCATTAGTTTTAACAAGTATTGTTATTGGTGCAAGTACTTTTGCTATTATGTTGGCTATAGTTATGGTGTTATATAAGAAATATGGTAGCTTAAGTACTCGTGAAATTTTAAAACATAAATCTGATATGGGGGATGAACAATGAATGAATTGATCCCTTTAATTGTTATAATTCCGATTATTGCAGCATTACTTTTAAACTTATTTGCAGGAAAAAATAAAATAATTAAAGCTATTGCTTTTATTGTTGGAATTGGAATGCCAATACTTACTTTGATAACCGGTTATGGATTACATTACTTTGGCGGTCATCAACCATTAGCTTCATCAAATATTGCTGGTCTTCCATCATATATAACAAATTCAACATTATATAATTTACATCCTGCAATTACATATTCATATACGCCACTTGCAAAAGTATTTATTTTTGCTTTGGGAATAGTTGTATTTTTATCTCTATTAACATATTTAAATTCTGAGAATAAATCATCTGGTCCATTTTTATTTATGGTATTTATGGGAACGGCATCTGTTTCTGCATTAATATTGTCTGATGATTTATTTAATATGTATGTTTTCTTTGAAATTGCAGCTTTAATACAAACAGGTATAATTATAGCATCTAGTGCAAAGGATAATTATGAAACCGCATTAAAGTATATGATTTTAAGTTCTATTGGTGGACCAATTTTACTTTTAGGAATTACAATATTACTTGCAATTTGTGGTAGTGTAAATATTACCGATATTAGTTTGGCTGTTAGTACTTTGGTTCAAACTCCTATTTCTAGAGGAGTTTTATTATTTGCATTTAGTTTAATATTCTTCGGATGGCTATATGCATCAGGTTTACCTCCGTTCCATGTAATTAAATCTTCTGTATATAGTAAAGCTGAACCATATGGGGCTTGTATTCTCCAAGCTATGAGTTTAATTAGTTTAATTGCATTTGTCATTGTTATCTTTAGAATATTTGGAGATTTTGATTTATTTAAAGGAGCAATGATTTTAATATCTATAATTGCAATGGTATTAGGAGTATCTATGGCTGTAGTACAAACAGACTTTAGACGAATGATAGCTTATTTATCTGTTGGCGAATTAGGTTTTGTAGGACTTGGTTTTGGCCTTGGTGGTAAATTTGCCATTACTGCAGGTTTATTCCAAGGAGTAAATGAAATGTTAGTTACTACATTATTATTTATAGGCCTTGGGTCTGTTGTTTATTTAACTAATACTTCAGATACTAGAAAATTAGGAGGGCTCATTGGTAAAAACACTATGATGGCAATAATGATTTTATTAGGTGGTTTTGCAATGGCAGGGGTACCTCCATTTAATGGATTTAGAAGTAAACTTATGATTGTTGAGGCTGCTTTAACTTCTGGTTATCCAGAATTAGCAGTAATAATCGTACTTATAAGTATTGCAACATTTATTGTATTTGTTAAATCATTCTATACAATATTCTTAAAACCCCAACCAAATGATTTAAAATTCGTTAAAGAATCAATTCCTAAATCTATGATTTTCGCTGTTGCAGTTTTACTTATAATTTGTTTAATATTAGGTTTATATCCAGGAATTGTTACTAATCCTATTTCACAATGTATAGGAGGATTATTATGAGTTTTTATGATGATTTCTTAAATTATTTTAAGGATAAATTTTCAAAAAATCAAATAACTAATGAAAATGTCTCAGGTTCCATTGCAGCTGAGTTAATTATAATTTCATCAACTTTAATTACAGCACTACTTCTAAGACATATTAGTATAGTTTTAACAGCTGTTGTTATATTAGTTCTCCTTGTTTTAATTTTATCTAATTTACCAATTAGTATTAAATTATTCCAAGAGCAGGATGATTCAATTGAAAAGATGTTGTTTTATGCTGTTGTTTCTCTTGGAGTCATTGTTAGTATATTTTATTGGGGGGGATTATAATGTCTAGTTCAGTTCGTAATATAATTGCCACTATTGCAGTAATTTTATTTACTGTAAGTTTATTCGATGCATTTTATGATTTAAGGCAAATAATTGATCCAGGTATTAGTAAAGTTTATACATATTTAGGAACTCAAATAGAGCCAAATATGGTAACCCTTGTTGTATTTGATTGGAGGGGTTATGATACTTTAGGAGAAGCTTTAATATTAGTTAGTGCAGTAGTTATTGTCCTTTTAATATTTGGTTATGGAAGAATTAAGGAGGGTAAAAATGACCAATGATGACATTAGTCCTATATTAAAGATTTTTGCAATGCCTGTAGCTTTTATTTTCATTGCTTTAGGAATATTAACTGTTCTTGGTGGACATATTACTCCTGGTGGAGGTTTCCAAGGTGGAGCTATGATTGCATCAGGAATAATATTAGTTATTTTGATATTTGGATTGAATGACTCTCCTATAGAACTTTCACATAAATATATATCTATTATTGAAACTTTAGGTGCATTAGGCTTTATTTTCATAGGCCTTGTTGGATTAGTATATGGAGGATCATTTTTATATAATGTAGGTACTGATTTCTATTCAGTTGTACCAAATTTCATTGTCAATATATTCCATTATCCTGATGTAACAAATGCGGGAGCTGTACCTTATTTCAATATTTTAGTTGGTCTTAAGGTATTCGTTGGATTAAGTGCAGTTGTAATTGCATTTTTAGGTTTTAAATCTTTAACTGAGGAGGCAGAAGAAGATGATTAGTTGGGGTCCAATTATCGTAGGTTTAATTTTTGGATTGGTTGTAGGATTTTCATTTAGGAAAAATGAATATTTTAATTATTCTTCACTTTTGTTCATGTTTATATTCTTATTAATCATATCTTGTCTTGAAGGTGAATTTCCATTTTACGAAAATCTTCCAATATCATTAGGTTTTTTCTCTGCATCTTTGGGGCTTGTTATTGGGAAATTATTATTTGGAAGAAAAGAGAATTCAAATAAGAATTCATAGATTAGGAAGTTAATATCATGTTTTTATCTACAAATAAATGCCAAGGTTTAGGAGAATGTATTAAACAATGTCCTACAGAAGCAATACGATTAATAAATAATAAAGCATTTAGTTGTATTACTTGTGGAATTTGTTATCAAAGATGTCCTAATAATGCTATTTTTAAAAATGAGTATGGGGGATATGTGGTTGATAGAGTTAAATGTAATGGATGTGGGGTTTGTAAATTTAATTGTCCTATAAGTAATATTAAAATTGATGATGGTATTGTCAAAGGAATCTGTTCACGTTGTGGCAGATGTGTTGATGCTTGTGGTATTAATGCTAGAGTAGATGGATTTGATTTAATTAAAGATAAACAATTAAATTATCTTAAATCTTTAGATTCTATTATTCCAAGTTATAATACACATAGGACTTCACATTCAAAAGAAGTATCAAGATTATCTCTTGTTACTAATTATGAGGATTGTACCTTATGTGGAAGATGTGAATATTATTGCCCTACAAATGCTATTAAATTAAGAGTCGATAAGGAAAGGGGTATTTGTAATAATTGTAATGTTTGTGAGGATGTATGTCCTACAGGAGCTATGAAAGATACAATTATTAATCATGATTACTGCTCATTATGTTTAAATTGTTTAAAATCATGTCCTAATGAGGCTATTTTAGTTAATGATTATAAAATAAGTATTATTAAATTAAATCAAAAAAATGATGGAAGTATTGTTTCATGTATAAATTGTGGTTTATGTGATGATGTATCAGACACTGAATCTTTTAAAAGAATTAATGGTAAATTAAGATATGATCCATCTTGTGATGTTGATACATTAGAAAATTTTAACCAAGCAATAGATTTATGTCCAACTTCAAGTTTACACATAAATAGTAATGGATTAATAATGAATAATACTCAAAAAGAATATTTCCTTGAAGGTTACTGTACTATGTGTGGAAATTGTGTAAAAGTATGTGAAAATAAGGCGAGGATATACAAAACCATTACTTGGGATGGTAAAGCTAATAATAATTGTATTTCATGTGGAACATGTGCAGAGCTATGTCCTAAAAACGCAATAATACTAAAAAAGGAGGGTATTGAAGTAAATCTTGATGATTGTATACTTTGTGAAACTTGTGGAATATATTGTCCTACAGATGCTATTGAAAAATCTACACTGGCTAAAAAAATAGTAATTGATGGATTTAATAATGTTGATTCTAAATTATGTATTTATTGTAAATTATGTTATGATATTTGTAAGCAAGACGCTATTATTGATAATGGTGATAGCGTAAGTGTAGATGATGAAAAATGTATTAAGTGTGGAGCATGTAAAAATATTTGTCCATCAAATGCATTTATATTTGACAGAAATTTCGTAAATAAAAATAAAACGGTTGGGTGTTTAAATGGAAAATCTAATTAGAATCATATTGGCTGGAGCTTACACTAACTTTAAAAGGATTTTTTTCGCTACAGATAGAGTAACAGATATGAATTTAAGACATGATGTTTTAAATGGTAATATTCAACCTGAAAAAAAAGTTGATGCTGATGCTTGTATAGGATGTGGAGGTTGTGCAAATGTATGTCCTACTGGGGCAGTTAGTATGAAAAAATTAAATCAATCAGAATGGTTAGCAGATGGATGGGCTAAAACTGAAGTTCCAGAATTAGATAGTACTAAATGTGTTGTATGTTATTGGTGTCATGATTTTTGCCCAATATACTCTTTATATGCTTATCAAGGAACTATACATCCAAATGCAGTTGGTGAAGTAGATATTTCTCCTAGTGAATTACTTGAAAAACCATTTAAAATACATCAGGATAAACTTGAATTTATTTCACAATACTTATCAGATAAAACTATAATAAAAAATCAGAAGAAATAATCAAAATTAATTTAAATAAAAATTATTTATTCATAATTATTTAAGGAGGATTTTATGAGTCTTAAATCATATTCAAGGCAAAGGGCCATACATGTAATGTTAGTGTATACTGGTGGATGTAATGGCTGTGATATTGAAATAGTTAATGCAGTTCTTTCACCTAAAATTGATATAGAACAGTATAAGGTATTTTTAACTTGGAATCCTCGTGAAGCAGATATATTGGTTGTAACAGGCCCTGTAACTTATCATAATAAAGAACCATTACTTAAAATTTATAATGACATACCTGATCCTAAATTAGTTATAGCTGCAGGCTCATGTGCATTAATGGGCGGTGTCTATAAAAATATTCATGGGGATATTCCTTCTGAAGAAATTGAAGGTCCTGTGGATAATATTATTCCAGTGGATGCAAAAGTCCCAGGATGTGCAGTAAGGCCTCAAGATATCTTGGCAGGTCTTGTAAGTGTTTTACCAAAATTATTAAATGCTGATTAAAATTATTATTAAAAATTATAAATTGGGAGTTTAAAATGATTGAAGAGAAAATACCTAATCCAAATGGAGAACTTATTGAAACTGAAATTTCAATGGGTACAGTTCATCCAGCTGCTTTAGAGCCTTATAGGGTTCGTTTTTTTGTAGAAGATGAAATCATTCAAGAAGCAGAAATTACTATTGGTGTTAACCATAGAGGTGTAGAGAGGATTATGGAAGGACTTCCGGTAGAAAAAGCAAATGCTTTAACTGAAAAAATATGTGGTATTTGTTCTAATTCACATACTTGGAATTCAGTTTTAACTGCTGAGAAAGGTTTAAATATTGATATTCCTAATAGAGCTAATTACATTAGGGTTATTATGGGTGAACTTGAAAGATTACATAGTCATTTACTTTATCTTGCTCATGGAAGTGAGGTTTTAGGTCATGAAACTTTTTCAATGAGAATATTTTATATTAGAGAAACTGTTATGGATTTACTTGATATGATTGGAGGTAATAGGGTTCAATATGGTGTTTCTATTATTGGAGGAGTCAGACCTAGATGTGAACTTAATGAAATGAGAATCCTAAAAATTGAAACTGGTTTGGACCAGTTAGAAAGTGATATTACTAAATTTGCTGAAAGATTTAAAGCTGACCCTATTGTTAACTCAAGAATTGATGGTGTTGGATATTTACCTCCAAAACAAGCTAGAAAATTGGCTGTTACAGGTCCATCACTTAGGGCTTGTGGTTTTGACTATGATATAAGAACTGAAATGCCTCAATATGATGATTTTGATTTTGAGGTAATTAGTTTGGATACTTGTGATGTTAAGGCAAATCTTTTGATGAGGGTTCTTGAATCATTTGAATCTATTAAAATCATTAGACAAGCAATTAAAAATCTTCCAAAAGGCCCTATTGCTGATAGAACTTGGGAGATGATAGATTGTGATATTATACAAAGTTATATTGAAGTTCCAAGAGGAATTTGTTATCATTCATATGCATTAGAAAATGGTAGAATTAGAGGGTCTGTTATTAGAACTCCCTCTATGTCCAATATTGCAGCTATGCAATATGCAGCTATTGGAAATCATATTACTGATGGACAGTTATGTATTGTACAATGTGATCCTTGTTTTACATGTACAGATAGAGCTTTTGAAATCATTGAATTATAAAATCATGAGGGATTATTATGGCAGATATTACAATTTTATATTCAATTATTGGTGCAATTGTAACCCTATTTGTATGTTTTATTATTGGAACATTCCTACCGGGTGTTGAAAAGAAATATGTTCATGCTAGAATTCAACAACGGATTGGTCCTCCAGTAAGCTCTGTAGGTATTATGGCTCCTATTAAATTTGCGTTTAAAGATAATTTAGAGCCACATTCACCTGCACCTGGATTATATAAAGCATTACCAATTTTAAGTTTCCTTTGTGTATTATTGGTTTTATTATTTATAACTCCTCAAATGTATTCAGTTGCATTACTTTCTAGTGTAATTGCTATTATAGGATTATTAAAAGTGGAAGAAATAGCATATGTCCTTATGGGTTCATTATCTAAATCTATTATGTCACTTTCAATGAGATTTCCTGATTTAGTTAAAGGTGCCGTCCATAGTGATGTAGTTAGATCACATATTGAAGATATTAGTTCAAAAAGGTCTCTTAGAATGATTTCATATGGTTCTTTTCCATTATATTTATCATTATTTGTACCTGTAGTTTGTTCTGGAAGTTTGTATATTGGAGGTATTATTAAATATCAGCAAATTCATGGTCCATTTATTTTTACAACTCAAGGGATACTTGCGGCTTTTATATTTTTCATAGGTTATGTTATTTTATTAAACGAATCTCCATTTAATATAATTGAAGCTGAATCTGATGTTATTCAAGGACCATATATGGAATATATTTCAAAATATAGGTCTGTAATATACCTCACAAAAGGTTTATTAATGTTTACACTTGCTGCATTGTTCACAATATTTTTCCTTGGAATCCCTTTAAATCTCTTTTCATGGAATATATTAGTATATATAATCGTAGCATTATTATTTACTTTGTTTATGGGTATTTTAAGTGCATTTACACCAGTATTTACAAACAGACAATTTTTACCAGTTGTTATTGTTTCAACTTTAATAGGTGTACTTGCAATTGTTATAGGAATTTTAATTTAAAGGTGAAACTATGAAATTTGTTGTAAGAAGTTATCATATCATTAGTTTAGGTGGATATATTGTAGAATGGGATTTTCCATATAGAAACCTAATTGTTGTAAATAAAACAAATGAACCTATTAAAATCGAAATTCCTGTTTTTAATGAAGAATGGATTAAAGAAACTAGAAAATTAGGATTAGATGTTATACCAGTCAAATATGATGATAATTACCTTTTGATGTATAAAAAAGCTCATGCAGAGTTAGATAAGATAAAAGCTAATTTATAGTTTTTTTAAATCATTTTAATTATTTTTTTATTAATTCTTTACTTTTTTTTTAAAAATTTTTATATTAGTAAATCCAATCTTTATATGAAATTAAAATATAAACAGTGATTAAGATGTCTAATTATGCAATAAGTATTAAATCTGTAGAGAAAAAAGGAGTTTTAGATGAAATAACTGAAATTATCACTGCTCATAATATTAATATTGCTTATCTTAATCTTTTCATTGAAAATGATTTTAAAGGTTCTATTAATATTGAACTAGAAGATGTGGATGATATAAATTTATTAATTCAGGATTTAAACAATTTAAATAGTGTTTATAATGTAAAAATTTATCCCTCACAAGAGGATGTCTTCGGTAAACGTGTAATTATTTATGGTGGGGGAGCTCAAGTATCTCAGGTTGCTTTAGGTGCAATCACAGAAGCCGATAGACATAATATTCGTGGTGAAAGAATCAGTGTTGATACTTTACCTGTTGTAGGAGAAAAACCTATTGCTGAGGCGGTTAATGCTTTAACAAGGCTTCCAAGAGTTAGTGTACTTGTACTTGCAGGTTCAATTATGGGTGGAGAAATTATTGAAGAGATAAAAAAGGTAAAAAGCATTTATGATTTAACTGTTTTCAGTTTAAATATGCCTGGTGGAGTTACTGAAGTTTCAGATTTAATTGTTACAGATCCAATTCAAGCAGGAGTTATGGCGGTAATGCAAGCAGCCGATACTGCAGTTTTTGATTATCGTAAGTTAGATAAAGATAATAGAAAATTTTAATTAAAAAAATTAGATTGAAATTTATTATTCTTCAAGACAAATGCCTTTAAACTCACATCTTTCACATTTATTTTCATCGTATTTTACACAAGGTATCTCTTTATTGATAATGATTTGGCGCACATGGTCAAGGATTCTAAATAAGCTTTTTCTAAGATTTACATCAATAATAACCGGTCGTCTTTCACATAAATTTACATATTCTACAAATCCTACATATACTTCCGTATCAAATTCTTCTTCAATAAGAATGGAATTAAATGCAAGTTCTATAGAATCGTTTTCCCATACTCCTTTAATTGGGGGTGTTGAAGCTTTTAAAATAATGGGGAAATATTTCCCATTTATAATTTCAATTTTATCGGCTAAACCACTAATGTTTAATTGCCGATCTTTAAGTATATAATTATACATACTTGTAGGATATAAGATTTCTAAAATTTTATTTCCCTCTTTATTGGTTAGATTCATATATCTTTTAGCTTTAAGTGCAAGAATTTTAATATTATAACGGGTTTCATTACTTAAATCGTTTTTATACTTTTCTAAATCATCACTATCATATTTTTCAGGATCATATAGCTCATTGATTCGATTATTAATATAATAATTTACATTTTTAAATAGTTCTTTTTCAATATCTGCAACGCTCATATTCCTATTTGTCCTTTTTAAATTCCTTTGAATTATATCCTGAATTTCTAGTCTAATTTCTTTGATGCTTCTACCTATTTCATAATTTTTATTTTCTATATCCCCATGAATGTTATATTGATAATATAGCTGCATAGGGCAGTACATATATGTTTTGATTTTTCTTAAACTAATCATATCATCAACTCAAATTTTTTTTAAATTTTATATTTACGTATAATGATATTAACTATTTAATATTTAAATATATAAGTTATAAACGTTTATTATTTTTTTAAATTAAAAATGAATTGTAATTAGTTTGTTTAGATATAATTTAACCAATATTTTTCATAGTTAAAATACTTTCAAAGATTTTAATTATTTTAAATTCATGAATATTTTTAAAATAAAATTTTTTATTATTTGGATTTCAATATGCATATTCAAAAACAAATTATTACTTTATTTACTCTATTTAAAGTAAATTGATTAATTAAATTATAATTATATATAATAATAGAAAAAGTAGTTAAATTATCAATGATTATTTTAATAATTTTATGCTTAATTTATGTATGAAAAAAGAAAAATTTACTATAATAAAACCTACTCTTAAATACAATATTAGTTTTTTTTGTCTGATTATTAATTACAGTATATAAAACATTTTGTAATGGTCTTTATATTTAAATTTCTAATTTAAAATATTGTTGACCATTAATTTGTATTAATATTTATATATGAAAATTATAAAACCGTGTAATAGGGTTGAGTCTTAAACAGGTTTTTCTTTAAGTTTTATATACTCTCCAATAGATTCTCTTGTTGAACCTACAAGTATTCTATAACTTGGATTTTTACCTTCAGTTATAACTTTTTCAACTTTACCTCTTGCTATAACTCTTTCTCCATCTAGAACTTCTCCTGCATAAGTGTGGGTTAGTGATGCAAGGTGAGTTATTTCCTCTTCAATCCCGTCTAAATGTTTAACATCTGTAATTTCATATACTGCAGGATTATCCATAGATTTAAGATCATTTGTAATAGTACATTCTATTTTAGCAATACCTAATGGGATATATTTAGTATCTCCGTATTTTCCTTCAACTTCATCCATATTCCTTGTACATAGGATGTCAAATAAAGTGCCTCTTATAACTCCTCTATTGAATTTTCTAGCTTCATACCAGCAGAATTCTTCTTTTTTAAGACTATCATCTTTAATCCTTTTTTCATATAAATGTTGCCAAAATTCATTTTGGATTGGATTTAATACTATATTTCTTTTATTTTCATCTTCTCCAACTTCTACTTCTTGATCATGATATTTTTTAAAGGCGTTTATAGCTTTTTTATGGTTTTCAAGACCATATATAACAAAATCTAAATCGGATATTTCTGCTTTTTGTAGACCTGGACAGGTAGAACCTGAAATACCTAAGTAATCATAGTCAATTCCTGCAATATAATGGAAAAAGTCAGACAGATCTATTAATTTTTCTCTAACATCTTTTGAAACCTTTTCATCAAGTCCTTTTCTTATAGTTTTTAGTCTATCTTCAGGTTTTATAATTTTATCAACCTTATCTAATGGCACTCCCATCATATCAACATTAGCGAATGGTATAAATATTCAGGATGGTTTTCTCTTAAATATGCAAATGCCTCATCGGAACCTACTTTAGAATATCTTTTCCCATTTTTTTCCCGATCTCCATTTTCATCCGGTATGTATCTTAAAAATGAGATAATTCTATCTTTAGGATGTAGGTAGTTTGTAGATGCAAAGTACAAATCGTCTTTTGAATGTATAAAATCTCTTGTTCTAACTTCCATCATATCACATAACTTTAAATAATTAGAAAAATTCTTTTAAAATTTAATTAATTTTTAATAATAGTATTATTTTTATAATTTATTAAATATTTGATACATAGAATTATTAATTATATAAGATAACACTAATCAATGGTCAATATTCATTAAAGATTAACCTTTTTAAAATGAATCCTATCATATTTAAATAAAAAATTTAGTTGATTTAATGAAAATAAGTTAATTAAGTTTTAAATTATATATAATAAAAAAATACTTAATTGAAAATAATATTAAAATAATAAATAAAAAATAAATAAATGAAATAAATGAAATAAAAGAAAATTTAAGACAAAATTAAAATAAAAAATAATAAAAAAATAAAATATTATGGATTAACCTTCGACGACTTTAATTAATTGTGCACGTAACTTAACAGTTTTATCATAACCACATACTCCACAAAAGTCTGCGTCACAGCCTCCTCCATAATGATCTTTACTTGTACCACTTCCACATGTAAGTTCTCCTTCATATACATGTTTAGGGTTCCATGTTAATTTACCTATTTTTTTACAGAATGGACACCAATTAACAAAAGTCATTGTATAATTTTTATATTCAAGTCTTCCAGCTTCCATCTCATAATGACAATGTAAACAGGAAGGCATAGCATTTACTGTAATTGTTGGAAGATCTAATGCTTTAACCTCGCTTAATTTTAAAGTAATTCCAGATTTAAGTTCAATGATTTTAACAAAGCTTTTTCCTTTAGAATTCCGATATCCAGATTCATTAAAAACTGTATCCTTAAATTCATAGCTTATATTATGTATTCCTGTAGTAGAACCATTAACTAACAATTTAACTATTCCATCGCCATCAGTAGTTCTTGTAAAAGTTCTACTTTTAAAAGTTATGGTAATGTTTTTATTTGCGATTCCTACATTATTTTTAGCATTAACAAGTTTAATATTAAAGTATCCAGTTTTACCTTTAAGTAAATATAATGGGCCTCCAGTTATATTAGTTTTCATTCTAGGATCAGTATTTACCGTCAAATTACTTCTACCTTCACTAGGATTACAATAAGTATCTCCTTTAAACTCATAGCTTATGGTGTAGTTACCTGGATATGTATTAACTTGAACTCGTGCTATTCCTTTAGAATCAGTTTTTCCAGTTAAAGTTAATGTACTTTCAGAATTATAAATATCGAAAGTAATGGTTTTTCCAGATAAGGGGTTGTCATTTTTATCTTTTAAACTTACTTTATAGTAATCATCGTTATATTCAAGAATGGTTTCAGATTTACCATTAATTAATGTATTCATTTTATGGACTTTTACAGTTATAGTTTTAGAGCTAGATTGGAAGTTTTTACTTCCTCCATAGCTAAGAACTGTTTTGTAAGTTCCAGGAATTAAATTTATTTTAAAGCAAAGCTCTCCAGTATTATTAGTTGTTCCTTTATATGTTTTTTTATTAATTTTAACACTAATTTCTCTATTTTTTAAAGCATTACCATTAGCATTATGGAATTTAAGTGTTATTGGAGCTTTTGACGGATAGGTTGTATTAACATCAGAAGATTTGATATAAGTTTTACCTTTTAAAACGGTAATAGTTGTTTTTTTGCTTGAAGCGTAGTAGGTATTTGTATTGTAAGAACTTATTTGTGCAGTATATTTTCCAACACTTTCTGTAATTTTAAAGTATGCTATTCCATTTTTACTGGTTTTTGATTTAAGGGTTTTTCCATTGATTTTCAATACAATGGTTTTTGATGAAATGGGACTTCCACTTTCATTTTTTAATTTTACTGTGTAATTTTGTCCAAGACCATATCTGAAGCTTTCACTTTTTGCAACTATCTTTGTCTTAATTTTATAAATATAAACATTAAGACTTTTTTTTGCAGGATGGTAATTTTTTCCACCTTTATAGTTTATTACTGTAGGATATTTTCCAAGTGCAAATCCACTAATACTTAAATAAGCATATCCTTTTGCATTTGTGGTTTTTGTATACATTCTATTTTTTAGTTTAATGTATACTTTTTGTTTAGCTAAAGCCTTTCCATATTTATCTTTAAGTAGTATTTTAAATTTATTTCCAGATTTATAAAGTATTTTACGATTAGATACATAAAGCTGGCTTTCGGATTTTACAACATTAATGGTAGATTTGCCTGAACTACTAGTATAATTTTCACATCCTAAAAATTGGTAGCTAATTAGGTATTTATTTACAGATAAGTTAATTAATAGTTTAGCTATTCCATTTTTATCAGTGGTTTTATTAATTGTTTTACCATTAATGGTAAAAACTATGGATTTATTAAATAATGGATTATTAGCTTTATCGGTTAATTTAACGTTATAATAAGTCCCACTACCATATTTTATGGTTTTATTAGTTCCATTAATTATTGTAGCTTTTCCTATAATATTATAATTAGATTTTTCTTCAAGTGAAGAATCTTCCTCGTTTGTTTGCTTTTTATTATTTGATAAGGTATTTACATTATCCTTTTCTCCAGCATTAACTTCTTTATTTAAAGCACTGGATTTATTCTCACTAACAGGAGTATTGTCATAATTATCGGATTCACTTTGGTAAGTGGGTTTTAAGCTATTTTCAACACTTAAACTATTGTCCTCACTATTTACAAGATTTGTATTTGTATTATTATCATTTGATGCATTAATTGTAGTTAAACTAAAACAAAGAATAAACATTGTAAATATTATTAAAAGCAAAGCTTTTTTATTAATATTAATATTTACACCTCAATTTTTTTCAAATAAATGCAACATATCTTTGATTTTAAAATCACATAAGCTAATATATAATTTTAAAATCACTAATAATTTGCATTTTTGAATTTTTTAATTATAAAATTTGTTAATATTTTTTTTTAAAAAAATTTCTATTTTTTTTAAAATTTTTCAATCATTTCTACATGTTTATAATAATTTAATATTTAATTTTATATAAATGTTTTTAAATTCAAAATAATGGATAAATAGGTCTTTTTTAATCATAAATGTTCAAATTTATTATTTTTTTTAAAATTTAGTTAGAAATTATTAAATTTTAATATAATTTTTCTTAAATTAATTATATAAGGTGTGATTTTTATTTTTATCTTATTTTTAATAAATTTTCCAAATATTCCTATGATTTTTAATTTAAAAATTTTTAATTAATATCAATCTTTTTTGAATAGAATAATTGTATTTTTATATCTTTTTATCGTTATTAAATTTGAATCTATAAATTTAATGAATTATAAGCAGGTCAAATTTTTTTAGTTAAAAATTTTATTTTTTATAAATTATTATTTTAAAAATCAACATTATTTCTATATGTAAAATTAAAAAATATTATTACTAAAATTTTTATAGGGTTTATACAAAACTAATTTTTGAATTGTTTTTTTAAATTAAAATTTAAAAATTAAATTAAAATTCATTATTATGAATTATTTATAAATACGAATATAATTTTTATAATCCTTAAAAATTATAATTTACAAATTAATAATTAATATTATAATATAGTAATTATAATTATATTATGTATTATTTTATTTGACAATTCATTTAGTATTATAATAAAAATTTTTTAAAAATTAAAGTTTATAGTTAAAAATGATTTATTATTAATAATTATAGTTTCTAGTTAATAGATTAATTATTAATAATTTGAATTTATAATTATTGATTATATCTTTTAATTAGATTTTATAAGATTTATTTATCTAAATATTATAGAAATCGTGATATTTATGTCAATTTTACATAAACATATTAATGAGAAATTTCCATATGATGGTAGTCAAATAGATCCATTATGGGCTTTTAGAGAATTTAATATTAAGGGCTCTTCAATAATTTCATGGAGAGGTCCAATGAATATTATTCCAGAAAATATTAAAGATTTTGCTGATATTGGTACGGAGATAAAATCGGATGAAATGTTTCATGTAATAGCCGAATTTTTTGATTGTCAACCTGCTAATATGGAAATTGCATATTTACGTCAAAGATTATTAATTTTAATATTTTATGAAAAATTATCTAAATTAGGAGTGTTTCTTAATCGTAATGGGGATGATATTTATATTGATGGGAGAAAATTAAGTGTTTGTATAGCATCATCTTCTATAAGTTCAATGAAAATTCATTTTGCATTAAATATTCGTGATAGTGGAACTCCTGTTGATGTTGAAACCATAGGTTTATTTGAGATTAAAGATAATGAAGGAAATATTGTCTTTGATGAAGATAATATATTAGATTTTATCTCTGATGTAATTGTATCTTATATTGAGGAATTAGAAAATATTTATTTAGATATTAGTAAAACAAAATTATTAGGATTTTAATTTTTTAATTATATAAATCAACTTATAGGTTTTTTTTAATTAAATATTTAATTATTTGAATTCATATTATAGGTTTTAATTAAATATTATTTATTTATTCAAATCAACTTATAGGTTTTTTTAATTAAATCTTATTAATTATTTTAGTAATGATTAAATTTTTATATTGATTATTTAATAATAGAAAGGTGTATAATTATGAAAATATTAATTAATGGGATTAATGCAAATTTAAGATTTTCAGCAGCACATTTAATCCCCACTCATGAAACATGTGGTTGTATTCATGGCCATTCCTATTTTGTAGATATTGAAATTGAAGGAGAAAAAGAAGGGAAATTTGATTTTGTTGTTGATTTTAAAGATATTAAACCTATTGTAAATGAATTATGTAACAGTTTGGATCATAAATTTTTAATACCAATTTTTAATGATAATATGGACTTTAAGGATTTGGATAAAAAGAATTTATCTATGGAAAGTTTTGATAAATTTGGTTCTGTACAATTTAAAATTGATTCTAAAGGATATACTATACCTAAAGAAGATTGTGTATTGCTTCCTTTAAAATATACTTCTGCAGAATCATTATCCGAATATTTTGTTCAAAAATTGTCTGATGCACTTAAAGACAAAACTAATATTAAATCAATTTCAGCTTGTGTAAATGAAGGTATTGGTCAAGGTGCAATGTTTACAAAAGAATTATAAAATAAATTTGCTTTTTATAATTTTAATAAATTATTAAATAAATTAAGGAATTATTATGTTAGAAGCTCCTATTGTAGAAATATTCTCTAGTATTCAAGGGGAAGGCCTTTTAGTTGGTAGAAGGCAAATATTTGTCAGATTTGCAGGTTGTAATTTAGACTGTAATTATTGTGATACTGCTATTAGTAAATCAAGTGAAAATGGCACATTAAAAACAGTGGATTATGTTGTTTCTAGGATAAATGAATTAAAAACAGATGACTTACATTCAGTATCTTTTACAGGTGGGGAACCTTTACTTTATGCAGATTTTATAAATGATGTTATAAATAAAATTGATATTCCTTCTTTTCTTGAAACAAATGGTACCTTACCTAATGAGATTGACAAATTAGACAATTTAGATTATGTTTCTTTGGATATTAAATTAGAAGAACATTTTAATAACAATTACGCTGAAAAGATTTTATTTAATGAAATCAAATCAGTAAATATATTAATGGATAAATCCATAAAAGTATATTGTAAGCTAGTTGTACTTCCAGATTCAAAATTAAGTACAATTGAAAAATTAGCTAAGAAATTGAAAAATGATATTAATAAAAATCAGAGTATGTCAATTGTTATTCAACCTGTAAGTCCAATTGAATTATGGAATGAGGATAAAAAACTCATATTTGAAATTTCACAACTTATAGGTAAATATATGGATGTTTTAACAATTCCTCAATTACATAAATTTATGAATATCGAGTAGTAATAATTATAATTTAATTAATAGTATTATTTTTAAATGATATAAAAAAATTTATATGCATTTACTTCTATAACTCTAAACTCAATAGGAAATTTTATTTAAAATAATATTGTATATTTAAAAAGATGATTAAAAAAATTAATACTATTTTTATTTAAATAATATTGTTAATTATTCATATTCTCTGATTTTTAAATAATTTAATTCATATAATGATTGGATTTATGGGTTTTATTTTAAAAAGTTAAGCTTTATAATTTAACTAAAAATTAGATTTTAATTATTAATCAGAATAATAATTTTAAAGTTTTAAAAAATATGAGGTGTGTTCTATGAAAAATGTAAACGCAAAAAACTTAAAAAGGTCTGGAGATAAAGGATCTGTTGAACGTGAAACAAATCTATCTGAACATGATGGGGACATTATGACTTTGGCTAAAAAAGAAGTTATATCAGTTCCTCCTACTAAATCTATTAGTGGTACTGCAAAAATAATGATAGAACACGAATTTAGAAGAATACCTGTTACTGATCCAGGTTCTGGAAAACTTTTAGGAATTGTAACAAGTATGGATATTTTAAATTTCTTAGGTGGTGGAGATAAATACAATATCATTAAATACAAATGTGATGATAATTATCTCTCTGCAATTAATGAACCTGTTAAAGAGATTATGACTCGTGGTCCAATTACTATGAATCATAAATCCAATATCCGTGAAACTGTTAAAGCTATGGTAGATAACCATGTTGGTGCAATGCCTATCGTCGATAAAGATGAAAAATTGGTAGGTATTGTGACTGAAAGAGATTTTGCATTAGCATTAGCAGGAGTTTTAACTGATGAATTGGTTCAAGACTTTATGACTACTGATGTTATTACTGTAACACCGGGTACATCTATTGATTATGTTACTAAATTCATGGTAAGAAATAGTTTCAGAAGATTACCTATTGTAAGTGAAGATGAAGATATTCCGGATAGAACTCCTGAAAAATTAAGAGGAATTGTAACAAGTAATGATATCTTAAAATTCTTTGTTGATAAAAAATTATTCTCCCAAATGACTTCAATCAATGCTAGTGAAATATTAGAAGATTTCAAAATTAGTGAAATTATGTCTAAAGGTGCAAAAACTGTTGAACCATTAACTAGGCTAGGAGAATTTTCTGAATTATTGAAAAACTTTAATATTGGTGGTGTTCCAGTAGTTAAAAATGAACAAGTTGTTGGAATTATCACTGAAAGAGATATTTTAAAAGCAATTAATTCAAGTTAAATTTTTATTTATTATTATTTAATAATTAATTTTAATTTTTTTATAATTATTGGGAAATTTTATTGATTGTTTTTTCGATTTAAATTTTATCCATAAAATAGGGAGATGTTAATATGCAAATTAAAAATATTATGTCTGAAGATTTAATAACTATTGATAAAGATCAAAATCTTTTAGATGGTTTAAAATTACTTAGAAAAAACAAAATATCCCGATTACCAGTAGTCAATACTAATCAAAACAATGAAAAAGAATTAGTAGGTATTGTTTCTGAAAGGGATATTGCAAATAAATTAGGTTCTTCTAAAGTTGATAAATTATCTCCATCTAAACTACACATATCCTCTGTTATGGTAAAAGATATTATATCTGTAGATAAAACAATGGATTTAGTTGATGTGGCAAATATTATGCTTGAAAATGGTATTGGTTCTGTTCCTGTTCAAGATGAGGATATGATGATAGGTATTGTCTCTAAAGCAGATTTTGTTAGTTTATGTGTTGGTAGGCCTTATGAAAGGGTTACTGTTGGGGAAGTAATGTCTAAAAACATTATTTCTGTTTCAGCTGAAGACAGATTAATCCATGCAAGGCGTGTAATTATTGATAATAAAATTGGTAGGTTACTCGTAACTGGGGACAAGGGTGAACTTGTTGGAATAATTACTTCTAAGGATATTATTAGAGCTTTAATGGACTTTAAAAAACACACTCCTGAAAAATATCAAAAAACACAAATTAAAAATTTATATGTTGATGATATTATGTCAGGAAATGTTTCAGCTGTTTCTAGTGAGGATACTATTGCGGATGTTGCAGGTAAAATGATGGAAACAGGATTTAATGGATATCCTGTTGTAAATGATAATAAGGAAGTAATTGGTATTATTACACAAACCGATTTACTTGCTCTTGTTGCAGAAATAGAATAATTTTGCTACTATTACTTTAAGTAATATTAGCTACTTTTTTTATTTTTTTGGAGGATTTATTATTTTTAATATTGCTTTTTTAGGTCCTAAAGGTACATTTACCTATGAGGCTACATGTAAATTTGTATCAACTTTAGGTGAAGACATTGATGAAATTTGCTTAAAGGATTTTGATACAATCGTTGAGGTTATGGATGCAATTGAGTGTGGAGATTGTATTAAAGGTGTTGTTCCACTTGAAAATTCTCTTGGAGGGTCTATTAATATTACATATGATTCACTTCTGCATGATTATGATTTAATGATTTCATTGGAAATTATAGTGGATGTTAATCATAATCTACTTGCTCCTAAAGGTGTAAAACTTGAAGAGATTGCAGATGTTTATTCTCACTCACAAGCTTTAGTTCAATGTCATAATTATCTTGATAAAATGGATTTTAATATTCATCCTACTTTCAGTACTGCTCATGCTGCCAAAAATATTAAAAAATTTAAAAATGCATCTGCAATAGGTACTTTAAAAGCTGCAGAATTATATGGTTTGGATGTTTTAGAGAAAAATATTCAAGATGCTAATAATAATCAAACAAGGTTTATTGTTTTATCAAAAGATGATGGTGATAAAACAGATAGGGATAAAACATCTATAGCTTTTTCACTTTGTGATGATAAGCCTGGTGGGTTATATGGTATTTTGGGAATATTTGCAGAATTTAATATTAATTTAACAAAAATTGAATCTTGGCCTTCTAAAAAAGCTTTGGGGGATTATATTTTCTTTATAGATTTTGAAGGAAATAGGGAAGATGAAGATATTTCTAAAATTATTAATCTAATTGAAGCTAACACTTCATTTTTTAAAATATTAGGTTCTTATCATTTAATTGAATAAATCATTTAGCTCTATTACAGTCTTTCTAAGTTTTCTTATAAATCATTTATTTCTATTACAGTCTTTTTTCTTATAAATCATTTATAATTTAATGAGAGTTTTTTTAAATAAATATAATCTATATTACTTTTTTTAAAATTTACCATATATTTTTTTCATTTTTTTTAAAATTATGATATTAATATAAAATTATATAATTTTTCACTGCTAGAAACTTAAGATTTTTTCGAATTTTTTTTCATTTTCACTACTTTTTTTCAACTCGTTTTTCTTCAATTTAGTTAATTTTATTTATTTTTATTTTAATTCTTTATATATTAATTTTAATATATTTATAACTTATTTTAATTATTTTTAATACTTATTTTTAAATATTAGTTTATATATAATATTATTATAGTTATTGAATTGATTATAGTTTGAATTTTGGAAATTTA
>NZ_CAJOKH010000026.1 GCF_905235195.1 uncultured Methanobrevibacter sp. | reverse complement strand
ACTTTAATGGTTTTATTAAATATTTTTAAATTTTATTCATTTTATAAAAACTTATATATTCAACTTAATATAAATTTTTATTAAAGAATATATTATTTATTTTTTGGAAGTGATAATATGGTTGAAATTAATCAAATTTATAAATGTTTTACATGTGGAAATGTAGTTGAAATTGCTAATGCAGGTGCAGGAACTTTAGTTTGCTGTAATGAAGAAATGGCATTATTAACTCCTGAAGTTAAAGAAGAAGGTGGAGCAAAACATATTCCAATCATTGAAAAAGTTGATGGTGGAATTAGTGTAAAACTTGGTGAAATTCCACACCCTATGGATGATGATCATTTCATTAATTTTATTATTTTAACTGATGGTGAACAAGTTTATAGAGCAAATTTAAAACCAGGTGATGAGCCAAAAGCTATATTTAAAGTAGATGGTGAAGTAGCTGATTTTAAAGCTTGCGCATATTGTAATGTACATGGTCTTTGGCCATCACAATAATTAATTAGTTTCTAATTAATTTTTATTATTTTTTTTTATTATTAATTTATTATTTTTATCACTTTTTAGTTTAATTTATCAATTTTCTTTTTTTATGCATTTTTAATTTTTATAATTATTTAAACATATAATCAATGATTGATTTTACTTTTTTTTAGATTTTTTTAAATTTTATAATTTTAAAGCACCATTATAATTTTTCTTTTAATATATTTCAAATTCATTTTATCATAAACTATAATATGAATTGTTAATAAATAATTATATTGTTAGATTTGATAAAATTTGAAAAAATGGATAATCATGAAAAAAAATTTTTTAATTGTTTGTTCTATTATTCTTATAGGAGTTCTTGCATTTGGTTTTATCACTACTACTATGAATGGTGTAAACCAGTCTATTAAGGATTTAAATAAAGAAATTATCGATGGTGATGAAAGCTATAATAAAGCGGTAATTGATTTAAATAATGAAAATTATGATAGTGCTGCAAATGAACTTACAAATTCAGTTCAGTCATTTCAAAGGGCAAGAGATATTTTAAATCGTTTAGACCACGATGATTTTCGTTTAAATAATCAAATTTATGCTACATATCTTAATCTTACTTCTCAAGAATTAGAATATAAACAAAATGCGTCTACTCTTTTATTAAATGCAACTATTGCACTTAAAGGAGGATATGTAAGTAGTGGTAATGATTATATTTATAAGGCAGGATATGCAATGAGTGATGCTTTAAATTACCAATATCAAAGAGCAAATTTAGTGAAAGATAATCCTGAAAAATTTGAAAACACTACTTTATAGTAAAATATAATTCTATTGAGTAGTGGAATAATTTAAAACATTTATTTAATTAAAGATTATTATTTTGAGTGGAGAAAATGAAAAAAGAATGTCCAAATTGTAAAGGTAAAGGGACTATTGTAGTAGATTATAAGGATTGCGATGCCTGCGGTGGAATAGGTTATCAAGATACCATCGAATTAGGAGACCACTTTAAAGGTGTAAATAATCGTGCTAAAGAAAAATTTGACTTAGATGCTGATGAAGATGTTCCATGTGAAGTATGTAATGGAAAGGGACAAGTGGAAGTTAAAGATCATTGTCTAAGATGTGATGGTACTGGATTTATTTATGTATGTGGGGAATGTGGAAAAATTTTAAATTCAGATAAAGAATATTGTGATGATTGTATGAAAATCATTAAAGAGAAAAAAGATAAAGAAGAAGAACATATACTTTATGAAAAAAATAAAAATATTGTTTATACTTTAGACCCTTTATGTGAAATGAGTGATTTAAAGGTTAACAATTATTATCAAGGTAAAATTTCAAAAGTTGCAAAATTTGGAGTTTTTGTTAGTTTAAACAATCAGGTTTGGGGTTTAATGAGAACTGCTAAATCAGGTTATAAAGTTGGCCAAATTATAAATGTTAAGGTTATTGAGGTTAAAACTCATAGGAATGAAGTTGATTTAGGGCCTGTATCATTTACTCATTATACTCTTAAAAAACTTAAGAAAAACATTGAAAGAACTCCAATTGGATTAATTGATGATGAATACATGGGTAAGGTTATTAAAATCCAGGGTATGGCTTCACAGATTCAGCAAACTTCAGGTCCAACAATATTTACTATAACAGATGATACAGCTACAACTTATGTAGCTGCATTTGAAGAAGCTGGTGTAAGAGCTTATCCTGAAGTTGAACTTGAGGATATTGTAGAGATAGTTGGAGAAGTTAATAAACATGATGGTGATATTCAAATTGAAGCAGCTGATATGGAAAAATTAACTGGTGATGAGAAAGATAATCTCTATCGTTTAATTGATGAAGCATTAGATAAAAAGGCAGAAGTTGAATTCAATAGCTTTTTAATAGAATCTGATGTTTTAAATAGATTAAAACCTAAAATGTTAGATGCTGCAAAAAGAATTAGGCGTGCTATTTTAGATGGTCGGACTATTCTTTTAAGACATCATGCAGATGCAGATGGTATCTGCTCTGGTGTTGCAATGGAAAAAGCAGTTGTACCATTAATAGAAGAATACAATCCTGATGGAGATGCTAAATACCATTACTTTAAAAGATCTCCTTCTAAAGCACCATTCTATGAACTTGAAGATGTTGTAAAAGATTTATCCTTTGCACTTGAGGATTTAGATAGACATGGCCAAAAATTACCTCTTCTTGTAATGTTGGACAATGGCTCTACAGAGGAAGATATTGTTGCACTTATGCAGGCGAAGATTTTTGGTATTGAAATTGTTATTATAGATCATCACTCTCCAGGGGATGTTGTTGATGGTCGTGTAGCTGTTGATGATTATGTTGATATGCATGTTAATCCTTATCTTGTTGGTGGAGATTCACAGATTACTGCAGGTGCACTTGCAAGTGAAGTTGCATGTTTAATAAACCCTGAAGTTAAAGATTTGATTAAACATCTTCCTGCAATTGCAGTTACAGGTGATCATGCAGAATGTGATGAGGTAGATCAGTATATTAAAATAGCAGAAGATTTAGGTTACAGTAAGGATAAACTTAGAAAAATTGCAGAATGTACTGATTTTGAAGCATACTTCTTAAGGTTTATGAATGGTAGAGGCATTATTGATACTATACTTAATGTTGATAACCAGGATATGCATGAGGCTATGATTAATGCATTATATAAAGAGTATGAGAAGCGTGTTGACACTCAACTTAAAGCAGCATTACCTAATGTAAATCAAACATTATTTGAAAATGGTATTTATTTAAATGTTATTGATGTTGAAAAATATACTCATAAATTTACTTTCCCTGCACCGGGTAAAACATGTGGTTTTGTACATGATAAACTTTCAAAGGATATAGGAACTGATAAACCTGTAGTAACTTTAGGCCATGGTCCTGATTTTGGTGTTATAAGGGCAACAGAGACAGTTAATAAAGATTATGGTTTCGATATTAATCAAATTATTATTAATTTAATAGAAACTCTTCCTAATGCAGGTATTGATGGTGGAGGACATGAAGTTGCAGGTTCTATTAAATTTATAGAAGGATTTTCAAAAGAAGTTCTTACAGGATTTGTTAATGAAGTAAAATCAATGAATCCTAAATAGTAATATTATTTTAAATTCTAATTAATACCATTATTTTAAAATTAAAGTATATTTTTTAATAAATTATTAGAATAAATGAAATTTATTCTAAAAACTATTTTTTTTATTTATAGTTGTTTAACAAATTTTTATTATAAATCATTTATAAGCAAGTATAATAAAAGTTTAGTAATTTACTATAATCAATTAGCTATGTAGCTATTTCTTCATTTTATCTAAATCATTAGGGTGTATGAATCCAGACCGTATCATATGATCTGCTAAAACCATAGCTATTGTTGATTCGCTTACTGCAGTTATTCTTGGACAAATACATGGGTCATGTCGACCTTCAATATTGATCGTACAGTTTTCACCATTTGATAAGTCAATTGTGTTTTGATTTTTAGATATTGATGGTGTAGGTTTAACTGCAATTCTTGTAACTATAGGCATCCCATTGGATATTCCTCCAAGTATGCCTCCAGAATTATTTGTTTTAGTATAAATTTTATTATTTTTATAGAAAAATTCGTCATTAATTTCAGATGCAGATGCAGTTGCAACATCAAAGCCTAAACCAATTTCTACACCTTTTACAGCTCCTATTTCCATTAATGCTTTTGAAATATCTCCATCAAGTTTTCCAAAAACAGGTTCACCAATTCCAGCAGGTACATTTACTGCAATTGTCTCTACAATACCTCCAACAGAATCGCCTTCAGCTTTTTTTTCAAGTATTAATTCTTCCATAGCTTTAGAAGCTTCCTTATCACAACATCTAACATCATTTAATTGAGATTTTTCTTCAATTTCATTAATATCTACACTTTTTCCTATAATATCTCCAATCTGCACTACATGGGAAATTACTTTAATATTATAAGTTTCATATAATAATTTTTTAGATATTGCACCACCAATTACATGACCAATTGTTACTCTTCCACTTCCACGGCCGCCACCATTATAATTATAATTGCCAAATTTTTTTATCCATCCAAAGTCTCCGTGTCCTGGGCGAGGAGTATTCTTTATACTTTCATAGTCTCTAGAATTTTGGTTTTTATTATAAACTACACAACATATTGGTGTACCATCTGTTTTTCCATTGAACAAGCCGGATAATATTTCTAGTTCATCTGATTCTTTACGGGGACTTGTAATTTTACTTGTTCCAGGTTTACGTTTATCCAATTCTTTTTGTATGTCCTTTTCATTTAAATCAAGGTTAGCAGGGCATCCGTCTACTATTGCACCTATGGCTTTTCCATGACTTGTACCAAAACTAGTTGTTGTAAATATTTTTCCACTAATATTAGACATTTTTTTACCTTTTTTTTATTTTCAATGAAAATTATTATTGTGTTTATATTTATTTTTATTTTATAAAGTTATTTAGATTATATATACATAAATATTTTATTTAATTCCGAATAATATGTAATAAATAAAGACTATAGTTAATATCCACCCTATCTTATGTAATTCTTTAGCTTTACCAGATGCAATGGATGTAATAGTATATATTATAAATCCAAATGCAATACCTAATATAATTGAGGAGGTTAAAAGCATCATATTAATTGTTGTAAATACTGTGGCAAGGGAAATAAAGTCATCCCAATCAATTTCTTTAAGTTGCCCTATCATCAGTATACCTACAACTACAAGAGCAGCTGCAGTGACAGATGGAGTGAATAAACTTAGTATTGTTGGGGCAAAAATCATTGATATTAAAAAGAAGATACCTGTAAAAATAGTAGATAAACCTGTTCTACCTCCAGCACCAACTCCTGCTGAACTTTCAATATATGTAATTAAAGGACTAGTACCTAAAATGACTCCAATAATATTACTTATAGCTATTCCTAAAAATCCTTTATCTGTTCCTTCATATTCTCCTTTTTCGTCTTTAGGAAAATCTCCTTGTTTACCTAGCACAATAAATGTTCCGGTAGTATCAAAGAATATGAAAAAGATGAATGAAAAAATAACCATAATTAATTGGTTTATGTTCCCTGAAAATAACTCTTTAAATCCAGAAATAAATGCAAATACGGTAGAGGTGTCAAAATTAAGAAAAATATAATGGGAAGGTATTGTTGGCATTTGTATAGGTGAGTTAACACCAAATCCTATTGATGTAAAAATTAAACCAATGATTGAGGTAATTAATAATCCTAAAAATATACTTCCAGGTATTTTTCTAATATATAATATTAATGTTATTACAATACCAAGTAAGGCTAAAAGCGGAGCTGGAGAAGTTAAAGAAGATAGACCAACAATATTTGTTGAGTTGCTTATAATTATTCCTGCATTTTTTATACCGATAAATGCTAGGAAAAATCCAATACCTGCACCCATTGCTAAATGTAAAACATCGGGTATAGCTTTTATAATTTTTATTCTTAAACCACTTATGGTAATTATAAAAAAGAGTATTGTAGTTAATAATACTGCTGCAAGAGCTGCTTTCCAACTGTATCCCATTGTTTTTACAACAGTAATTGCAAACAATGCATTTACTCCCATACCTGGAGCAATACCGAGAGGATAATTAGATAATAGTCCCATTATTATACAAGATATGGCTGTAGCAAGGGCCGTGGAAAAATATACTCCATTTAAAGGCATATTTGCATTTGCAAGTAAATCAGGATTAACTCCTAAAATATATGACATTGCAAAGAATGTAGTTAAACCAGCCACGAATTCTGTTTTTATATCGGTATTTCTAGCACTAAATTTAAAAAAGTTATCTAACATAATATACCTCAATATTTATCAAATTTCTATTGGTTTAATTAAGTATTATAATATATATTTATTTTATATTTATAAATAGTAATAAAATATATGCTTTATAAATTTTAATAAACTATAAATTTATTGGATTAATATATAATATTGGTTTTTAATTTCTTCTTTAAAATTTAATAATGTTTCAATTTATAATATGATATTAATTATTTTCATTTTAATATTATATTTTATTAGCTATTAGAGTTTTTAAAGGATTTATTTATAAATATTATATTTTATACTAATATTTATTAGACTAAGCAGAATATTATAAGTTATAAGTGTTCATTTATTTTGTTAAATAAAATTTTCTTTTATTTTCTTATTTAACATTATGATAGGTTTAAAAATTAAATTTAATATATTGAATGATATATTATTAGAAATTAAACTTTAAATATTCTTAAAAATTTATAAAATAATATATAATTTACACTTGAAATTATTGACCAATTTTTTATTAATTTCATAATAATTTTTCATAAAATTTTATTTTTATGATGCGTAAGGTGTTAATATGGACTATCCAGTAGTTAGAATGAGGAGACTTAGAAAAAATTCAAATATGCGTGATATGGTAAGAGAAAATAAATTAAATAAGGAAGATTTAATTTATCCTATTTACTTTAAAGAGGGGCTTGAAAAAGGTGAAAAAGAAGAGATTTCCACCATGCCTGGACAATTTAGATATTCTATTGAAGATGGTGTAGAGTATGCAAAAGAGTTAGAAGCTAAAGGTCTTAAATCCATAATACTTTTTGGAATTCCAAAAGAAGAGACAAAAGATAAAATAGGTTCTCCTGCATTTGATGATAATGGTATAGTTCAAAATGCAATAAGGACCTTAAAAAAAGAAACTAATCTTATAGTTATGGCAGATGTATGTTTGTGTGAATATACTTCTCATGGCCACTGTGGTTTGATTAAAACCTATGTTGAGGATGATATTTATGATGATACTGATGACGGTATAAAGATTTTAAATGATTCCTCATTAAAATACCTTGTAAAAACTGCAATCTCACAAGCTAAAGCAGGTGCTGATGTTATCGCACCTTCTGACATGATGGATGGGAGAATTCAAGCAATTCGAAAAGGTCTGGATGATGCAGGTTTTTCTGATGTATTGATTTTATCATATTCTGCTAAATATGCTTCTTCATTCTATGCTCCATTTAGGGATGCAGCTTGTTCAACTCCTGGTCAGGGTAATAGAAAATCTTATCAGATGGATCCTGCAAATAGTCGTGAAGCTGTGCGTGAATGTGAGTTGGATGTAATTGAAGGGGCGGATATGTTAATGGTTAAACCTGCACTCTCCTATCTTGATATTATTAAAACGATTAAAGAAGAATTTTCACTTCCTCTTGTCAGCTATAATGTAAGTGGAGAATATTCTATGATTATGGCAGCTATTGAAAAAGGTTATTTAAACGAAGAGTCCATAATGGAATCTTTACTTTCAATTAAAAGAGCAGGTTCTGATTTAATTATAAGCTATTTTACACCATATTTGCTTGATAATTTATAATTTGGAGGAAAACTATGTTAAATCCAGAAATGATAGGTAAAATTGTTCAGATTGCATCTGTATTAGAAGTTAGTGGTTATCCAAAACCAGGGAATGTACATAGGACCCGTGACTATGACGATATGGTTTTTGAAGATTTTTTAATAAGTGGAATTGTTATTGGAGATCATCTTCGACATTTATCTAAAAGAACTATTGAAAATAAAGATGATTTATCAAAAATTCAAATTGGAAAAGCTGTTTATGATGCAGTTACGGAAACTAATGAGTGGATTGAAAACAATACTAATCTTGGAATTGTAATGATGACATTTCCTATTGGTGCAGCTGCAGCTATTAGTAATAATATGGAAGAGCTTAGAGATAATATTGGTAAGATTATGGCTGTATCTACTGTTGAAGATGCAATTTATTTATATGATGCTATTAATATTGCCTCAGCAGGTGGAATGGGAGATCAAGATGAATATGATGTAACCAGTGATAAGGCAAAAGAAGAACTTATAAAAAATAATCAGACTTTGTGGGATGTTTTAAAAATATCTGCTCCATGGGATGATTTGGCAAGTGAATTGACAAGTAAAATGCCTATAATATTTGAGTTTTCATATCCAATATATAGTGAACTTCGTGTAAATAATTCACTTAATAAATCTGGTGTATTGACTTTTCTTGAAATTTTACAAAAGGTTCCAGATACTTTAATTTCTCGTAAATATAATGATGAAGTTGCAAGTGAAGTATCAGTTAAAACAAGGGATTTATTAAAATACAAGGACTTAGAAAATTTTGAAGAATATCTTCATGAGTTTGACAACTATCTTTATGATAATCATCTAAATCCAGGTACCACTGCAGATTTAACAGCTGCAACTATAATGGTATATTACATTAATAATGAATTTGAAAAAACCAATTAATTTTTTTTGGTATATTACATTAATAATGAATTTGAAAAAACCAATTAATTTTTTTTAAGTATATTGTCCTTAGTGGGTAGTTTTTTAAAAATTTATTTTTTTTAATTCATTTTTATTTTATTTAATTCTATTTTTTAATTATTCTATTTTTTTTAAAATGAATATTTAGCATTGACTAATTAATTTATATCTAATTTAATAAACTAAATATTGACTAATTATTTAAAATTAGTTAAATAAATTTTTATAAGTATTTGGTTGATTTTATAAATTTTTAATTAGTTTTTTATTTAAAATTTTTTTTATATAAATTAAATTGAGCAGTAAAAAAAAATGACTAAAATAGGTGGAGAAGTTTTAAAAACTATTATTACATTATTAACAACTGCATTTGGATTAGTTGCTGCTTTAGCATGGAACACTGCAATTGAAAATTAATTGCTCAGTTTTTCACAGCAGGTAATGCACTTGTAGGCCTATTTACTTATGCAATTGTTGTAACTATTATTGCTGTTGTTGTAACTATCTTCCTTGGAAGATTAGCAGGTAAAAGGGGTGTTGAATTAGAAGAATAGTATATTACTTGTTTTCTAATTTTTTCCTTTTTATAAATTTTATTTTTTTTTATTTAATTTTCTTTAATTTTAAAAGTAATGTATTTTATTTGATAACTGTCTCCTTTTTTTTAGTTTTAAAATATTTTTTTTTTAAGAAAAAATGAATTTAATAATTATTATTATAATAAAATTAAAAAGATATATTTATTTATTTCAAAATCAATAATTTAATTAATAATATATTTTAACATAATAATTGATTCTCATTTAAATTTTATTAAAAATTTAGTTGAAGGGATATGATGTATAAAAAAATTTTATTACCTACAGATGGTTCTGATTATGCAAATCAGGAAATACCAAGAGCGTTAAATGTATTGGATGATGATGGAGAGCTTTTAGTGGTTTCGGTTGCAACTAAGATTAAACCATACCAATTTCAAAATAAAATGCATGTGCGTGCATTAAATCAAAAAGTTATGAAAGAAGCTAGAGATAATGTTGAGAAAATGAAAGCTGAAATAGGGGATGTTGGAGTAAAGGTTAAAACTAAGGTTGTATCTGGTTTTCCTGCAGAATCTATTAAAAAAATTGCCAATGAAGAGGATGTTGATTTAATTGTAATTTCATCTTCTGGTAAAAGCGGATTACATAAACTTTTAATTGGAAGTGTTGCAGAAAAAATTGTTTCAATTGTTGATACTGATGTTTTATTAATCCATAATTAATGGATTAATACTATTTTTTTCTTTATTTTAAATCTTTTAGTTGATTGTTTATTAATTTATTTTATTCTGTTTTTATATATAATCAATTATTTACTTAATCAAATTAGCTAATTCCTAATTATAATATACACCATATAAATTATAAATAGTATAACTAGGACAAGACCTTCTTTTCTATCTATTTCTTCTTTAGTTGTAGCAAATATTGATCCAAGTATGATTATTAGGCTCATAATAAAAATATCAAAAATCATTTTAGTTTCAATATGTGTTGGTAATATTACACTAGTTATACCTGTAATAAATAGGATATTAAAAATACATGATCCTAGAACATTTCCAATTACCATGCCATGTTTGCCCTTTTTAAGTGCAGTAATGGATGTTACAAGTTCAGGTAATGAAGTACCTATTGCTACAATCGTCAGTCCAATTAATGCATCACTTAAACCAAATTGTGATGCAATAAAACTTGATGAATTTACAACCAAATCAGATCCAATAATAACTCCAATTAAACCAATGACAATAAAAAGTATAGCTTTAGCAACTGATAGTTTTGCTTCAACAATATCATCTGATGATTGGTCATTTTTAGATTGTTTAACTGTATAATATACATAAACTATTACAAGTATTAAAAATATTAAACCAAATAGTCTATTAATCTCTCTAAAAAGACATGCTGTTAGAAGTAGTCCAAGGCTTGAAATTAGGGTAAAAGGGAAATCTCTTTTAATTAAGATTTTATCGACACTCATATTGGCAATAAGTGCACAGATACCAATTACGGCCAGTATATTGAAAATATTACTTCCAATAATATTTCCCATATAAAGTGAGCTGTTTCCTGCAAGAGCTGATGTAATGGATACTGCAGCTTCAGGTGCACTAGTACCAAATGCCACTATTGTTAATCCAACTACTACTGTAGATATTTTAAAGTGATATGCAATATTACTTGCACCATCTACAAAAATATCTGCTCCTTTAATTAAAAGAACAAATCCAATAAGAAGTAATATAATCTGTATAATTATTTCCATATTTTCAAACCTAATTTATGATATTTAATTTATTTATTAGTATTATTGTTATAAGATTTATTTTTATTTTTACTATTTTTTAATATTTTATTAGAGTTATTTATTTAAAACTATTTTCTATATTTAAATTTATTTTATATTTATTAAGTTTTTTTTAAATTTTTTTATTATATTCTATAAATCAATTTTTCTACTTACTAAATATGGGTTTTCTAATTAAATTAATTAAGTATAAAATTTAATAATCTAATATATTTATTCAAATAAAAAATTCATTTTTTTTCAAAATTTCACTTTATTAAAAAAAATTCAATTTATTAAAAAAATTTAATTATTAAAAAATTCACTTTATTAAATTTATATATTGGTGTTTTTTATGGATTATATTAAAAAAATTCCGGCTATCAGATGGCAAAATGGAGAATTTGAGAAAGTATTAGAAAAAACAGTTAAAGACGAAAACATTTTTATCTATATTGACGAGTTACAAGTGAGAAAGTTTTCCACATATCCTAAAGATTTGGAAGATTTTTGTATAGGTTATGCTTTAGGTGAAGGATTAATTAAAGGGATGGATGATGTAGTATCAATTCAAATTAAAGATAATGCTATTTTTTTAAAAACAAAATATAATCATAAGGTTAAAACTAATATTTCAACTACAGAAGGTGAGGATAATCAAGGGATTATCTATGAAAGTTTAATGTCAGATAGTGCTGGTGGGTGGAGAAGTGAACTTAAGACAATTGAACCTGTTTTTTCCGATTTAAAAATAAAGGCAAATGATATTATTAATAATATGGCAGTATTAACTGATAATGCTAAAATATGGAAAGAAACAGGAAGTGTACATGTGGCACAATTGATTTATGGTGATGAAGTTATTATACGTGAAGATGTGAGCCGTCATGTAGCTGTAGATAAGGTAATTGGTGCTGCAGCACGTAAAAATTATGATTTGACTCATTCTTATATTTGTTATAGTGGAAGAATGCCTGCAGATATGATTATAAAATTCGTTAGAGTTAAAATTCCAATTGTTATATCAAATGCTGCACCAGCAGGATCTGGTTATCTTATTGCAGATGAAGCTAATATAACTATGGTGGGTTTTGTAAGAAATGATAGATTTAATTTATATACTGCTCCTGATAGAGTTTTATTAAATGATTAAATCTTTTATTTTTTATTTAATTTTTTTTATTCTATTTATCTATTTTTGTATCTTAGATTTTATTTTATTTTTTTTATTTTATTTTATTTATTTTATTTAGTATTTTAGGTTTTACTTTATCTTTTTTCTTCTATTTATTTTAATTTAATTTTTTTAGGTTTTATTTGTCCTATTATTTATTTAATTTTATGATTACTCAATATATTAATTTTATTTGATATTAATTAGATTATATGTAAAATGTCAATTATAGTATAGAATATTATTAAAGCAATAACTGTAATAATAACAATTGCACCTAATGGAACCTTTTTCCAGGATAAAGTTCCTGCTACAATTGCACCTACAAGACCAACATACCAAATCTGAGTATCTACAGTTAGAACACCGGGACATATTAAAGCAGTAAGTGCTGTATATGGTAGTAGATTTAAGAATTTTGTAGATTTTGGTCCAAAATCAAGCTTATTTACAAAGATTGCAGGAATAAGTCGAGGAATAAATGTTACAATTGCACATAATATTATTAAAATCAGAATATTATTCATAAATATCCTCTCCTCTTTTTTTCTTATTTAAAAGCTCTTTTTCAACTTCAAGATTAAGGTCCTTATCATCTACAATATATGTTCCAATTATAGCACCGATAATTGTTGCAACAATCAGTGACCAATTACTTAGGAAGTATTGTAAAATAAAATTTAATATTCCTGTAATTATAACTGTTATAGTAATAGTTTTGCTTTTTTTAAGATTAGGTATTAAAATTGCAACAAACAATGCATATAAAGAAATATTAAAACTATTTGTAACTATCACTGGTAATAAATTCAATACAAATACTCCAATAGCAGCTCCTAAAACCCATGAAAGGTAGGGGATAACACTTACTCCTAGATAGGTCCAAATTGATGATTCTTCCATTAGTGAAAATAGTGCAAAACATTCATCAACTACAAAATGGCTGGATAAAATATTTAGTTTTGTATTTGATTCTGTAACTTTGTTGAAAACAACTGTGTTCATAATAAAATATCTGAAGTTTATAACAAAACTAGTTAGGACAATATTTATAATTGTTGCTCCTTGAGCTAACATAGATACTGCCATAATCTGACCAGCACCAGCATAAACAAAGATAGACATGCCAACTGTTTCAAAAGGATTTAATCCAGCTTTTATCGCTATAGCTGAATATCCAATTCCCATTGGAATATATCCAAAAACAATTGGAAATCCTTTTTTTACACCATATAAAAATTTGTCCATTTTTGTTTTAATGTAAAACCTCTCCATTTAACTTTTGAAATTTATATTTAAATAAGAATTATTATAATAAAATTACAGTATTGTAATGATTAAATTTATATATTAAACATTAAATAAATTTTATTTAAGTTTTAAATTATTTTAAAAAGAGAACTTATTTAAAAAAATAGTATACTTATTTAATATTGAATATTTTAGTTTAATTTTATTTATAAATATTATGAATAGTTATTAAATTTAAGTTCATTTTATGTTCTATTTTTAAATTTTAATTATTTTAAAAACTCCATGTAAAACAATTGATAAATATAAAATTTTAAAAATTTATGTAATTTAAAAATTAAAATAATCAGATTTTTTTTAATAAATAATGCTTATTTTAGAACAAGTAGTAATCCCATTTTAAATTTACCATCTGCTTTAACAGTATGCATTCCACCTTTTGCAAAGTGGAAGTTTTCTCCAGCACTTATTGGATGTTCTTCTTTTTCATAACCAATAATTCCTTTACCTTCAAGAGCAAAAATTATTGCCTCACCAGGTGCAGCATGCTCAGATAATCCGGTACCTTCATCAAAAGCCATTATTACAAATTTAAAGCTTTCATTTGATATTACATCTAAATTTACTATACTACCTTCTTGGTATGAAATTAGATTTCCTAGTTTGAAAACTTCTCCTGCTTTTATAAGTTCATTCATATTGTATTTCTCCTTGTCTAATATTATTTCACTAAATACAAATCCTTCTTTTGTGGATATTCCATATTTAGTATTTTTTAAAATAAATATGATTTCATCTTTTTTTAAAGTATTCATCTCTCCTTCAATATTGATCTCTCCAATTCCTCCATTTCCTATTAAAATCACATGTTTTGAATAAGATTCTGCACTAATATCTGTATTTTTACCAAGAGAGAAATAACTTATGGTATTTTCTGATTGGATATTAGACTTTGTTGAAATTGTCAAATAGTCTTGAGGAGCATAATCTTTTTTTATTGAAAATACTTTATTTTTCATAATCTTTTTTCCTTTTCTAATTTCTTATTTATGAAAAAATTAGATACTATTTAATTTTATTTTTTTAAATAAATTAATATTATTAATATTTATTTTTTTAAATAATTTAATATTATTATTCTAATAAACTTTAAATTTTTTTTCTTTAATATTGTTTATAATATTTTAAGAATATAATTTAATATATTCACTTCAAAAACTTAAGTGATTTAAATTTTTATTATTTACACTCACAAAAATTTCCGTCATTTATTATTTATTTTTAATTTAAAAATTGATAACTTAATAGATTATAGTTGTTTACCAAATTTTTATTATAAATCATTTATAAGCAAATATAATAAAAGTTTAGTAATTTACTATAAGTGAAATTAAATATTATTTAGCTAATAGAAAAATAAAAGTTCTATAGGTATATTTACACTTATTAAACCTTAATCATTGTAAGATAAAAAAATAGAAAATAACAATTATCACAAAGTTTTTGAAAGTACCTTAATATAATTTAAAATAATATTTATTAAATAATTTACAAATATTAAATAGATATTTTTAGATATAGTTCTGGACAAAAAAATTAGAAACCTTTATATAAAATCCCTGTTTATAAATTAGATTTTTAATGTCCAAGACTATATTTAATAATTCATATTTTTAATCAATTTCAATTTAATGATTGGTTATTATGACTCATATTGCATTAAAGTTAGGATATATAGGTTCAAATTTTTATGGTTTTCAAAGCCAACCTGATTTTAGAACTGTTGTAGGAGAATTAATTTATAATTTGAAAAAGTTAAATTATATTCATAATCCTAAAGAAGCACATTTTAGGATTGCAGGAAGAACAGACCGTGGAGTACATAGTCTTGGAAATGTAGTGGTTTTTAAATCTAATAAAGATTTTAATATCAATGAATTAAATGATAATTTGGCTGATGATATTAGAGTTCTTGGATATACTAATGTTTCAGATAATTTTAATCCTCGTCATGCTAATACTAGATGGTATAGATATGTACTTTTTAACTCTAATTTAGATATGGATCTTTTAGAAAAGACTTCAAAAAAGTTTATAGGCACATATGATTTTTCAAATTTTACAAATAAAGGTGCAGATAATACGATACGAACCATTCAAAACATTCAAGTTAATATTTCCAATAATAATTTTTCTAACAACAAATATTCAAGTTTAATATTAGAAAATATGGTTGATGATGACTTGGATATATTAAATAATTGTGAAGATTTTTCAGGTGGACCTATTTTTATTGATATTTTCGGTGAAAATTTCTTATGGAATATGGTTCGAAAGATTATCCGTGTAATTTTAGATGTAAATTATGGAAATTTGGATTTAAAGGATATTGATAATTTTCTACATCCTAAATTTAGTAAAAAACCAGTTATTAAATTAACAAATCCTCGACAACTTATTTTAATGGATGTAAAATATAATAATATTAAGTTTTCATATGATGAATATGCAATTATGAGATTTTCAAAAACAATAACAAATAATTTAATAAATTATAAAAGAGAATATGCAATAAGTAAATCTTTATTAGATAGTTTAACTAATTTGAGTAATTAATTTTTGGAGTTTAAATATGTCAGTTAATGATGGAAAAAAGAGATGTTCTTGGTGTAATTTAGATAATGGCTTGTATGTAAAATATCATGATGAAGAGTGGGGTGTTTTAAACTTTGATGAGAGATATCTGTTTGAAATGTTAGTTTTAGAATCATTTCAGGCAGGTCTTTCATGGGAAACTGTTCTTAACAAAAGAGAAGCTTTTAGACAGGCTTATGATAATTTCGATATTGATAAGGTAGTATCTTACAATGATAAAAAAGTTGAAGAGCTAGAAAACAATCAAGATATCATCAGAAATAAATTGAAAATATCAGCTAGTATAAATAATGGGAAGGTTTTCAAAGAGATTCAAAAGGAGTTTGGTAGTTTCCATAATTATCTAAAGACTTTTATACCAGATGAGGTTATTTATGAAAACAATAAAACAAGCTCTCCCTTATCTGAGGATTTATCTCATGATTTAAAAAAAAGAGGGATGAAGTTTATAGGGCCAACTATAATCTATTCTTATCTACAGGCAATAGGTGTCATTAATTCTCATGATGATGACTGTTTTATGTATATTAAGAATAAGTAAATAAAAAGTTCATATTTGTAGTTTTTCTCTAAAAGTTAATACTAAATTGGTATAGTCAATTTTCATAAAATGTTTTTGAGTTAATTATTTCATAATATTTATCTTCAAACAATTTAATTAAGTCTTTTACATTATTATAGAATTGTTTTATATATTATTTTTTTAATTACTCTACATACATCTTCAATTGGACTTAAATATGGTGGATATGGACTTAAAAAAATTAAATTTATATTTAATCTTTTCGCTGCCTTTAAGACCATTTTAGCTTTATGTATTTTTGTATTATCTAAAATTATGTTAATTTTCTTTTCTTTACTTAATATCTATTGAATTTTTTGGGTTTGCAAGTTTTTTCAATTAATTTTTTTCTTTTTTCTATATTCAATTTTTGCTTTGTTATTTGAATCTTCTTTATTGCAAATTCTTCTAATGGAATCCAGAGATTTTTCTTTAGAATTTATACAAAATTATAGCGATATTATTTCAAATATGTCCGTGTTCCACCTTCAAATCCATAAAAACACACACCTAAATTTTTGTTCATTCCAAACACATCCTATTTAAAATATTTACATATTTTATCACAATCCTTACCAATAATTCTTTTATGGGTAGAATCAATCCATATAAACTCATAATTTGATGAAATTTCTTTTAAATCACCATCATCCCAATTATCATCAGTAAAT
>NZ_CAJOKH010000025.1 GCF_905235195.1 uncultured Methanobrevibacter sp. | reverse complement strand
GGCTTCATCAGCATTAGGAAAAGTTACAGTTAAAAAGGCTACTCCAAAAATAACTGCAAAATCAGCAAGCTATAAACTTAAAGTAAAAGCTAAAAAATATGTTGTAAGATTAATGAACCAAAACAAAATAGTAAAAAACAAAAAAGTTACAATAAAAATTAACGGTAAAACATATACTACTAAAACTAATAGTAAAGGTCAAGCAACATTTACAATAAGAAATCTTAAGAAAACAGGTACATACAATGCAGTTATAACATCTACAGGAAACCATTACTACAATAAAGTAACAAAAAAAGTTAAAATAACTGTAAAACCATAAAAAAAATTATATAATATTTTAAGAGTTTTATTATAATAAACTCTTAATTTTTTTTCTATTTTTTTAAAAATCTTATAATCTAAAAAAAAAGATTAATTTTCTTAATTTTTTGTGCTTAAAAATAATTTAGGCCCTTTGGAAATTTACATTAAAAATATTAACTCCACAAAGATATTTCATTAATTTAGAACCTCATTAATTATTCATTCTAAAAAAAAATACAATTTAAAAATATAAGATGCTAGATTTTTTCATATGAGAAACTTAGATAAAAATCTTATTTAGGGGTTCTGAATTTTTCAATTTTTCAGATAATTGTTGTATGGCTGTTTTTGATTTAAATCCTTGTGATATAATTAATGCTCTTAAAATACATTTAGATATACTGTTTTTTCAACAGATTTTGGTGTATATTTATGAATTTCTCTTAAATTAAGTCCTTGTTTTAGTAATTTAAAAAAATCTTCTATTTATACTCTAATTGGTTTGAAGTTTTTCCATTTATCTAATTTTTTTAATAATTCATCTTTTAGAATCTTAAAAAATCTTTTTTCATTTTTAATTTTATTTTTTCATAAATGATGATAATGGGTAGGATAATTGGTCATTTAGTTTGTTTCTTTTGAAATTGTCTTTTGCGAGAATAAAATGAATGATTTATATTTGCTAATTCCAATTGGTAGTTTTTATAGCTGTAATAGCTTTGTCAAAAATTAATGTATCTCTTTTTTGAATAATACGTCTGTTTTTGAAGATTTTCCATAATTTCGTCAAAAAGTTTTCCATCATTTGGAATCCAGAATGGATTAAAATAGAAACAGGGTTCATATTATCGAAATCAATTATAACAGTTCTTTAAATCCAATATAAAATCCTTTAGAAGAATAACTCCATTTTAAATTCAATGATTTGAGATATTATTTAGTCTTTTTATTTCTATGAAAATTAATATCCAAGTCCATAGGTGTAGCATAAACAATGAAAATATTTTTTCCTCTTCTTTTAACACGATTTCTTGAATTTAAGATAGGATTTAATGCTTTAACAAGTTTTTCTGAGTCCTGTTGTGAAAAATTTTTATAAACTTGATCAGCACTTTAAACTTCAGAAATATTAAATTATTTACGAAGTTTTTCTTTAGATTCAAGCTCATACAATATGAATGGAATGTCTAAACCAAAGAACATACTGATAAATATGATTTAAAGTAAATACTTGTTTATCAATGTTTTTAAAACCACAAGAAGCTAAAATTTCAGAAGATTCTCTGCAATCCATAATTTTAAATATCTCTTTCACAATGTATAATTTGGGTCTTTAATATCTAAATTTATTTTGTGTTTCATTTTTATCTCCAAATAAATATATATAACACATATTATTTAAATTTAAGGATTTAAAAACCTTTTTTATTAAAAAAACTATTTTAATTTGTATTTTTAGAAGCTATAATATAATGACATGGTAAATTATAAAAATAATGGCAATTATAGCTAATTTTCTTCGAAAAAATTCAGGCCCCTAAATATATTTAAAATTCTATAATATGTTTAATAAATTTTATATGTAGATTTTAATAAAATTATAATTAATTATTAATTTCAAGAAATTTTAATTATTATATTTATTCTTATTTTTTAATTAGAAAATTTCTTTAGAGATTAAATTATTTTGTATTACTATTTAATTAAATACTTAATTTACTATAAAAAGTTTTGTTTAGGGATATCATGAGATTTGCACACTTATCTGATACTCATTTAGGTTATAGGCAGTATGGTTTAATTGACCGTGAAAAAGATTTTTATAACGGATTTGAAAGGATTATAGATAAGATTATAAAATTAGATTTGGATTTTGTTATTCATAGTGGTGATTTGTTTGATAGTTCACGTCCATCTACAGATGCACTTATAGTAGTACAAAAAGAAATTAATAAATTAACTAATGCAGGTATTCCATTTTATGCCATTGCAGGTAACCATGACCTATCACGCAGAGTTAATCCAATACCTCCCCAAGTACTATTTCGAGATAATGGTATAAAACTAATTAGTCCTATTAAACCTTATTTTAAAGAAGAAGATTACTTTATTGGTGGAGTGCCATATATGCCTCAAAATAGAAATTTAGCAATTAAAGAAAAATTAGAAACCTTATCTAAAAAAGCTAAAGGTTCTACAAATAAAATTTTAGTATTGCATCAAGGTATAGACAAGTATATTCCACAATGTGAGCTTGAAATTGGAGATATTCCAACTAATTTTAATTATTATGCAATGGGTCATTTACATAATTATATTAATGATTCTTATGGTGAAGGTCGTTTAGTATATCCCGGTTCTACTGAGATTTGGAAGTCAAATGAATTAAATGATTATAATATTAATGGTAAAGGTTTTGTTCTTGTTGAAATGGATGACGGTCATGTAGAAACTGAAAGAATTTCTGTTGATTTGCCACGTAAATTCATTAATGTTAATGTTGACTATAAGAACCTTTACACTGAAATACCTAAATTAACAGACCAAATCAGTAAACTTGAATTAAAACCAATTATTAATATAAATGTTTTTGGTAGTGACTTTACAAGTAGTGAAGTTTATGAATATTTAAACAAAGAACTTTCAGATTTATCCTTATCTTATAGGCCAACATTTGATTTCAAAGAGAATGATAAGGACAATATTGATTATAATCCAGGACCAATTAATATTAATAGATTAATTAAGGATAAGTTAGAAGATGAAGGAGAAAAAGTGGTAACTTTCACCATTGATTTATTTGATGAATTATCTAAGGATAATCTTGAAGATGCAGAAAATAGTGTTAAAGATTTTTATGCTGATAGATATGGGGGTGATTAGATGATTATTGAAAAGTTGGAACTCAAAAATTTTAAAAGTTATTTAAATACTAAAATTCAATTTAATCCAGGTATTACTCTTATAATCGGTGAAAATGGTGCAGGTAAGTCTACTATTTTAGAGGCTATTAGTTTTGCATTATTTAAACAACATTCTTCTAATAAAATATCAGATTTAATTAGAACATCTAATGATAAAACAATTCTTAATAATATGGAAGTTACATTAGAGTTCATATCTAATGGTAATCACTATAAGGTTACAAGATCTAAGGAAAAATCTATATCACATGCAAAATTATATTATAAACAATTAAATCATGACAAGTCTAATTATGTTAATACTATGATATGTGAAGGAGATAGAAGTGTAAATAATGAAATTGAAAATATTTTACAGATGGATGCAGACTTGTTTTTAAATGCTATTTATGTTCGTCAAGGAGAAATTGCAGAACTTATTAGTAAAACTCCTTCTGAGAAGAAAAAACTTATAGGAAAACTTTTAGGTATAGATTCTCTTGAAAAATCATGGACTAATATTAAAAAATTTATCTCAGATTATGAAAAATTAGAATCTGAATATAGGGGTAAATTATCTAGAAAAGATGAAAATACTAAAGAACTTAAAGATAAACAATCAAAATATGATAATTTATCTACTGAACTTATAAAAATTCAAGAAGAGTTAAATCAAATAGAGATACTTTATAAAGATATAAATACTAAAAAATTAAGTTTAGAAGCTAATAAAGATGAGTATATTAATTATAAAAATATGATTGAAACAAGTTTAAACGATATTGAACGTTTAAAACAAGAAAAATCAGAACTTCAAACACAACTTGATGATATTAGAAAAAATGAATCTGAAGTATTAAGACTTGGTAAATATTTAGATAGATTACCTATCTATAAAGAATTTAGGCAAGCCTATTTGAAAATCATGGATATTACCCAAAAGAAAGAAGAGTTAAATAAACAAAAAGAAAGTTTTATTTATCAAAATAATATTTTAAAAGAAAACGAACAAATTTATAATGATTATAACCGTCTTGAAACTATTATTAATGATTTAAAAGAAGAAAAATCTAAAATGAATAGTGAAATTAAAGTTTATGAAAAGATTACAAAAGATCTAGAGATAGTAGAAGAAGAATATAAAAAAGAAAATGAAAAATTCAATAAATTTCAATCTGAATTATTTAACAGTTTAAAAGAAAATAATATTAGTTTAAAAAATGATAATGAGGATTTAGGTCAAATCAGTGAATTGATTATAAAAAGAATTGAAGAATTAGAAGAAAAAATTATAGGTATAGATGAGTTAATTTCAAAGAAAAGCTCAAAAGACTCACAGTATCATCAGATTATATCTCAAAGTGAAAATATTTTAGAAGAACTAGAGTCTGTAGGTGATAAATGTCCGATATGTCAATCAACTATTTCTAATATGAAAAAAATTGATTTAAAAAATTCCTATAAAAATGCTATAATCAATTCTACAAATAATATTAAGAAAAATAAAGAGGATATTGAAAAACTTGAATCTGAAAAAAGTGAAATTAAAGAAAAAATAAATAATCTTTCCTTAATTGAGAAAAATATATCCTCTAATTCTTATTTAATAGAAAGAATTGTTGAGTTAAAAAAGAAATTAGAAACACTTGAAAAGGAAAGTAATTCTAATAAAGTTAATAATGTAGATTTAGATAAAATAAATGAAAATATTCAAATAGAAACAGATAGACGTAATTTATCTAAGGAAGGCTACAATAAATATATTAAGGCAAAAGGAGCAATAGAACTTCTTCCTCCATTAAACCAAATTGAAAATAAAATCAAGCTTTTAAATGATGATCAAGACCATGAAGTAAATATTATTAAACTTGCTATGAGTAAAGACAGTGGTTTAAATTCAGACATGGAACTTGAAGATATAAACAGTAAAATTCAAGATTTGGAAGATAAAGTTGCAAATTATCGTGAACTTAAGGGAACAATTCAAGTTAAAGAATCAGTTGAATCAAAATTAGAAAATAAGAAAAAAACTCTCAGCGAAAATGAAAAAAATCTTTTAAAATATAAAGAAGCAATTAAATCGATTAAATATGATGATGAAAAATATAATGCCCTTGTATTGCAACTTGCAAGTATAGAAGATAATAGATTAAAAATTAACAATGATAAATCTAGATTAGAAGGTGAATCAAAAACTATTGAAGAATCAATAGAATCTCTTCAAAAATTAGAGGATGAATATAATACTCTTGAAGAAGACTATAAAAATGTAAAAGATTATATACAATTCTTAGAAAATATAAGAGAACTCTTTTCAAAAGATGGCCTTCAAGAAGATTTAAGAAAACTATCACGACCTACTATTCAAAAGTATACTAAGGATTTCTTTGAAGAATTTAATTTTGATTATTCAAGTCTTATTTTAGATGATGAGTTTAATGTAACATTATATGGTCCGGAAGGAGAATCAAGCTTAAATATGGTAAGTGGGGGTGAAAAAATAGCTATTGCACTTGCACTTAGACTTGGTATTACTAAGGCCATGAGTAATGGTGCAATGGAAACAATTCTTTTAGATGAACCTACAATTCATCTTGATAGTTATAGAAGAGGAGAACTTATAGACTTACTTAGAAAAATGTCTACACTTCCTCAAATGATAATTGTTACACATGATGAAGAATTAGAAAATGCAGCTGACAATATAATTAAAGTAGTTAAAAAACAGGGAAATTCTGAAATTAGTACTGATGATATAAATTAATTTATTAAATATTTTATTTTTTTATTTACTATCCAATTATTATATAGCTTTATATATTTATTTGAATTATTGAGATAAAATAAAATAAAAATTATTAATAAAAATAAAGAAATGATAATTAGAAATCATCTAGTTCATCATATTCTCCATTTACAACATTTTTTATCTCATCTACAATACAATTGGCATTCCATCCAATAATTGTAGTTGCAACATCTTCTAAATTTTCAGGAACTTCTTCTACACCATAAGGCCTTACAAGTACTATTGGTATATCATAATGTTTGGAAGCATTTATAATATCATCTATTTCTTCTTTATTTTGTTTGTAAACACCACTAAGTATGATAATAGTATCTATTTTTTTAAAAAAACTTTCTGGCATATGGCTGTAAGATGCAGCTACTGATTCTTTCCATAGAAAATCAGTTTTAGAATATAATTTTTCATAAAATTGCTTATGATCATTAGCATCACTTTCACCTCTTGAAATTAAGAGATTATATATTTTTTCATCTTTTTCTTCTTCAAACATCCAATCAACCTATTAATAATTTTTTTTTTAATATTTTATAAATTTTTTTTTAAAGATAAAATTTGAAAAATTATATTAAATTCATATATAAAATTATATAAATACACGAATATAAAATTATATTAAATTAGTAATTTATTATTTTATAATAAAAATTCTTTTATTATATAAAATATTATGATTATTAAATTCTAATTTAATTAGTTTTAATTATTGAATTAGGTTTAATATTGTTTATTGGAATTATTATTTAAAATATTACGAGTTAATTTAAATGAGGGCTGCTGTTATAGGACTTGGAGTTGAAGGTAGAAAAGCTTCAAAATCATTACTTAATCATGGATGGTCAGTTTATGCATCAGATTTACAGACTGATATTAACCTAAAGGATATTGGTATGCCTATTACTGATATAAATGTAAAAACTGATAATACTCAACAAATTTCTATTGTTTCAGATAATCTTTATGTGGATTTAGGTTCTAATGATATTAATCAGATTAATGATTGTGATGCAATTGTTTTAAGTCCTAGTATGTGGAATAGTAAGTTTGCAAATGAATTTAAGTTATCTGGTAAATTACTTCAGGATATTATAAATAAACATAGAAAAATCTATACTATTGGTGTAACAGGAACTAATGGTAAAACTACTTCAGTTTATATGATTAAATCTATTTTAGAAAAGTTTGGAAAAAAGGTATTAGTTGGAGGTAATGCAGGAGGCGGTTTTGAAGGATATTATGATATTATTCTTGAGGCAGAATCTGGTGATTATGATGTACTTCTTGTTGAGGTATGTGATATGACCTTAAGTTTCTGTGATTACTGTTTTAATTTTGATTTAGTTGCATTGACTAATATGGGTAATGACCATATGGATGTTCATGGTAGTATGGAAAACTATCGAGATGAGCTTATTAAATTATTTAATAATAAAAATGTCATTATTTCAGAAGATCAAATATATAGTGAAGATTTCTCTAGCTCTGCAAATAATCTTATTAAATTTAGTGAATCTACTTATGATTTGAAAGTTGTAGGTAAATTTAATCGTTTAAATGCAGGTCTTGCTATTGAAGTTGCAAGACAGATAGGAATATCTGATGATATTTCAAAAGAAACCTTAGAGAATTTTGAAGTTGTAGAGGGTAGACTTAAAGTTTACAGATTATATGATTCTAGTATTTATGTTGGAAAAACAGACAATTCTGATGCAGTTAAATCTATCTTTGATGAGATAGATTTTTATGCAGCTTTTATTGGAACTCCTCGTTCAAGTGAAAATCATCGTCTAAATATTTTAGATGAAGTTGTAGAACATAATCCTCAGGTTATTGTACTATTTCCAGGACTTGCAAATACTGTAGATATGGCAATGCATCGACTTGACCTTTTAAACTATGAGGGAGAAGTGAATATTGCAAATAATTTAGATGATTTAATTAGTTTTGTTGCTGAATATGCTCACGAAGATGCATTATTTATTGGAGGTAATGGTCAAGAGGTTATTATTTCTATTCAAAAGCGACTTGAAAAATTATGTGAAGCTTGCAATGATTAAAACTATTTTTATTTTTATAATGAAATTTTAAAAAATCGATATGTTTTTAAATGATATTTTTAAAAAAGATATATAATTTTATTAAATTAAAAATATAATATTTATTTAATTATTAATTAGGATTGTGGGACATGGAAAAAGAAGATTTTGTTTCTGGTTTATCTCGTGGAGTCGTAGTTTTAGGTGGTTGTGGAACTGTAGGTAGTTTAATTGCACGTATTTTAGCATCCCATGATATTGATGTTACAATTATCGATTCTACTCCAGACTCTTATTTAGTTCCTATTTTTAAAAATGAAGGTATTAATTTAAGATTAGCAGAGCAATTAGATAAAGATTCATTTAATAATCAATCTGCCATTTTTATTGCTCCTAGCTTACTTAATAATCAAATTTTTATGGGAAAAGTTAATAATTTTAATAAGGAAAACCTACCTATTTATTCTATTGATGAGATTTTAAAATTTTTTACTCCAAATAAACCAGTTATTGCTGTAACAGGTACTAATGGTAAAAGTACTACAACCCATGCTCTTAAACATATATTTTTAGCAAATGGTTATAAAATTCCAAGTCATGGTTTACGTATTCAGGGAAATAGTGAATATATTCCAGCATTACAGTCACGTCTTAGTGGAGATGTTGGAATTTTAGAGATAGGTACTTTTGGTATTTCAGGTGAAATTAAACGTTCTGCATCTAATTCTCATGTAAATATGGGTATTATTACAAATATTACTCATGATCACTTAAATAATGGTACTTTTGAAGATTATATAAATTGTAAAAAAGAAATGATAGAAGTTGCAGAAAAACTTGTTTTAGATGGAGATGACCCTACATTATTAAATATTGTTGATTGTGAAGGTAAAGAAATTTATTATTTCGGAATAAAAGATAAAGATAATCCACTTTTTAGGGATTCTGATTATGATATGAAATGTCCTAAATGTGGTAGTAAGCTAGAATATAATGTTAATTATCTTAGGAGTTTAGGAGAGTTTAAATGTAAATGTGGATTTAAAAATCCTCCTTTAACTGTTTATGCAGATAATATACAAATAACAAAAGAACATAAGATTACAAAAACTACATATACAATTCACTTTGAAGATAAACAGACTCGTACTGTTAGATTACCTAAAGGCGGTATTCATAATGTTTATAATTCACTTGCAGCGGCATGTGCAGCATGGAAATCAGGTTTAGATATTGATGATATAATAAGTGGGATAGAATCATTTAAGGGAGTACCAGGTAGATTAGAATATATTAATAAAGATCCTACAATCATCATTGATTTTGCACATAATCCTGCAGGAGTAGAAACAATTATTAAAACAGTTTTAAATCTTAAAACAGATCATAATAAAATCATTGTATTAAATACAATCTCATCTGAAAGTGGTCGTGAAGGTGATATGACCATTGCAAAATTACTTTCAGATGCAGATATAGTAATACCTGTATCCACATCATCAGTAGAAATGTCAAAATATATTGATACTGAAGTTGCCCAGATTAAAAATAATTCTAAATTTAATAAAACAGGTACAATCGGTTCTTCCCCACGTCAAGTTGAAGAAGGTTTAAAACTAGCATTAAATTTATGTGATTTAAATGATATTATTCTTGTTTTAGGTGAGGCAGGAGTTAAATATTCTAAAAATGCTTTAAACAAGATATTATTTGAAAATATCATTAATAAAAGTTCATATTATTAAATAGATTTAAATAAATCTTTAAAAATTTGGTATAATTAAAAAATTAATAAAATTTTATATTTTTATTTAATGATAAATTTTAAAAAAAAATTAAAGAAAAATTTTTATAAATTGAATTATAATTGTATAATATAATCAATTGAGTTAAATCCTTAAATTTAATATAATATTTTAACAAAATTATTTTGGTGTAATAATGTTTAGTGCAGTTGTTACAGGAGCAGGATTAAGTTCTAGAATGCGAGATGATTTGAAAAAATCTAATTTGCCTATACGAAATAAATTAACACTTCCATTAATAGAAAGTAAGGATAATAGTAAAACAATCTTAGAATTTACATTAGATAATGTATTAAACTCAGGTATTGATGAATGTTTTTTAGTACTTGGCCATTATAAAGATGAAATTATGGACTCACTTGATGAGTATTATTTAAATAAGATTAAAATTGTTGAAAATAATCCTCCTGATGTAGGATTATCTACATCATTACATAATGGTTTAAAAAATTTGAATAATAAATTTGTATTATGTGTTTCTGCAGATCAACCTACCATATCCAGTACTACATATAAAAATATGATTATAGCTTTTTTTAATTGTAATAATCCGGATAAAACAATTTCATTTTTAAGAAGAAGAAAAATTGGTCATTTAACTAGTCCTTTAGGCCTTGGTATGCCTTTTGTCACTTCAAAAAATTTAATCATACCTTATTTAAAGGATAGAAATTCTAATTTAAATCCTATACTTAGAAAAATCTTTGAGGATAAAGTAAAATTCTATGCAGTCAAAGAACAATTCGAACTTGAACTTGTAAATATTAATCATTACACAGATTTACAGTTTGTAATAAAAAATATAGATTTAAACAATTACTTTTTTAATTTATAGCTATTTTATTAATATTCAATAAATTAAAAATATATAATATTTTTAAAATAATACTTAATAAAGAAGTTTTTTTTATAGTTTGATTAAAAATAAATTTAAATATAGTTGCAATAGGCCATATATTTATTAGATTGATTTAAAATAAATTTTAATTTATTACTCAATAAAGAGGTATATTTTTTGGATTGATTTTATAATAAATTTTAATATAGTTGCAATAAGCTATTATATTTTTGTATTGATTTAAAATAAATTTTAATTTATTACTACAATAAAGCGGTATATTTTTTGATTGATTGAAAATATATAAAATTACAGGCCTTTAAATTAACTATAGTTATATCTAATTTATTTATTAATATATAAATTAACAATAGCTTATTTTGAGGTATTCAATCCTACAATTTAATATTTGATTAATTCAAACTTGAAATATTATTTTTCAATATTTTTTATGGAAAATCATAATTTTTAATTAATTTTTTGTTAAATAAAGGAAAAAAACGAAATTATTATATATTAATAAATATTATTTATTAATAATGTTAAATGAAATTACCATTGTTTCTACTCAAACAAAATTAGATGATATTTCAAACATTACAGAAGAGTATAATATTAAAAAATTAATCCTCGTTTCTAATAAAGAGATTAATTTGCTAAATTTAGAAACTGACCCGATTTTTGAAAATATAGATATAAATATACTTAATTTAAATGTAGAAAATTTAGATTTAAAGGTCTCATGTAAAGAAATTTCAGAATTTATAATAAAAGAGGCTGAAAAATCTTCTAATATAGTAGTAAAATTAAATATTGAAAATTTTATGTTAAATAATGCATTATACTATGCTACATGTTATAATAAAGATATTATTAAATCTGTAATAATGTATGATACTAATCTTCATAAAATAATATATTTACCATTGTTTGATTTTAAGCTATCTGATGCTAAAAAAGTTATATTAAGAAATATAGAAGATGGAAAAAATACTATTGAAGATATATCAAAATCTGTAAATCGTAGTCATAGTATGGTTTACAATCATATTAGAGATTTAAGAGAAGTAGGTTTTATTGAAAAAGATTCATTAAAATTAAATAATGCAGCTAAAATACTTTTAAGTTTATAGTTTTATAATATTTTTTTTACATCTCTTTTAAAAGAATTATAAAATTAAATACATCTGATAATGATTTATTTAAAATATGATAATTTATTTTTTTTAAATTTTCAATATTGGAATGGACTCTTGATTTTAATAATATATTTGCCTAGGTGATAAATATGACCATTAGTTTAATTTCCACTATATTTGATTTAAAATCATTATTATTAGCTGTAGATAAATTTGAACCTGAAACTATTGTATTATTAACAGATAATAAAAATTATCCTGAAATTAAAGATATAATGGAAGAATTATATAAAAAAAGAGGACGACATTTAAAAATAAAAATTAAAGAGATATCTAATAAAGACATATTAACTATTGCTTCACAAACATTTAATATTATTTCAACAGAAATAAAAGAGAAAAATGATGTTATTGTACATTTAATTGAAAATAACTCTATAGAATCTATTGCATTATCTTATGCATCATGTTCATTTATTAAAGATATTTATAAACTAACAATATTAGATCCTAAAAATGAAGAAATAGTTGATTTACCAATATTTGATTATAATATTTCAAAAAATAAGGTTAAAATTCTCCTTTATATTAATGAAGGTGCAGATAATGTTAAAGACATTTCAGAAAAAACCGAATTATCTTCCAGTATGGTTTATAACCATATAAAAGATTTGAGACATTCAGGTTATATTAATCCAAAGGAACTAGTCTTAACAACTGCTGGTAAGATGGCAATTTTAAAATTCCAAAGCATCGAACTTTAAATATAAAATTTTGTTTACTTTATTATTATAAATTATTCTAAGCTAATAAATTGTTTTACAATATAATCAGATATATACTGATTTATAATGTATATATGTCTTTAAAATTTATTTAAGATTAAATTATTCTTTTATTTATAAAAAATTTAAATATTTAAAATATTTATTTTAAACCTTGTTTTATATTAGCTTTAATCAAAATTAAATAAATATAAATTATTATCGATATTGAAATTATATATTTATTATATTTTAATTAATTTGGTAAAATTATATACAAAGTATTTAATATAATAAAAACATACATAATTTATAATAATAATTTCTTGTGATTTTATGGGAATTTTTAATAAAATAAATAAAAGTTTAGTTCTTGGAAAAAATTTATCCTCTTATGGCTATCAAAGACTTAAGTCTCTAAGTGATCCTGAAATGATTAGATTAACTAATGATTTAACAATGAAATGGATACAAATTGGAGAACTTAAAGCAGATCATGCTTTGGATAGGGCAATTGAATTGTCGACCCTTAAATTAGAAGAAGCTAAATCAAGTAAGGATTCTTTTTCAATTAGAAAATCCCAGAGGAAAGCTCAACTTCAAGATGCAGTTGACAAGGCAGATTACTATTTGGATTCATACAATGGGGGATCTGTAGATGAAGAATATGAACTTATGAAAAAGCAAATTAAAGAATTAGAAGATTTAAAAAATAAACAAGCAAAAGAATTAAAGGATTTAAAAAATAAAAATAAATAAGGTGAAGAAAATGATATTATCAAGACTTACAAAAAAAAGTTTAAAAATTGGTAAAGTTGTATATGAATATGGTAATGAAAGAATTAAACAATTTGATGACGATGAATTTAAAACTCTTACTAAAGAGTTAGGAAAAAAATACGCTGTTATTGCTGATGATAAAGCAAATCAATTTATGGATGAAACTTTAGATAAAGCAAATTCTAAATTAGAAGAAGTAAAAAATGGTGAAGATTCATTTTCTAAAGGAAAAGAATATGTTAAGGACCAATTAAAAAATGCAATTGATTATGCAGATGAAAACTTCCCAGAATCACCACAAGAGGAAGATGTTGAATTATCTTTAAGAAAAAAACAAAAAATCGAAAGAGATGAATTGATATCAAAACATAAAGCTGAAATACTTGAACTTCAAAGAAAACAATCACAAGAACAAAAAGAAGCTTTAAAAATTAAAATAGAAAAACTTAAAGTTAAAAGAGAAGCTGCAGAAGAAATATTAAAAGCTAAGAAAGACGAATATATTGAAGAAGCTAGAAATACTAAAAATAATGTTAAAGAAACTGTAAAAATTGTCTATAAAGATATTTCTGAAATGAAAGAAGAAAATAAATCAAATGACGATTCAATTGATGTAGATTATGAAGTTAATGATAAAAAAGATGTGAATACTAAAGATAATAAACAAAAAAAATAATTAACCTACTAATTCACATTATTCTTAATTTTTTTATTTTTATAAAATATAAATTCTAAACTTTATATATAAATACTAATTTTTTTAATTTTTATTATATTTATAGTCTAGGGGACTGTAATATCATCAAGTTCACCTTTGTTTTTTTGGCAAATCATTTTAAAATCACATGCATCACAAGTTCTTTTATCTGCTTTTCCAATCCATGATTTTGATATTTTACATCCATTTTGTTCTTTAATAAGAGATGATTCAATATTATTTACAACTTTATCAAAACTTAAAAGCGCTTCATCCTGTTCCTGTTTATTGATTGGAATAATTCTAATAGAACGGTTAATTCTAAATTCATCAGATAAAGTAGGATAATATTTTTCACTGCCGTCCCATTCAAATAAAGAATCCATATCTTTTTTAGAAATTTTAACATCATTTTTATCATTAATTATGTCTTCTTTAATTGCAATTAAATCCATAGTTGAAGGGACAAGTTCATTTAAATATAATATTATTCCTGCAGGTATTTCTTTTGCATCTTTTTGTTGGCATCTGAGCCAAGAATAAGTTAATACTTGCCATTTATGGTGTTGAAATGTTTCACTATTAACAGATGGCCTTTTCATTCCTTTATAATCTATTATTATTTCAAATTCATCTAATTTATTATTGCTTAAATATTCTTTAACTTGAGGAGTTTCTTTTAACAATTCAAGGAAATGGTTTGTATCTGTATTTTCATTAGTTTCAATACCAAATAAATCAAGAGATTTTTGTTTGTCTATATCAGATTCTAATATATTATGGTCTTGATTATTATTATTTAAAAGTGTAGTTGTGATATTTTTTATATCCTGAGGGGTTACAGATATTAATCCATCTATTACACCATTTATACCATAATGATTAGAGCGACTTAATTTTTCATCATAATTAGGCATATCTCTTATACCTTTAATCAATAATTCAGTAGATTTAATAAGTGGAAATATGTCTTTACCCCAAATATTAATTGCTTTTTCAGCTCTTGCACTAGCAATTCTATGATATGGATTATCCTCTAATTTATATTTTCCAATTTTCTCTTCTGGTAAATGTTCAGGACAGAATTGTTTTGGTGGAGAATTTAATCCTCTTGATCTTAATCTTTGATCGATCATTTCTTCTATTGGCCTTATATCTAATTCCCAATTCCAAGGAAATTCTTTTTTTTCAGCTTCCCATTTAAGAAATGCTTCTTCCATAACTCCATGTATAAATTCTCCAAACCATAATTGGATAGGCATTGATGGAGGTAAAGTTCCTTTATTTTGATACCTGTACTGTAAGTTACATGTTAAAAAGGATAATAGATCCCCTGTAAGACTATATTCTGGTATAAAATATGGTTTAGATCTTGATTTTATATTCATAATCCACCTTATAATATTTTTTCGAATTTTTATTTACTTTTAAAATCTAATAATTCTATATACTTAATAATTCGGATAATTTGATTATTTTATATTTTTATTAATTTAAATTTTATTATTGATTGTCATATTATTTATTTAATTACTTATTTTAATGAATTTAATAATTAATTATATTAATTTTATTTTATTTTATTGGATTTGTTTGAAATAAAATTATTTTTTTTTAACATTTTAAATAATATATTTAAATAATTTTATGATAGAAATTAATAAATAAGTTTTTTTAACATATCCAATAGATATAATTAAATTAATTTTATGATTAATTAAATCATATATATCTCATCAAAACCTATGAATTCTTTATTCCTATTCCAACCTAAAGCAATGTTTGGAATTGTTTTATGTTTATCTTCCATATCATATCCATATATACATGTATCTAATCCAATTAGTATTAAAACATCTTGAGCTCTTGAGAATGCAACAAAATAACGTCTAATCAAATCATCAAATGAACGGTCAAGTTGTTCTCTATTTTTTATTTCAAAGTCATTATTGTATTTTCGAATTCTATCTTCAAGCTCAAAATCTCCTCCGCCTTTATAAGGATATCTTTGATAACTGGTACGTTTCAAATCTTTTTTATATTCACTACCTACATCAACAATAACCATTGGAAATTCTAATCCTTTTGATTGATGAATACTCATAATATTTAATCTGTCATTAGGTAAAGTTTCAAATAATTCTTCATCAATTTTTATTCCTCCATTTGCAATAGGTATAAAAATATTCCAGTATAATTCATCTATTGATTTCTGTTCTTTTGTAGGATTGTCAAAGTATATGGTAGAACCATATTCATTGAAAAATCCGGTTTGAGTAATTGTTTGACATATTGCCTGTAGGTATACAAGGCCTTCAATATCATCTTGAAGTGAATCTATCCAAGTAATTAATTTATATGCAAGATCCATTAGTCTAGTATTATTTGGCCATTTTTTAAGATTGTATGGTCTTCTTAACTGCCAATGTTCAACAAAACTTTTTATACTTATAGGTTCATTTGGTTCTGGGTCTTTATCTATAAATTTTTGTGCAGATTCTCTCCATTTTTTCATATATCTAATAGCTGAAAGAGGGATGGATTTATCTTGTTTTTCTATTTTTCTATCAGGATCTATACATTCAAGGATAAGGCCACAGAATATTTTAACAGATTCAATGTCATGAATTTCTTTACCTCTAGGATTAAATACTTCAATTTTACGTCTTTGTAAATTTTTCCTAAGATAATATGTAAATTTATTTTTATGTGAAGCCGTATTTTCTTTTGGTGAATATGTTAAAAATGCAATATCATTAGGAGAACCATTATTTTTATCCAAACTAATTTCAATATATTGTTTATCCTTTATTTTATTCATATCAAATAATTTTGATTTTTTGATTAATTCATCATTATCTTCACTTTTATTTATGAGTTTAAATGATTTTGTATCAACTATTGATTTTACTTCTCTTTTGACAGTTCCTTTTGTAATTAATTCACTTATAAAAATAGCTAAGTCACGACTTAAAAGTTGAGGACTAGGTCTAAAAAGTCCAATGATAGGTATGTTTTTTTCCTCATTTGTATTTGGACATTTAATTGGGGGTTTATGTGATACACGTGCATTTTGATATTCTTCATCTAATGAAGCAAAATGATTACATAGATTAATAATGTTTTCAGTTGAACGGTAATTATCCTTAAGATTAACCTCTTTTATATCAATACCTAATTGTTTTTTTGCACGAATAGGAAAATTAGTAAATAAATCTACAGTAGCACCTCTAAAACGATATAATGATTGGTCATCATCACCTACAACAGTAATATTTCCTCCATTTTTAATAACATCCCTTGCAAGCTTGAAATAGATTTTTTCCTGTAAAAGATTAGTATCCTGATATTCATCTACAAGAATTAGTTTAATATTATCAAGATAAGATTTGAACTTTTCACTGTCAAGTTTTTCTAAAAATAAGGACTCTAACATTGGAAAATCAATAGTATTTCTTGATTTTAATTCTTTTTCATAATCAAGTATAGCATCCCTTATAATATTTTCACCAGGGTCTGATATATCGCTAAATGCATCATCAAAATCAACCATATTATAATACATTTTCTCTCTAATTGACAGTATCATTTTTGCAATTTCTGATGGATTTTTAATTGCATCTGTAAATTCGAAAAATTCTCCTACATATTCCTGGAGGTCTTTATTTAAATATCTATCATTTGCATATACGCCAATATTGGTCATTGCAGATTGTGCAACATATGTTTCAATTAGGTAAATTTGTACCTGCTTCACGATTAACCTTTATAAGTTCTGTTGCAACACTGTCAATTGTTCCAGTTATAATTAGATTAAAATCAATATGGGCAATTTTTCTTAAATCATCATTTTCCATATTATATTCTAAAAGATTTCTTAAAAGATAGTCTTTTATTTTATATCCCCAATCTAGGATTCTGCTTGTTATCTCATCAGCAGCTTTACGGGTAAAAGTAGTGGCAATAATTGATTCTGGTTCAATTCCATCAACAAAAATATATTTTAAAATTTTAAGTACAATAACAGTAGTTTTACCAGAACCAGGACCTGCTACAATAAAAAGAGATTTATTCAAATCAGATTCAATAGCTGATTTTTGATCTTGATTTGAAGAAATATCTCTTTTAAGAATTTCTACAACAATTTTTTCAAATTCATCATAACTTATCATATTAAATCCTTATTTAGAAATATAATTGATTATTATTTTAAATATTATGTAAAAAAATAGTATTATATTTAATCTGTATATTAATATTTAAATTTATTATAAATTATTGATTAAACTATGTCAATTTCGTTTGGAACAATTATCCAAGCTAATAAGTAAAATATAATACCGAAACCCCATAGAAAAATTAATAAAGCAGTTATTAATCTAATAATGGTTGGGTCTATATTTAAGTATTCTCCTATTCCTCCACATATACCAGCAAGCATTCTATTATCATATGAACGATATAGTTTTTTCCCAGTCATTTAATCACTTCACAAATTTTTATATAATCAAATATTTTACGTAATAATATTTAAATTTTAAATATAAGTAATTATCTAATTATATAATATATTATAATACTTTTATTTATAAATTAATTTTTTATAAATATTATATAAATTTTTTTAGAATTATTTAAGGGTTTTTTCTATTTAAAATTAATAAATTATTATAATAAATATTAATTTAAAGGTTTAATGGATAATATGGCTGATATACAAATTGACAAATTTAAGAATGATATTCGATTTAAAAAGAAAATAGAATATATAGAAACCATTCCTTCTCATGATGCTAGTTATAAAAAAGTTAATGGTCTTAATGATATTATTCTTGAATATTTGAACGAAAAGAATATTAGTTTATATGTTCATCAGGCAGAATCATATGAAATGGTTCGTGAAGGTAAGAATATTATAGTTACAACAGCCACAGCTAGTGGAAAAACCTTATGTTTTAATTTACCTGTTTTAAATAAATTAATAGAAGATGAACAAGCAACAGCATTATATATTTATCCTGCAAAAGCACTTGAAAACGATCAAGTTCAAGTCCTTAAAAATTATGAAAAGGAAATGGGTATAGAAATTAACCCTGCATGTTACGATGGAGATACTCCTAAAGATGAGAAGTATGGAATAAGACAAAAATCACGAATTGTTTTAACTAATCCTTATCAATTGCACCACATTCTTTCATGGCATCATCAATGGAAGAGATTCTATTCTAATCTAAAATATATTGTTATAGATGAATCTCATTATTACAAGGGTATTTTTGGAAGTAATGTTGCACTTTTAATTCGTAGACTTAAACGTATATGTAACTTTTATAAGTCTAATCCACAGTTTATATTATCCTCTGCAACACTTGCAAACCCTCTAGAACATGGATATAAATTAACAGGATGTGAATTTGAGTTAATTTCAAATGATTCATCTCCTAGTGGTGAGAAAGATTTTATTTTATATAATCCTTATAAAACTTTTAAAAGGACTAAACGTAATAAAGAAAACGAACCTAGTTTCCATCAGGAAATAGAATTTATTTTCTTATTTTTACTTTTGAAAAACATACAAACTTTATGTTTTACTGTTTCACGTAAAACTGCAGAATTAATTGCTTTATGGGCTAAAAATGATATGACAGAATATAAAAGTAAATTAACAAGTAGAATTACAGCATATCGTGCAGGTTATCTTCCTGAAGATAGACGTGAGATAGAAAATGGTCTTAAGTCACGGAAATATTTAGGAGTAACAACTACAAATGCCTTGGAGCTTGGAATAAATATTGGTACATTAGATGCAGTTATAATATCAGGTTATCCTGGAACCATGGTTTCTGTATGGCAACAAGGAGGTCGTTGTGGTCGTGGAGCAGAAAAATCCCTTGTTATTTTAGTTGCTTTTGAAAACCAACTAGACCAATATTTTATGAAAAATCCTGAATTTTTCTTTGGAAGAAGTCATGAAAATGCAATTGTAGATTTAAAAAATGAAATTCTTTTAAATGCCCATCTTATATGTGCAGCAAATGAATTACCTCTTAGAGAAGAGGAATTACATGACTTTTCACCAGAATTAAATAAAAATGAAACTAAATTTATACTTAAAGAATTATCACAAAATCAGTATATTGAAAAAAATCTAAAAAATCAGTATTATTACACTTCAAATGATAGTCCCTCATTTAATCATTCCTTAGATCAATTGTCAAATAATATGTTTATGATTATGTGTGATGGAAAATTAATTGAAACAATGGAATTAGCACAGGTCTACTCAGAAGCATATGAAGGTGCAGTTTTAATTCATCAAAGTGAAACCTATATAGTAAGAAGTGTAAACTTTGAAAAAAACTTTGTTAATGTTATTAAGAAAAACGTTGAATATCATACTAATGTTTTAAAAGATACGGACATTAATATACTTGAAAAATATAAAAAAATTAAAATTGGAGATTTTACAGTACATTTTGGTCTTTTAGAGGTTATTGAAAACTTTAAAAAATATAATAAAATACATTTCTCCAAACTTATAGGCCAATACAAACTTGATTTACCTCCATTAAAATTTAAAACAAAAGGATTGTGGTTTACTGTTGATGAGAAATTAAAAGATGAATTAGAAGAAAAATATCCTGATAATAAACAGGTATTTGCTGGCGGTCTTCACGGTGCAGAACATGCACTTATCGGTTTATTTCCACTTCATACTATGTGTGATAGATTTGATATTGGAGGAATGTCTACAAATTTCCATAAAGATACAGAAACTGCTACAATATTTATTTATGATGCATTTGAAGGTGGAATAGGTATTAGTGAAAAAGCAATAGATGTATTCTATGAACTTGTTAAATCTACAAAACAATTGCTTGATACATGTGAGTGTGAAGATGGTTGTCCTAAATGTATATATTCTCCAAAATGTGGAAATGATAATAAGCCATTAAATAAAAATGCTACAAAATATGTTCTTGATTATATATTTACTAATCTTTCAGATAAAAAAGAAGACATAATAGTATATGATGATATAGATGAGTTAAATAAAAATTTAAAAAGAAATACACTTAATGTAAATACAAATGAAGATTTATTTAATCAAATTCAAGAATCTATAGATCATGAATTTAGAGAAGTAGAAAACAAATATGTTGAAGCTTTACAATTATATGATATGGGCCATTATTCTAAGGCCAAAGATATTTTGGTTGAAATAATTAATATAGATAATAATTATTCAAATGCATGGTATTTACTTGGAGATATATTAAATGAACAGAAGGATATAGAGGGTGCTAAAAGCTTTTTAAAAAAAGCTTTAACTATAAATCCATCCCATACAGATGCAAGAGATTTGTATGAAGAACTAAAAAATAAATAAATTATTTTAAATGTTCTCATTTGTTAATTTAATTTTCAATTAAAAATTTATATAATTTCTAATAAAACTATTATTAATAAATATTTTTTATTTAAAAATTTCAAATAATATCTATTTAATAATATATATTATTATTGTTGGTGTTAGAATTGTTAACAAAAGAAGAAAAAGAAGATATTAATGAGGAAGTTGTATCTAAAATTAATACAATATTAAAAAAACATAAATGTCCTTATGAAATGGACAAATTAGCAATATTAAATTTAGGTGGTGGAGTAACATTTTTAGGTAATTTCCGCGTTCATAATGAGGATGAAATAGATATAATTAATGAAGAAGTAAAAGAACTTTTATCCAAATATGACAATGTGGTTTATAAGGCTCAAAGGGTTAGACCATGTTGTGAGTTGCCGTATACTGCAATCAGTTTTAACTTTAAATTAGATAATAATTAAATCATACACTAAAATAAAAATACTAAAATTTTATTAATATATTAGTTTCCATAAACTAGGAAAAATTAGTTTATATATAAAACACTTATAATATATTGAAATTTAGTTAAGAATTTAATTTGTTTATAAATAATATTTATTAAATATTTAATATTTTTATAAATACTATTATATTTACAGATTAAATCATAAACTATTTTTCATAATTTTTAAATTTAATTGATATTATGAAAGAATTTAAATTACATTCGCCTTTTAAGCCATTAGGTGATCAGCCAAAAGCAATTGATTCCCTTGTTAGTGGGATTAATAAAGGTTTACATGAGCAGACTTTACTTGGTGTAACAGGTTCTGGAAAAACATTTACAATGGCAAATGTTATTAAAAAAGTTCAAAAACCAACACTTGTAATATCTCATAATAAAACTTTAGCTGCTCAATTATATGAAGAATTTAAAGGATTTTTCCCTGAAAATGCTGTAGAATATTTTGTTAGTTATTATGACTATTATCAACCAGAAGCATATGTTCCAAGAAGTGATACATTTATTGATAAGGAAGCATCAATAAATGAAGAAATTGATATTATGCGTCATTCTGCTACACAGTCACTTCTTTCACGTGATGATGTTATAGTTGTAAGTAGTGTAAGTTGTATTTATGGTATAGGTTCACCTCAAGATTATGGTGAATTTGCTTTTCCATTTCAAATTGGAGATGAATATGATAGAGCATATATTTTATCCAGATTAATTTATCTGCAATATGAACGTAATGATATGGCTTTTGAAAGAGGACAATTTCGTGTTAGAGGGGATGTAATCGAAATTAATCCTGTTGATGGTACTAGTCCTATTAGGATAGAACTATTTGGTGATGAAATTGATGGCATATCATTGATTGATCCTGTAACTAAGAAAAAAAAAGAATCTCTTGAAAGATATACTTTATTTCCTGCAAAGCATTTTATTGTAGGTCAAGATAGAATGGAACAAGCCCTAAAGGATATAAATGAAGAACTTGATTCAAGATTAAAGAATTTAAACCAGGAAGGTAAGTATTTAGAAGCACAAAGATTAGAGCAAAGAACTCGTTTTGATATGGAAATGCTACAAGAGATGGGTTATTGTCCAGGAATAGAAAATTATTCTATGCATTTATCAGGTCGTAACTGGGGAGATATGCCCTATACATTACTAAAATATTTTCCAGATGATTTTTTAACTATAATTGATGAATCACATGTAACAGTTCCTCAAATTAGAGGTATGTATAATGGAGATAAGGCTCGTAAACAGACTCTTGTTGATTATGGTTTCAGATTGCCTTCTGCAAAAGAAAATCGCCCATTTAAATTTAATGAATTTGAGGATTCTGTAAATCAGGTTATCTACATATCAGCTACTCCTGGTAACTATGAACTTTCAAGAAGTCTTAATGTTACAGAACAAATTATAAGACCAACAGGCCTGGTTGACCCTGAGGTTATTATAAGACCAGTTAAGGGTCAAGTTGAAGATTTACTTGGTGAAGTTAAAAAAAGAGCTGAACGTGATGAACGTGTACTTGTAACTACACTTACCAAACGTATGGCAGAAGATTTAACTGATTATTATGCAAAAATTGGTATTAAAGTTCATTACCTACATTCTGAAGTCGATACATTAGAACGTATTGAAATTATTGATGAATTAAGACGTGGGTCTTTTGATGTATTGGTTGGAGTTAACCTTTTAAGAGAAGGGCTTGATTTACCTGAAGTATCTCTTGTTGCTATTTTAGATGCTGATAAGGAAGGATTTTTAAGAAGTGAAACTTCTCTTATTCAAACTATTGGTAGAGCAGCACGTAATGTTTATGGTCAGGTTATAATGTATGCCGATGAGATGACTGATTCTGTAAAAAATGCTAAAGATATTACAGATAAAAGACGTTTTATACAAATGGCTTATAATAAAAAATTTAATATTACTCCTAAATCTACAGAAAGAACATTAAAAGAGAAAAAACAAGATCTTAAAGTTAAAAAGATTTCAGAAATTAAACGTTTACCTAAAGATGAAATCAAATTATTAATAAGAGATTTAGAGAAGGATATGCATGAAGCTGCTAATGATTTAGATTTTGAAAAGGCAGCACTTTTAAGAGATGAAATTGTTCAACTTAAAGGTTTAATTAATTAAATTTCACATTTTAAATTAAATAAAATTATACTAATTTAAATTATTGAAAAAAATAGATTTATTTATAAATAAATAGTTTCATTATATACGAACGATATAATTTATAAATCTACAAATTTAATATATAAATTATCAAATATTTTATTGGAGATTATATCTAAATACTATAATTATCAAAAATTCTTTATTATTCTTAAACATTTATTAACAATTAGTTTATATTTTTTGGTGAAAATATGAGTAAAGACTCAAATAAAAGGGAAATTATTATAAAAGGTGCAAGAGAACATAACCTGCAAAACATTGACTTAAACATTCCACGTGATGAATTTATTGTAGTAACAGGTTTAAGTGGTTCAGGTAAATCATCACTTGCTTTTGATACTATCTATGCTGAAGGACAACGTAGATATGTAGAGTCATTATCTAGTTATGCAAGACAATTTTTAGGACAGATGGACAAACCAGAATTAGATTACATAGAAGGTCTATCTCCAGCTATATCAATAGATCAAAAAACTACAAGAGTAAATCCTAGAAGTACAGTTGGAACAATTACAGAGATTTATGATTATTTAAGATTGCTTTTTGCCCGCATTGGTATACCTCATTGTCCAAATTGTGGTCGTGAAATATCACAGCAAACAATAGGACAAATTGCAGAAACAATAATGGAAGAAGGAGAAGGTCTTAAAATCCAGGTTTTATCTCCAATTATTAAAGACCGTAAAGGAGAACACAGACAGGTCTTTGATGAATTTAGAGAAAAGGGATTTGTTAGAGCACGTGTTGATGGTGAAATACGAGACCTTGAAGAAAATATTGAACTTAAGAAAAACTTTAAACATACAATAGATATTGTTGTAGATAGGTTAAAAATTAGAAATACTGTTGATTTTAAAAGAAGATTAACAGATTCTCTAGAAACTGCTAGTAAATTTTCAGAAGGTCTTGTAAAAGTATTATTTACTCCCAAAGAAGATGAAGAATATGAAAAAGTATACTCCGAAGATTTTGCGTGTGTAGATTGTGGATTAAGTTTTGAAGAGTTAACTCCTCGTATGTTTTCATTTAATTCACCACATGGTGCATGTCCTGAATGTAAAGGAATAGGCTCTAAAATGGAAATAGATCCAGATTTAGTAATTCCAAATAAAAATTTATCTATTAATGAAGGAGCTATAGTACCATGGAGTAATTCAAATAAAAAAGACAATTATTATAATCAATTGCTTCAGGCACTTGGAGAATTCTATGATTTTTCATTGGACACACCATTTAAAGATTTATCAAAAGAAAATCAAGATATTATTTTATATGGTTCCGAAGACAGAATACCATTTAATATAAATAGGAGAAATAGGACATATATGGTTAACAGACGTTTTGAAGGAGTTATAATCCGTCTTCAAAGATTATATTTTGAAACTAAGTCTAACTGGAATCGTAAACATATTTCTAAATTTATGAGTGATAGAAAATGTTCTGTTTGTGATGGTAGACGGTTACGTCCTGAAGTATTAGCTGTAACTGTTGGAGGCATGAATATTGCAGAAGTCTGTGAAATGTCAATCAAAGATTCCTATAATTTTTTCCAAAATCTTGAATTGACTGATCGGGAAGAATATATTGCAAGTGAAGTTTTAAAGGAAATAAATCAAAGATTAAGTTTTCTCGTAGATGTAGGTCTTGATTATATTACTATGGCACGTTCATCAGGAACATTATCTGGAGGGGAAGCTCAAAGAATAAGACTTGCAACCCAAATAGGCTCAGGACTTGTAGGTGTTTTATATATTCTTGATGAGCCTAGTATAGGATTACACCAAAGAGACAACCGTAAACTTATTCAAACTCTAGAACATTTATGTAATATTGGAAATACCTTGATTGTTGTAGAACATGATGAAGAGACCATTTTATCTGCAGATTATGTTGTCGATATAGGACCTGGTGCAGGTGAACATGGTGGTCGTATTATTACCCAAGGAACTCCTCAAGATATTCTATCTTCAGAAGAATCTATAACAGGCAGGTATCTCTCTAGAAAAGAGTTTATACCAATACCTGAAAAGAGAAGAAAAGGTAATGGTAAATTTGTTACAATAAAAGGTGCAAGACAAAACAACCTTAAAGATATAGAAGTTAAAATACCTCTTGGATTATTTACCTGTGTTACCGGAGTAAGTGGTTCAGGTAAAAGTAGCCTAATTAATCAGATATTATATAAGGGTCTTAAAGGCATATTAGATCATAAATATGCATTTGCAGGAGACCATGATACAATTGAAGGAGCAGAAAATATTGATAAACTTATAATTATTAATCAAACACCTATTGGTAGGACCCCTAGAAGTAATCCTGCTACCTATATAGGATTATTTACACCAATAAGAGAACTTTTTGCACAAACTCCTGAAGCTAAAGCACGAGGATATAAACCTGGAAGATTTAGTTTTAATGTAAAAGGTGGTAGATGTGAAGCATGTTCAGGTGATGGGATTATACAAATTGAAATGCACTTTTTAGCCGATGTATATGTTCCTTGTGAAGTATGTCATGGTAAAAGATATAATGAAGAAACCTTGGACATTCGTTATAAAGGTAAAAATATATATGATGTTCTTGAAATGACAGTTGAAGAAGCTTTAGAATTCTTTGAAAATATTCCAAAAATTAAAAATAAACTACAAACTTTATATGATGTAGGATTAGGTTATCTTAAGTTAGGTCAACCTGCTACTACATTATCCGGGGGAGAAGCTCAAAGGATTAAACTTGCAAAAGAATTATCAAAATCCTCTACAGGTCAAACATTATATATTTTAGATGAACCAACTACAGGATTACATTTTGCAGATATTAAAAGATTACTTTCTGTTTTAAATAGACTTACAGATAAAGGCAATTCTATTGTTGTTATAGAACATAATCTGGATGTTATTAAAACTGCAGATTATATTATAGATCTTGGTCCTGAAGGTGGAGATGGAGGAGGAGAAGTCATTGCTCAAGGAACCCCTGAAGAAGTATCTAAATCAGGTACATATACTGGTGACTTTTTATTAGAAATTTTAAAAGAAAATATTACTCCCCTTGCAAAAGAATTAATTGATGAAAAAATACAACAATAATAAGTTTTTAATTAAAATCAGCACTTTTAAAAACTTGTTTGATTTGAATTTTCAAATTAATATATGAAATCTTTAAGTCTTAATTTATTTATTTTAATTTAGAAATAGTACACTTAATATATAAAATGTACTTAATATTAATAAACTAAAAATAAAATAAAAGCTCATATGAATTAAAAACTAATAAATAAATTCCAAAATTCTCTAAAACATATAAATATAAGAATGAAAGTAGAAAAATGGTTTTAAATAGATTTATTTTAATAATTAATTTCAAAAACCGTAAATAATTCTAATAAACTTTATACACAAATTTTTGAAAAGAGATTGAAAATCTTTAATATAACTGTTTATATATAGCAAGATAAAATGTAATTATTACTATTTATCAATTTCCTTGATGGAATTATTAAAAGGTTAAATATAAGATTAAATAAAATATATTTATGGAATCTATAATTATTATTTGTGAATTTATTATAGCTATATTAATATACTATGGCTTATTTGTTGTTGGAAATTTTATTTATAAGAAATTAAAAAATAGTAAAAGAAAAATTTTAAATCCACTTGAATATTTTCCTATGGAAGAATATCATACATTAAATCAAGTTTTCTACTTAATTATGATGTCAATATTCTTTTTATTCATAATATACATATGTGTAAGTGAAAAAACAGATTTTTTAGCCATGGGTATTTTGCAAATAATTATATCATTATATGTTGCTTTAACTTTAGATTATAGTTTATGGAAGAATAAAGTATTATTTTTCTTATTAATACCTTTTGAGTCTATAATATATATTGTTTTTAATGCATCATATATATTATTCCCTTTCTATCAATTTCATATAATCGTTTATATCTATTTGATGAAGTTATATTACAATAAATTTAGACAATATACTGAGTCCAATAGTCTTGGAATTACAATAGTTCTATTATTCATTATTGTTTTTTTTAGTTTTATTCTAACAATATTTTCAGAAAGTGTAAGTCCATTAGATTCTATGGCAATGGTTTCAAATGCATTTACAAGTAATGGTTATGCAATACTTGGAAATACTATTATTGGTAAAATTAATGCAATTATTTTAGTTTGGAGTGGATACATACTATCAGGAGTAGGTACTGCTACATTAACTGTTGCAATATTATCAAGACATTACAAAAAACATGAAGAAGAATTAAATAAACGTTTAGATGAATTAGAATACTTAATTAAAAATAAATAAATAAGATATGATTCTATCCATATCTTTATTTTTTTATTCTTAAATTTTTATTAAAAATTATCTTTAATAAATATACATTTAATTCCACTATTAAAAATAGATCCTACTTATTTAATTTATCTCATATGATAATCATTAGTGAGATATTAAAATTAAATAAATAGATATAAATTTAATAGATTAATCGGAATATTGCTAAATTATTTTTAAATTTAAATATTATGGAGATAAATTAATATGAATGAAAATACAAAAGAACAGTCATGGATTCCGCTATTAGTAATAGCTTGTGCTTCTTTAATTATAGCTACATTTATGAATGTAAGTATTTCTCAGGTTGTTGTCGATTTACATACTGATGTAAGCACTATTCAAATGCTTATGTCCTTTTATACTCTTATTACAGCTGCATGTATGTTGCTAAGTGCTAAGCTTCAAGATATTATTGGTAAAAAGAAACTATTTTTAATTGGTGCTGCTCTTTATGGTCTTGGTACATTTATAGCATCAATAAGCCCAAATGTTGAAATCTTATTTTTAGGATGGGCAGTAATAGAAGGTGTAGCTGGAGCATTAATGTTACCTGCAACGGTTTCAATAATCAGTGGTACTTATTCTGGTGAAAAACGTACAATGGCTTTAGCTATTGTAGGAGTTATGGGTGCAATTGCAGCTGCTATCGGTCCACTATTTGGTGGAGTTATGACTACATTTCTCAGTTGGAGATATGGATTTGCATGTGAATTAATAATTGTAATTTTTATTTTAGCAATGCAAGGTAAAATACCTTCATTTGCACCAACTGAATCTAAAAAAGATTTAGATATTACAGGTGCTATAATTTCATTTATAGGCCTAATTTTATTAGTTCTTGGTATTTTATCATTATCTAAAGAAACTACTTCTAGTATAATTATGATTATTATTGCTTTAATTATATTAGCAATCTTTGCGTGGTATGAACTTAAAAGAAAACGTAATGGTCAAGTACCATTACTTGATGTTGAATTATTTAAAGACAGGAATTTACGTGTAGGTTCTTCTGTTATGCTATTATGTTATCTTGCAATGGGTGGAGGATTATTTGCAGTTTCAGTCTTTTTACAAACTGTTTTACAGTTAAATGCATTTGATACTGGATTGACTACACTTCCACTAACTTTAGGTTTACTTATTTTTGCAATAATTGCTCCTAAATTATCTTCAAGATTAAATCATAAGATTCTTATGGCTATTGGAAGCATACTTTCAATAGTTGGATGTCTTCTTTTATGTAATCAGTTTACCCTTGAGACTTCAACTTTTAATTTAATGCCGGGTTTGTTTGTAATGGGATCAGGACTTGGTTTTATAATGGCATTAAGTGTGGATATTGCATTAATCGATATTCCTGCTGAAAGTCAAAATAATGCATCAGGTATTACTACAGTAGGACAATCTTTAGGAGAATCTATGGGTACTGCAATTATTGGAATAATCCTAATTCTTGGAGTTTTTGGAGGTATTTCTCATACAGTAGATATGTATGCTCCACAATATTCTGGAAATGAAACATTCCAACATGAAATTTATAATCACTTCCAAGATGTTTCTGTAAATGATATCCAACAAAATAAAACAACTTTAACCATTATAGATACAGTTATTCAGGATGCTATGGCATTTGTAATGGAAGTAACCTCAATACTTATGGTAGTTGTATTTTTAATGACATTACGGCTGAAAAATAAAAAAATTGATAAACAATGAGATTAATCTCTCATTTATCTTTTTTATATTTTTTTTATAAAAAAAAATGTTTTAGGTATTAAAAGTCTTAAATATTCAATTCTTTTTTTAAAATTTACTTAATTTAAGATTCGTACTGATTTTTATTTTTAATAAGTTTTTATAATATTAATTAAATTAATGATATTTATTTCCTAAAATATATTCCTTATTTTATATATTTTTTCTTTTTAAATTATTTAAATTAGGTATTTATTTAATTATTGTTCTTATAATAATGATATAACATTGTTAAGATAATTTATAAATATTATAAATAATATACTATCCTTATCTTTTTATAATATTTTGAGGTTAAAATATGGCAGAATATGATGTAAGTAAAAACAAGGAATATGCAAGTTTATTTAAAGAAAAAATAGGAATAGAAGATAATGTTGTTGCTATTAAATTCTTTGATGATGAAAGTGAAATCCCTATAGGAATAGAAAAAGCTAAACCAGTAAGACATTGTGAAATGGTTAAATTAGCTTCAAAAGGAGAATCATTCTATGCAACTAAAGATGAACAAACATGTAAAGGGGGTTCCTCCGCTTTAGGTCTTGAAGATGCTCCTAAAAAAGTTGCAAGTGGTGAAAAATATTTTGAACTTGGAAGATTTAAATCACTTGAAGAAGGTAAAAAAGTAGCAGATAATCTTACAAAAGTCTCTACTAGACATAAAGGACTAATTTATGCACCTTTACAAGATGCTGAATTTGCACCAGATGTAATTGTTTACTTTGTAAAACCAGTTGCAGGTATGAGAACTGCTCAAAGCTATGTTTACCAATACTCAGAAAAATTCGAACCTAATTTCTCAGGTATACAATCATTATGTGGTGATGTATGTGCTACACCTATTGAGACCGGAAAACCTAATATTACTTTAGGATGTGATGGTTCTAGAAGAACTGCTAAAGTTAAAGATGAAGAGTTAGCTATAGGTATTAACCAATCTGAAATTGCTCCTTTAGCAGAAGCAGTTAAAAATATATTCTAAATAAATTTTTTTATAAATTCTTTTTTTATTTATTTAGATATTTCTTAATAATCCCTTATGGATTTTTTCTATTTTCTATAAACATTTATTAAATTAATAATTGAAAATTTAGATAATTATTTTATATATTAGATAAACTAATTTTTTATATAAGTTTCTATAAAACATTACTTTTATAATTTAAATCAAATTTGATGGTCTTATGTATAATTTTGCAAATATTAAAGATGAATATGATTTATTACATTAAAAAATGAAATATTAGCAGGTATTACAAACATCTCTTGCTCTAATGCCAGAATGTATTGCATTTGTTATAGTTGCACATTTAGACCCATTAACAGGCCTATACATTGCACTTATAATATGTCTAGTAACATCACTTCTTGGTGGAAGGCCTGGAATGATAAGTGGTGCAGCAGGTAGTCAGCAGTTGTCAGTGCAGCTCTTATAGTTACTCATGGAGTCGAGTATCTATTTCTGACAGTTATTATAATGGGAATTATAAAAATAGCAGTAGGTTTATTGAAATTAGCTAAATTTATACGTCTTGTTCCACAGCCTGTAGTATACGGATTTTTAAATGGTCTTGCAATAATCATATTCCTATCCCAAATAGAACAATTTAAAACTCTTTCTGGATCTTGGTTAAGTGGAACTCCACTTATTTTAATGTTAGTTTTAGTTATAATTAGTAGTTTAATAATGTATTCTCTTCCACGTTTTACAAAAAAAGTTCCAAGTGGATTAATAGCGATAATTGCAGTTACATTAATAAATCTTATTTTTAATTTACATACTAAAACAATTGGAGATATTGCAAGTATTACATCAGGACTTCCATCATTCCATATTCCTATGGTAGCAATAAACTTAGAATCCCTTAGTATTGTTCTTCCTTATGCTGTTTTAATGGCCTCAGTAGTATTAATCGAAACTTTATTAACTGTAAATGTTGTTGATGAAATGATCAATACTAGAGGTCGTGCAAATAAAGAAAGTGTAGCACAAGGAATAGCTAATTCCATCTGTGGACTATTCCAAGGTATGGGAGGATGTGCTATGATAGTTAAACAATGGTTAATCTTGAATCTGGCGGATTAAAACGTTTAAGTGGAATAGAAATAGCAGCTTTTGTTATATTTTTACTAATAATGTATGGTTCTTTAATTATTAAGATTATTCCAATGGCAGCACTTGTTGGTGTAATGTTTGTTGTAGCATATAATACTTTTAAATGGTCCAGTTTAAAAATGATAAATCATTTTCCTAAAATAGATATAGCAGTTATGTTTATAGTAACTATTTTAACTGTTGTTTTAAATAATTTAGCTATTGCAGTTTTAATTGGTGTTTTTATCAGTGCATTGAATTTAGCTTGGCAAAGTTCTAAAAGAATTACAGTTATTCCAACATTTGACATTGGAAAATAATATACAGTATTATGAAATTAGAGGACCATTGTTTTTTGCAAGCTGTATAAATTTTAAAGAATCATTAAATTATGACCTTGATGTTGATGGAGTAGTTATTAATTTTATAAACTCACGTTTTGTAGATCAATCAGCAATTATAGCAATTAATGAGGTTTGTAAAAGATATAAAGAAAATAATATTAATGTATATTTAAGTCATCTATCCCAAGATTGTTTAGAATTATTAGATGATGCAAGTGAATTCATTGAAATAAACATATTGGAAGATCCATATTATAGAATACCCTCTAATGAATTAGACTAATTTTTAAATTATATATTTGATAAATAAATGAATAATAAAAATATAAAAAAGTAAATCAAAATTAAATAGTATAAGCTAATTTAATTTATTAATTTATTAGCTTTATTACGTATAAACTCATTTGGATCATTTAAAGCTATCTCTTCTAAAACTTTATGACTTTGAATTTTATTAAGGGCAGCTGATCTAACATTAATCTCAGGATCTTTTAAAGCTACCTTTTCAATTATTTTCTGATTTGTTATTCTTGAAAGGGCATTGATTCTAACATCTTCAAAGTTTGATTTAGTTACAATAATTTCTAAGATATTTTCTTCATAAACACCTCTAAGTGCTTTAAGGGCAACATTTTTATGGTTAGTCTTTGCTATAACCTCTGTTAATAGAGCTTCATCATTTATTTTAGATACAGCGTAACTTGCAGTATCTTCATAATCTGTATTAATTGCTAAATCTTTTAAAATATTTTCATTTTCAATCTTTTCTATTGCTAACTTTCTAACTTCCTCTGATTCTGAATTGATTGCAATGTTTGAAAAGAGGTTTTCATTTGTAATATATTTATTTGAAAATGCTGCTTTTTGAACTGAAATATCCTTTTCATTAAGTAAAATCTCTTCTAAATATCTTTCATCACTTATTTTTTCAACAGCAATTTTTCTAATAAAATTATCTTCACCAGATAAAGCTACATTTTTTAATATTTCATTATCATCAATATATTTTAGTGCTACACTACGAGTATATTTATCTTTATCATTAAGTGCAATGTTTTTTATCAAGTCAATATTATCAATTCTTTTTATAATTTCTATTTTAACATCAGGATGTTCTGTTGTTTGAAGTATATCTTCAAGAGTATCCTGATTTTCTATCTTAGATAATGCTAGCAATCTAACCTTTTCATAATTATCTTTTTGAACAATATTTTTAAGTAATTCTTCATCATCTACATTTTCAAGCAAAATTAGTTTAATATTTGATGAATCGTCTTCAAATAGGAATTTTTTAATCAAATCATCATTTAAATCAATTTTTTTAATTACTTCCTCTTTAATTGATTCATCTTTAGATTGAATTGCAATATCTTCTAAAAAGTCTTTATTAGTTATTTTAGATAGTGCACCTTTTCTTGCTTTCCTATCATCTGAATTTATTACAATATCAGTTAATATTTTCTCATCATCAATTTTCTTTAATGCTTTATTTACTGTGTCTTTTTTATTTTGGCCTTTTAAGAGTTCTGCAATTGATTTATCTTTTTTACCTAATCTTTCATATGCTAATTGCCTAGTTTCCCTATAAGGTGATTGTTCTGCTATTTCATTTAAAATCTCTTCATCTTCTATTTTAGCAACAGCAAGCATTCTAGAGTAACGGTCTTTAAAATTTATTGCTATATCTTTTAGCATATAAACGTCCATAATCTCGTTTATAGCTATCATTCTTTCATTCCTGTTTTCTGAATTTTCAGCGAAGTTTTTATATAAAATTTGTTGTTTTTGTTTTGCAGTTAATTTATCTGAGTTTAAATAATCTTCGATAGTTAATTCTTCATCATTTAAATCGTTATTATCCTCTATTTCAGAATCTTCATTAATTTCTTTTGAAGATTCTTCTTTTTTATCTTTTTTTAAAAAACCAAATAAACCCATGATTTAACTCCTAAGATTTTTGATGAATTTTATATTTTATTATATTTTATATTATTTAACTTATGTATTTTGATTTTATTAAATTTTATTTTTTATTATCCAATAAATTATTTCATTTTTTTTATAATCCTATTCTGCGTTTTTCATTCATGATTGCTTTATACTCTTTTTCAAAATCATCACACCTATGATAACCAAAATAGCTTGTACCTA
>NZ_CAJOKH010000024.1 GCF_905235195.1 uncultured Methanobrevibacter sp. | reverse complement strand
TAAATTGTATTTTTACAAACAATTATAAATGAATATGATAAATATAAAAAATAAGAGTTTTCAGCCCGAATTTTATTCAGAAGATTTCAGGCCCCTAAATACTTAATTAGTCATTAGTTCTTTTTTTTACTAATTTTATTATAAAGCTATTATTTCTTTAATAGATTAGGTCCGTTGTATTCATTTTCTTCAGTGTATATTCTAATTAATCTATCAAGTGTAGGGTCATATAATAACTGATAACCTATTGCTCCTCCTTCATCCATACTTATATTATTTAGACTAGTATCACTATCTGCACTATTATTGTTAATTATATACCAGATAGTATGAGGTGTGTAAATAAATAGTTTACCTTTTCCAATTGCCCTGTTATCTCTAAAACTATTGTCAGGATCATATATTTTGACTCCATGAACAACTAGTCTTGAAAAATCTTGTTTAGGTTGTTTACCTCCTTTTGTATAGAGAAGCACAATCCAGTCTAATACTTGGTCTTTAATCTGTTGTTTTTTGTGAGGGTCTTTAAATTTTTCACATATTCTTTCTCTACGGGATTTTACTGTGTCTGTAATGTGTAAAATTTCTTCAACTTTACTTACATCTTTTTCTAAACACATCCAACCTTTAGGATTTCCTGTAATTTTCATATGATCTACAAAATCAATATATCTGTAATATCTCATATATGGTTTGATTTTTTCAAAATCTTCTTTAGGAATTTCTTGGTTTAGACCATATAAATATCCAAAACCAATAGAATCATAAAGTTTTACTTCTAACTTTAAAGTTTTATCTTCTTTCATTATTATTGACCTTTAAATTTTATTAATATCTTTATATTTTATTGAGACCTTTATATTTTATTAAAGGCCTTTAAACTTATATAATATTCTTATCTAATTAGAACATCTAGTTGAGTATTGAGTTAAAAGTATAGCACATTTATGAACCGTATTTAAACTAACTCTTTGTTTAGAGTAAATGATTTTATTTAATAATTCATCAATAAAATAATCTTCATCTCTTAAAGGATTATTTAATACTGCAACTTCCTGATTTACAAAGCCTACATAAGGTTGAACAGGACATTCTAAATCATTTTCTTTTAAAAAATCTTCTAACTCATAAGATAATTTAAGAACTTTTTGTTTAATTCGGTTATTATGTTCAAATTTAAATTTATGTTCGGGATTTATAAATTTAGCAGTAATAGGATTATCATCTGGGATTAATCTTTCCTTACTTTCATCACCGAGGAGGGAAATTAATTCTTGGGTTTCATTTTCTTGTTTGATTCTGTTTTTATCTTCTTTTGCATCAAATTTTTGTGACAATATTGTGTAAATTCCCGTTGGTCCAATAACTACATGGTTAATTCCTTCATTTGATTCTGGAACTCTTACATAATATAGAACATAAAAGTTTTCTGGAAGTGTAAGTAATTTAGAACGTATAATTCGCCCACGTTTTTCTTTTTCATCAAAATTTTTATTTTTATAAATACCTATTGCAAGAACTACTGTTCCAATAAGTACAAAAACTAAACTATATATTCTATTTGAATAAACGGTATCAAATAAACCAAGTATCATTACAAGGCTACCGCTTCCAATATAAAGATAGACAAATGGTTCATTACTTTCATTTGGATTGGGTACAAGATTTTGTTTTTTAATATTGTCTAAATCTTCTAAGGTAGTGTTAGGATTTAAAATTTCACTTGAATATATTAATGCTTCTTCTTTTTCAGGATTGTAAATATAAGGTACAGTGTCTTTGTTAGGATTATAGGTATATGTATCATTTATTTCCTTTTCATAATCTTTTAGTTTACTTTCATAATCTTTCTTTTGAGTAGTATTGTCAATAGAATGATCAGTATTTATTTGATTAGTGGTATTAGAAGCACTTGATTGAGAATTTTTTATTTCATCAAAACGAGAATTATTTTTTGAAAAAACTCCTTTTAATCTATTTATAGTTGATTTAGATTTTCTATTTTTATTATCTAAATCTGATTTAAGTTTTTTCAGCTCCAAATATTTTTTTCTATTTTCGTCTAATGAATTATTATCTATTGCATCATTATTAGAATTGTTAAAATAAGTAGGTATCTGGTTTTTATTATTTAAATTTGGCTTATAATTATATTTACTTGAAGAATTTTTTCCATATTGGGTTTTGTATCTTAAATTATCATTTTCTAAATTTTGAGTTTTTTTTTTAAATTTTTTTCATATTTATTATATCTATGGTCCATATTTTCAGCAAATGAAAGGAGAATATATTTTTTAAGTTCATTATAGTCTAAATTATCTGGAACTTTAAATTCGCTTTGATATTCGACATTACCAATTAAATCTTCATCTGTATTTGGATAAATATTATTATTCTCATTATTTTCAAAATCATTTTCTTCAATGATTTTTTTCTTATCATTTATAGCTTTACTAGGTCCAATATAGTCTTTAATCTCATTATTTGGATTATTATTTGTGGTATTAATATTTTCTCCAGTATAATTAGGGTCATCTGTATAGACTACTTCAATGTCTTCTTGTTTATCTTCATGTTCGACATAGATATAACCGTCATCTAGAGGGGGATTGGAATATGCAGTATCATCTTGTTTTGCATTTTTTACAAATTCTTCTTCAAAAGTTTTTTGATTCTGATGAATTCCTTCTATATCTTCGTTTAAATCTTCCTCTAAAAACTTTAATTGTCCTCCACAACTAGAACATTCATAATCTAGAATATTGTCAGTTTTATCTAATCTGAATCTAAGTCCACAACTTTTACATTGAACCATATTGTAGCTTTTAGTAAGTATGTCTGTATTGAATCTTTGTGTTCCTCCATTTGAAGGTAAGGTAGAATAATTTTTATCATATTCTAAATCCCCTGCACAAACAGTACACTCATAGGTATTAATATCCTCATCATCTTCTATTTGGAAATTAGCTCCACAATGTTTACAGACTACAATTTTCATTATTTTGCCACATTTTATTATTTATTTAAATTAAACTATTTTAACATAATAGTTTAAGTTAATTTGATGATTTAATTTTTATGATAATTCTTATTTTTTTTAAATCAGTATAATTATTTATTTCCTTTTTATTAATGTTTATTTATTATTATTTTTCTTTTTTATAAATTATTCGATTTTTATATTATTTTTTAGATTTTATTATATAATAATATTTTAAACTTTCTACTAATTTTATTATAAATCAGTATTAAATTTTTAAAATCATATTTTTTTCATATTTTTTTTTTAAACTAAAGAGAAATTTTAAAATTTAATTTCTTATTTTTATCCATTACTTATTTTAGTTAGTTAGTTTTTATTTATTACTTTTTTTAAATTACTTAGTTTATTTATTATTTCTTTTAACTAGTTATATTTTATTTATTACTTTTTTTAATTAATTATTTTCATCTATTACTTTATTATAAATTTTCATAATTTTATTTAATACTTTATCCCAGTTATATTCATTTTCAACAAGTTTTCGCCCATTTTTACCATATTTTTCCATAAGTTTATCATCAAATATGAGTTTTTCAATGGTACAGGCTAAATCGTCACTATTGTATTTGCAAGTTTCACCACAAACTCCACTAACCCAACTTGATATGTGATTACATTCTGTTAAAAGTAGAGCTTTAGATGTGGCCATAGCTTCAAGTCCACTTGTTGTGAAGGATTCATATTGTGAGGGCATTATAAAAACATTACAATCTTTTAAGGCTTTTATTTTATCTTCTTTATATAATGGTCCTGTAAGTATAATTTTATCTTCAAGATCATATTCTTTAATTAATCTTTTTATTTCATCTTCAAAACCATTATCAGGACCTATAATTGCAAGTTTAACATTTGAATTTGGGTTATTATCATTAAATTTATTAAAACCTTTTATTAGTAAATCCAGACCTTTTATTTTATTTAGTCTTCCAATAAAAATAATTAATTTTTCATCTGATGAAATATTAAATTTTTTCCTAAATTCTCCATAGTCTGGTAGATTTCCATATTCTTCAATATCGATTCCAAGAGGAACAATTTCAACTTTACTAGGGTCAACACCCATTTTTAAATATTGTTCTTTTTCAATTTCTGTTAGTGCAAATACTCTTTTTCCATCATATAATATATTAAATCCCCATAGTTTATCAAAAATATTTTTAAGCCCTTCTTTTTGAAAAAAAGGTAGTACAGACCCATGAGCTTGTAAAATATATGGGATATTGTATTTCATCGCATATTTGTGAGTAAGTATTGCAAGGGAATGTCTATGTTCATGAATATGGATTATATCAAAGTCTTTAATATGTTTTTTTAGATGGGTTTTCAAATTTCTAGGAGTGTCAATTGTAAATTTATTTTTAAAAGTATTTGAGATGTTTTTAAAATAATAAACCTTTATTCCATCTACATCAATATTGTAATTATTTTCAAATTCTAAACGCTTAATACAGGAGTCAGTAGTGTATACTACTACCTCATGACCTAATTCCTTTTGCTTTTTAGCTATTTGGTATGATGCATTTACTACTCCTCCTGCTGCAAGACATGGAACAAATGATGGAACAACATGCAATATTTTCATAAATATCCTCTTTAATTTATAAAATTATAATATCTTAATATTATAAGACCTTCTAAATCTAATTATAGATTTCATTATTTCTTTTATAAACTGTTACATTTCCAAATTCTTTTACTGGTGAGTAATGAGTTAAATTAACTGGATTTAGTGCTATAAAATAATCTGCATTATTATCTAAAAGTTTTTCATCAAGATGTTTTTCCTGATTAATACTTTTTACATGTTTAATCTCTCTTTTTAAATAAAATGTATAAGCAGGACCTCTATCAGACATAATAATGCCATCTTTATCTTTTATCCATTTTGCAGCAAGTTTTTCGTCAATAGAATTTTTATCATCTTTTAAACTGTCCATATATTGGACGGATGAAAGTAACATTAATAATATTATAAATATTGGAATCAATTGTTTTAAATTAATTTTTTTAATTTTAATATCTCTCATTTTTATAACTAATGTTTCAATAGATAATGTTATTAAAAATACAAAACCTGGTGTCATTGATACAAAATACCTTTTGAGTTTTATTAGATGTGCGGAAAAAAATACTAAATAAGATAAGAAAAATCCGATCATAATAATATTAAGAAGTAAATAAGGATATCTTGTTTTACTTATATCATCAGCATTATCATATTCTAAATAGATTTTTGTATAAGAGTATGCACATAAATAAAGACCTATAAATAAAAGTAACTCTGAAATTATAAATGAAAATAAACTAGCAGTAAAAAATGATATTAAAATCAAAATAAGGGATATGGCAAAAAGCAAATACATTAATTTTGATGAAACATCCCATTTATAAATTTTCATTTTTGAATTTTTATTTTTAGAAAATGTATCTTTAAAATTCTTTATAACAAAATAAATACATACAATTAATCCAATTATAAATATTGCTAATATAATTTTTCCATAATGATATGTAATAATCTGTGGAATAATTTTAATATAAAAAAATAAATCATTTCCCATTAATTTACCGCCACTAGTGGCTGTAAGAGATGATTTAGATGATATTTCTTGTGCTTGGTTTATAAATCCTAAAGGAATTTTATTTATAAAAAAATATCCTAAAAAGGGGATTAATGTTATAATTCCAGCTATAGCTCCTTTAATAAGCCCTTTGGAGTATTTTTTAACATTATAAAAAAATCTCGTTTTAGCCATAAAATATAACAGCATTAATGGGAAAATAAGTCCTGCTGGATATTTTGTAAAAAAACTTATTATGGCTAAGGGAATTGCAATACAAAAATAGTTCTGATTTTTTTCCATTGCTAGAATAAAGAAATATATTGCCCAAATCATGAGTGCAGTAAAAGCAATATCTAATGTTCCATTTCCTATCCATTTCATATTTATAAGGAATGCACCATAAACTATTGCCCCAAAAATAGAATAGTAATTTTTAAATCTTAATTTTAAAAGATAATACATTCCAAGTATTCCAATTATGTGAAAGAGTCCAGTGGTGAAAAAAATACTAAATTCTGATATAAAACCTAGTCTAAACAGAATTGATGTTAAAAAAGGTATAAAAGGAGGTAAATAGTTTACAAACTGATACCCTCCAATTTGTATACCTGCTAATCTTAATGATTCAATTAAATAACAATATACATCAATATAATGAGTTCCTATTCCACGTTGATGTATAATATTTTGATAAATCATTGCAATTGTTATTATGAGTGAAAATAATAAGACTATTATTAATGATATTCTATTTTCCATTTTTTTACTTATATCTAACAATCAAATCCCCTTTTTTTTTAATTTAATACTTTTATAAGTATATTATAAATTTAAGTTCTATTTAATATATTAATTTTGCTACTTTTAATTTAATAATAAAGAAAAATAGAATTTTTGTGATGGGATAAATAGAGAAATATCTAATCACAAAAATTTTTAAAAAGGCCATAAATATTTTCTTATAATTCATACTCTTTTATAAACTACAAATCCGTTTTTTTCCTTTACAATAGTATAATAACTTGGGTCGATATTAGGATTCTTTGCATCACTAATATAATAACTTGCATTATTTTGAACTAGAGTTGATGTAAGGTTATCTGATAGGCCAAAGGTCTGATTTACATCCATTCTTAGATTAAATGATATTTCTATCCAATTAGTTGCATATATTACTTTGTTTTTATAATCCGGGTCTGTCTGTATGATCCAATCTGTAACTTCTTTTTGATCTTCATATGCAGTTAGCATATTATCTGGTTGTAAGTTATCAAAAGTATGAGGACTATTTGTCATATAACAGAATGTTGTAATTGATAATGTTGAAATAATTAAAATCAGAGGAACTAAAACCTTTATGGTGTTAAGGGTCTTAGGACTAATTTTAAATTTATTCTCCTTTTTATTTTTGGCTTTAGGAACAAATTCTTTAAGTTTTCCATAAATAAGGTATAAAGAGAATATGATGAAATATGTAATCATTGGTGTAAAGCAGATTCCATATCTATCTGTTTTAATTATGTGGAATGTGTAAAAAGTAAGATTGACAGCTAACCAATATAGGAACATAAAATCTATTGCTAAATATTTTAAATCAGATTTTCTAATGATTCTAAATAAAAATAAAATTGAAATACTTATAAGTCCCATTGATAGATAAAGTGAAACATGTGTAAAACTTATAAAGTAAGCTATTAAAGGTACAATAAATAAAATAACTTTTCCATAAAAGTATTTGTTTTTATTTTTTAGGATTTTCTCTAAATTTTGTTTTTCACATAATCTCCAAATAAATATTATAATTCCGATTAATATTGTTAGTAAATATATGTAGGATAGGAAGCTAGGATCATTTCCAAGCCATGCCATTTTATCAAATATAAATCTTCCAGGTTTTAGAGAATAGGGGACCCATTTATATGTTCCCATATATATTGGAAGATTGTTTAAATAATACATTAGATTATTTGTAGTTGCAGCTACAGTTGAAGCTCCAGGATTTGAAGTAGCAGAAATAGATGAAGATTGACTTAAGAAGAATAATGGAATATTATATATTTTATAAAATATCATAAAAAGTCCGAAACAAAGACCACCAGATAAAAATCCCTTAATAAGTTTGCCTAAATGTCTATTTATGTAGTTTAAAGGATTACCTGTAAATAATATTAACATTAACATTGCTGGGAGAGTAAGAATTACGGTAAATCTTGTAAAAAATCCTATAATTAGTACTGGAAATGCAATATAATAGTATTTAGGGTTTTTATATAATCCAAGTGCCATAAAGTATAATGCTAATATTGACATTGCAAGGCCTGGAATATCAAGCATTCCTTTTGTTGCCCAAACAAGATTAATAGGCATAGATATTAAAATAATTGCACCTGTAAAACTTAAAAGTTCCTTATATTTTAAACGTAAAAGTCCATACATTCCAATTGCAGTTAAAATATAGTAAAAACTACATACATACAATATTACTTTATAAGAAACATATCCTAATGAGAAAAATATTGAAGTAATTAAGGGTATTACTGGAGGTAGTCCATGGTTTCTACTACTGCCTCCTAGACCTGCATAATTAAGACTGTTATTTAAGTAAATATAAACATCATGAATGTAGTATGATCCCATTTTACTGTCAATCTTTAAAAAGAAATATAAAATTACTGAGCTAATTATAATTAAAAGCCCAATAAACATAATATCTTTTTTATATTTTTCAAAATCCATTTAATAATCCTCTTAGTTTATTTGTCTAATTAAATTACTTTAATAGTTGTTTACTAAATTTTTATTATAAATCATTTATAAACTGTATAATAAAGTTTAGTAATTAAATATAATATTTAAATTTATACAATAATTTGATTAAATTAATGATCCAAGTGCAAAAGCAATAAATGCAATTATCATTCCTATTTTGAGAAATTTAGAAATTTTAGTACAATTTTCTCTTCTTTGGTCTTTTAAAATACTATATGCGCTGTAAAAGAAGAGTATCATAGCAATTGCAACGATTATCAGGTAGCTTAAACTAAAAATATGATAACTATATAATAAAGGACATAAAATTGTATCTATTATGATAAGTGATGCAGTAAGATATGCTGATACTTTTTTATCATAAACTATTGGAAATGTTTTTGCACCTTCTTTTTTATCTCCTTCAATATCTTCAATATCTTTAACTATTTCTCTTGCAGTGGTCATAAGCATTGCAAAAAATGCAAGTATTAATGATATTTTAATAATCTGGATGTTTCCATTTTTACATCCAATAATTACTCCTCCGAATAAAAAACATAATCCTGTCAGTAGTCCAACAGATATATTTCCAATAAGTACTGTGGATTTAAGATCTCTTGCATAAAAGTATTCAAGTATACATGCTCCTATAACAATCAAAACAGGGCCAAAATGATTAACTATTAAACTAATTATTCCACCTACAATAACTGCTACAGCCATTAGTCCAAGTGAATATATTTTTCCGGTTTTAAGTTTTATTCTACCTGAGGGGATTGGTCTTGTAGGTTTATTAATACTATCTATTTTTACATCAAATACATCATTTATAGCATTTCCCCCTCCAAGGGCTAAAAATGTTGCAAGCATACCTAGTATCAATGCAATACCAAAATCATGCCCTACAAATCCCATTAAAATCACGGCAATAATGGCCATAATTGCATTTCCCGGTCTAATTATCTCTAAATAAGGATTCATTTAACCACATTAATTATTTAATAAAATTTATTTTATATTTTGTTTTGTTAATTTATGAATTAATTTTTTTAATCTTTAGAGGATCTTAAAAATTATTTTTCAATAAATCAATTTTTTAATTAAAAAACTTTTTATATTTATTATTAAATACTAATATTAATATTAATATTAATTTATTTTAATGTTATAAATTTTTAAAATATATACACTGCTATAAACTTAAAATTTTTTAGAATTTTTTTCTTATTTTCACTACTTTTTTCAACTTATTTTTCTTTAATTTAGTTAATTTTATCTATTTTTATTTTAATAATTTATTTATAAATTTTAATTTATTAATACCTTATTTTAATTATATTCAATTGTTATTTTTAAGTATTGGGTTATATAATGGAATTATTGCTTTATATAATGAAATTGTCTTCAACAGCAAAGAAAACTTATGCTAATTACCTACGAAACTTTAGATATTTACTTCCGCTATTCAAGGGATGATATACTCTTATATATTATGGAATTGTCTTTTGAATGTGGTAAAATCTATAAGAATTATTTAAGTAACTTTGAAGAGGAACAGCCATCGTTGAGAGGATTTTAACTTACAGTGGTGTTGAAATATAACAGACCATTTAGCAAATATTTATATGCAATAGCATACATAGTATAACTTGAATATTAATAGGAGGTAAAAACTTCTTTTGAAGTTCAGCTTGTATATCCTTGTCTCGACGAGGGCGAATTTGGTGGTATATGGGTTCTTCTATCATTCACAAATCACTTCTAATTTTCACATACTAATTTTACTACTCGATTTTTTATAATATCTAAAAATTCTGGATTATCATTTTAAAAATTTTAAAAATTGACCATGAAATCAAATCAACCATCTGCAAGCCTTTGTAATGTATGTAATCTGCATATTCTATCTTAATTGGCTGTTTTTTAATATTATTTAAATTATCTAAAAAGAGTTCATTGAAACTATCAATCTCTTTCTATTGTTTTTTGATTTGTCAATGAATATAAAAGTAGGTTTATCAATGTTAATTAATTTAGCTAATCTTGAAGCTAAAATATCGTAAACTTTTTTATTGTCTCCATATCCTATTTTATACTTGTTTTCTTTGTCAAAAACTATTATAAAAACTTCATAATCTATATTTTTTAATTTTTCAAGGATTTTAATTTTTAATTCATATGGGAGATTTCCGCGTTTGACTTCATTGGAAGTTAACATTTTCTTTTTATAATCTAGGAGGGTTTTTCTTGATTATTTTTTCTAGATTTTTTGAATCCTCAACTTTGATGGCGTTCATGACAAAATACTTAGAACTGCTATGTTTACTTCCTAAATCTCCACTTTCATCAATATAAATATAAGACATACCAAAAACCAGGTTACAATTAATTTTATAACTTTTAATATTCTATTTTTTATTATTAATTAATATTTTCATTAGAACTGTACTGCTAGAAACTTAAGCAAAAATTGACCATATGTTAACTTATATTTTTATTTTAGAAAGTTTTTTATATTTTTATTTGCAAATAGATTAAAACTAGGTCATTATGACGGGCTCAGTATTAGGCTCAGTAATGATTTATTCCACACTTTTTTTATACTCCTTTTTTTTCTGTAAAATTGTATATTTTTATACTACTTACTATATATTATAATTGTACAAATGGGGTGTAGTATGTGCGAATAATTTTAAATAATAATGTGGTACATTAAAATTCAGTGATTTTTCAGTTAGAGGTAAAATATGAAATTTAATCTAATAAAATATTTTAGAAGAAATGAGGATAAAATATCATTTTATTTTATTGTTTGTCTATTTGCTATATTTGCATTTCTTCTGATATTGGTTAATTCTAAAGGAAATATTTTAGGAAAATCTTTTGGGGATGTTTACTCTTATTTAATTGCTGCTTTAAGATTTTCTGGTGTTTCAATTGAGGGTTATCAACAGATTAATAATTTAGCTCCATTTATTCCTTTTTTAACTTCCTTTTTATTTAGATTAGGTTTCATTGGTTCTTCCAGTATTTTCTTTATTACTGGGGTCTTTTACTTTTTAGGTGGAGTTTTCTTTTATAAATTATTACGTCTTAGATTTAATAATCTTTATTCCATACTTGGTGCTGTTTTATATGGTAGTTGTACTGTTAATTTAATATGGCAGGCTACGGCAATAGTTGATATTCCTGCTGTTGCATTGTCTATTATAGCTATTTATTCTACTATGATGGCTGTTGATAAAAATCAGAAGTATTTCTACATTGCATTTCCAGTATTTGTTCTTGCATTTTTATCCAAATATTCTGCAGCTTTAATACTTCCTATAATGATTTTGTATTATATTTTAAGAGTATTTTCATGGAAGAAATTTAAAACTTATAAAAAAAATACATTAATTGGAGTAATACTCGGAATTATTTGCTTTATACCATATATACTGTATTTAACAATATATCATATTGATTTTAACTTGTATTATCAGTTAAATGCAATCTTTACAATACATAAATATCCTTTAGGGGCTGTCAATGATTTGGGATTTTATTTTGTTAATCTCTTTCATTGTTTAAATCATATAGAAATATTGGGGATTTTCCTGTATATCATTTTTATTTTTGGTATTGTATTAGTATTATATAGAACTAGACGTATTTTAAAAGTAACTTATAATCAGCAAAGTATTAAGTTTTTAAATAGATTTGTTCCATTATCTATTATTTATAAACTACTTTTAATTGGAATAATATTACTTTTTGGCATATTTTTAACTGCAGGAAGAATACCTATAGTAATCAGCGAAGTTTTACTCTTTTTAATCATCTATGTAATGAGCGTACTTTCAAATAAGGTTTTAGGTAAATTTAATAAAATCCCTCATAAAACAAAATACAAATTCTACAATTATGATATTATAATGTTTACATGGTCTTATTCTTATCTTATTATGTTATCAGCCCACTTTATAAAATCAACATCATATTTCTCTAGCATGGCTCCTGGTTTTATTGCTTTGGTTGTGTTTTCAATTTATCTTATTTTTAAAACAGATAAATTAAAGGATATATCTTTAGATTTAAAAGAAAATAAAAGACATGATTATAATATTAAATTTTCATCTCTTGCATCTTTGCTTTTAATATTTGTCTTTATTTTATCATCATTTTACTGTATAAGTATTGATAGGCAGGATAATGTCCAAACTGATGGTGATGGGATAGTTGATTTTATTAAAGATAATATTACTCATTATGATAATTTAAGCATTCAAGAAGAAAATGGCTCAATTGGTGATTATTCCTATTATCAAAATGGTATTAAGCTTATAATTAGTTATTTTTATGGTTTTAATCAATATTTAATTATATGTTAATTTTTACAGTTAGTAGGTTATATTAATTTTTTTACAGTTAATTAGACGATATTATTTTTTTACAATCCATCAAGTATTTTTGCAAATTTAAATGCCATATTTTCAGTGGTATAATTATTTACTTCTTCATTTCCATAATAGTTTAATTTATAATCATTTTCTATAAACTCATTATAGTATTTAAGAAGGCCTTCCATACACTCTTTAAGATTATCTGTATGAAAACCAATATTTGTTTTATCTATTATATCTTTAAGACAACCTTCCTTATATCCAATTGATATTACTGGTTTTTTAAGTGCCATATATTCAAATACTTTTCCTGGAATAAATATTCTTTCATTTGGATTGTTCCAGGATATTAAAAGAAGAATATCACTTGATTTTTCTTTTATTAAAACTTCAGTGTGGTCTATAAATCCATGTACATTAATAATATCTTTTATATTATATTTTTCTCCAATTTCCAGTATATTTCCACTATCTCCATAAAAGTTTAGTTCAATTTTATTTTTATCAATCAGATTATTATTAGACAGGTTTTCTATTGCTTCAAATAGTATTTGGGGGTCTCTTTTACCTTCATATAATTTTCCTGCATATGTGATATTTAGTTTAACTTCTGTTTTTTTTACATTTTCAATATTTTCAAATTCACTTTTTTCATAGCCATTTTCAATAGTGTATATTTTTTTATCTGGATGGATAGTTGATAATATTTCTTTTGTTAGTGGTGTAGTTACAGTTAAAGCACTTACATTTTTAAATGTTTTATGTTCAAGTTTATATTCAAAATGTCTTCTTATAAAGTTATGATTAACATAGGGGTTTTTATTCCATAGGTCTCTTAAATCTCCAATCCATGGAATATTATATTTTTCACTTAAATCTTTAGCTATACTGTGACAGCTTATAGGCCATGAAGAGGATAATATTGCTTCTATTTTTCTTTCTTTTATAATCTTTTCAGACGCTTTAAATCCAGGTTTATACCAGTATTTCATACCATCGGGATATGCAAATATTTCTCCTGCTAAATGTATACCTTTTTGAATAATAGGGTTTGGTTTTACATTTGTGGGGGTGTTAGTATTATTATTAGTATTATTAGACTTAGAACTATTATTATTTATTTTTTTAGATTTATTAAAGTTTAATAATGACTTATATTTATCTAACATATCCACATAGTCAGTTTCAATTATTTCAATGTCTTTAAGTTCAGTTTTATTAAAACTTGTATCTATATTGTCAAAATGTGGTGTTATAACTATGGGGTTCCATCCATATTTTGGTAAGTGTCTAGAAAGACTTCTAAGTCTTTTAGATGCAATTTCATTTTTTTGATTAAAATAGAAACTAACCAATAAAAGATTCTTCATCTTATTACCTTTAAATCTTTTTTAATACTCTAAAAAATTAAGTTTTCTAAATTTTATTAAATTTTTAGAAATATTTTTTAAATAATTCTCGAATAAATTATGATTATTTTATTTATTAATAATTTATTTGTTTTTTAATTAATTGTTCTTATTATTTTTTATAATGTTTTTTTTTAGATTTATATTAATTTTATTAAAATTATTTTTTTATTAATGCATAATGTTTTTAACTATAAAAAATACATATTTAAATAATGTTGTATTAATCAAATTTATTTATATATTAAAATTTATAGGTGTTATTTTGTCAAAAATTAAAATTGCAATAGTCGGTATGGGAAATTGTGCAAGTTCCCTTATTCAAGGAATTCATTATTATAAGGATAAAAATGTAGAAGATGCAATTGGTTTGATGCATTGGGATATTGCAGGATATAAACCATCTGATATCGAAGTTGTAGCTGCATTTGATGTGGACAAAAGAAAGGTGGGTCAAACAATAGATAAAGCTGTTTTTGCTAAGCCTAACTGTACAACTGTTTTTATGAAGGATATTCCTGCTAGTGATGTTAAAGTTTCAATGGGTAAAGTTTCAGATGGTGTTGCAGATCATATGAAAAACTTTGATGAAGATTTAACATTTATTGTTGCAGATAATCCTGAAGCTAAAATTGAAGATGTTGTAAACATATTAAAAGAAAGTGGGGCAGAAATGCTTTTAAATTTTCTTCCAGTTGGTTCTCAAAAGGCGGCTGAATTTTATGCTCAGGCATGTTTAGATGCAGGTATTGCATTTATTAATTGTATGCCAGTTTTCATTGTAAGTAATCCGGAATGGGAAGCTAAATTTAGAGATAAAGGCATTCCATGTATAGGTGACGATATTAAAGCACAACTCGGTGCTACAATTACTCATAGGACTCTTACTAATTTATTTAAAAATCGTGGAGTTAAATTAGATAGGACCTATCAGTTAAATACTGGTGGTAACACTGATTTTATGAACATGTTAAATAGAAGTCGTCTTGAATCTAAAAAAGAATCTAAAACTGAAGCAGTTCAATCTGTTGCTGGTGAAAGATTAGATGATAAAGATATTCATATAGGTCCAAGTGACTATGTTCCATGGCAAAAAGATAATAAATTATGTTTCCTTCGTATGGAAGGAAGGGAATTTGGTGACGTTCCAATAAATATTGAACTTAGACTTAGTGTTGAAGATTCTCCAAACTCTGCAGGTTGTGTAATTGATGCTATACGTATATGTAAATTAGCTCTTGAGCGAGGTATTTCAGGTCAGTTAACATCAATTTCTTCATATGTTATGAAACATCCTCCTGTTCAATTTACAGATGATGAAGCATATGAAAATACAAATCTTTTCATTGAAGGGAAATTAGATAGATAAATATTTATTACCTTATCATATTCTAGATATAATTAAGTGTTAAATATCAATATCTACATTTTCTCTTTTTTTTAGATTTTATTCTCTTTTTTTAAACTTTTGTTCTTTTTTAGATTAGGATTTTTTTATAAAATACTTCAATGAATTCAATTAAATTGTAGATTAAAAAATTTAAGTTTTTTATTTATTTTTTTATCTTCTTTTCAATTTTATTTTCATGCACTGAATAAATAGTTAAGTTTTATTAATAAGAAAAACAATATATAATTATTTAAGGAATATTAGATAATTTATTTCAATAAGGTTTATATTACTTTTATTTCACATATGAGCTTTATTTTCTTCTTAAATTTGTTTATTTCATATTCTTATTTAGAATTTTAATATAATATGGATAAACAGAGATTAATTTATGAAATAATTATTTTTATATGTTATTTTAAAACTTTTATTAAGGCAATGGTGATTAAATGAAAAATACCAAAATTACTGAAACTGCTCTTAGAGATGCTCACCAGTCCCTTTTGGCTACTCGTATGAGAACACGAGATATGATTCCTGTTATTGAAGAGTTAGATGAGATAGGATACTTTTCACTGGAAGCTTGGGGAGGAGCTACTTTCGATACATGTATTCGTTATTTAAATGAAGATCCTTGGGAAAGATTAAGGGAGATTAAAGAGAAAGCTACTAGAACTCCTATTCAAATGCTTTTAAGGGGGCAAAATCTTTTAGGTTATAAAAATTATCCTGATGATGTTGTAACTGCTTTTGTAGAAAAATCCTATGAAAATGGTGTAGATGTATTTAGAATATTTGATGCATTAAATGATATACGTAATATGGAGCAATCTATTAAAGTTGCAAAAGCTCAAGGTGCTCATGTACAAGGTACTATTAGTTATACTATTTCTCCAGTACACACTATTGATTCATATGTAGATTTTGCTAAAAAACTTGAAGAATTAGATTGTGATTCTATTTGTATTAAAGACATGGCTGGTCTTATTACTCCTCACGCTGCATATGAGTTAATTTCAAGACTTAAAGAAGAAACTGATTTGCTTGTAGATTTACATTGTCACTGTACTAGTGGAATGGCTCCAATTACATATTATGCTGCTTGTGAAGCAGGTGTAGATATTTTAGATACTGCAATTTCTCCAGTTGCAGGAGGTACAAGTCAACCTCCTACTGAAAGTGTTGTTGCAGCACTTCAAGGTACTAAATTTGATACAGGTTTAGATTTAAAATTATTAAATTCAGTTAAAGATTACTTTAATGATATTAGGGAGGAATATGGTTCTATTCTTGATCCTATTGCAGAACAAATTGATACTGATGTATTATTATATCAAATTCCTGGTGGAATGTTATCAAACCTTGTTTCTCAACTTAAAGAACAAAATGCACTTGACAGATATCAAGATGTTTTAGAAGAAATGCCTAGAACAAGGGAAGATATGGGTTATCCTCCACTTGTTACTCCAACTAGTCAAATTGTAGGTATTCAATCTGTAATGAATGTTCTTGGTGGAGAAAGATATAAAACTGTGTCTAATGAGGTCAAAGAATATATGAGGGGAATGTATGGACGTCCTCCTGCAGATGTAAATCCTAAGGTCTATAAAAAAATCTTAGGTGATGAAGAACCTATTGAGTGTAGGCCTGCAGACTTACTTGAAGATGAAATGGAAAAATATGAAAAAATAGGTAATGATTTAGGAATTATTAAAAAAGAGGAAGATGTTTTAACTCTTGCTTTATATCCTCAAGTTGCTGAAAAATTCTTAAAAGGTGAAGCAGAAGAGGAAGAACTTAAACCTAAGACTCCTGTCTCAGATGACCCATTAGCTATTCCAACACAATATAATGTTGAAGTTGATGGAGATGTCTTTGATGTTAAAATTATTCCAACTGGTTATCTTCAGGTTGAAGAAACAGATAAAGGACCATTTACTCCTGTTGAAGGTGCTGTTACATCATCAATGCAAGGTATGGTTTTAAATATTAAAGTGGAAGTTGGAGACAAAGTTGCTAAAGGTTCAACAGTAGCAGTACTTGAAGCTATGAAAATGGAAAATGATATTCAAGCTGAAAAAGATGGTGTTGTTACACAAATATTAGTTGAAAAAGGAGATTCTGTCTCAGCTGGTGATACAATAATGGTCATCGAATAGATGACTATAATTTTTTCTTTTTTTATTCATTAATTCTCTTTTTTTTAAAAGTTTTATATTCCTTTACTCTTAATTAATTATTTTTTTAATTTTTAATTAATTTTAAATTTTATTTTAATTAATTTTAATTTTAAATTTTAATTATTTTCTTATTTTAAATTTTAATTATTTTCTTATTTCAATTTTAATTATTTTCTTATTTTAAATTTTAATTATTTTTTTTAAATTTTAATTATTTTCTTATTTTAAATTTTAATTATTTTCTTATTTTAAATTTTAATTATTTTCTTATTTTAAATTTTAATTATTTTCTTATTTCAATTTTAATTAATTTAATTTGTATATTATTTTATTCATAAAGTTGATAAAATTCTATAAACTGTTCATCTCCACATTTAGGACATACATCCATTTCAAAGTAACCATAAATTTTATTATTACATTTAGGACATATTTCATCTTCAATATTTGTATGTGCAAATATTAAATCTCTTCCAATCTCAAAGATTACTTCAGTAATTTTATATTCAGATAAGTCCTTTATTAATTCACTTAATTCATCTTCAGATAATCTGGAATCATTTTTACATACGATATAAAAATTTACAATTTCATCACATTCTCTGCAGTAAAATTCTTCTAATTTTCCTGAAATAAGTGATTTATTAACTTTATCTAAAACTTCATAACCTAAAGCTCCTCTTGCTTCTTCTTCAGTTAATATTGTTAAATCATCATTAAGATAGAAACTAATCTCGTCTAGCTCACTAAATTTAAATCCGCATTTTTGACATATTCTTTCTTTAGCAAAACCCATTATTTCACCTTTTTACTTAGTTTATACAATATTTTTATATTTTATTGTAATTTAATTTTATCAGACTTCTCTTTTTTGTCTTCAATGTTTTTTAAGCATTAATTTGCCTTCACCACATTCTGGACAAAGACTTTCTGGATATAACCATTCAAGTACTTTTTCACATTTTCCACATAAATCTCCATTATTTTTGCGGTTGCGTTCATTTTGGAAGAAATAAACTCTTATATTTTTATCACCATTAAGTTCTACTATTTTTTCTCTTATTTCTTCATTTTTTAGGGAGGTATAATTATCATTATTTGATATTAGATAAATTTTTACAAATTTTTTACATTTTCTACAATATCCTTCATCTATTCTTCCAGATATTGGTGATTTACCTGCCTCATCAAATGACTTTTTATTTACAGGCTCTTCTATTATTTCAGTTAGGTATCGGTTAAAATAAAATATGTCATCTTTTGTTTCATATTCAAATCCACAGTTATTACATTTATATTTTTCAGTTAGTGCCATATTATCGTCTATCTATTTTACATACTCTGCATTGAATATTTAATTTACCTTTCATGCATTTTGGACATTCCATATCATTATAAACAGCATATATTTTTTCACCACATATAGGACAATATTCATCTTCTTTTTTAACTTTCATATAAGAGCTTACACTAGGTTTTTTCTCACCATTGTTGTTGCTCGTACTTTTAATATTTACAATATTTATCCTGGTTTTTGACAATTGATTAATTTTGCTGTTTATCTCTTCTCTACTTAGATTTTTTTTATTAGTATTTTTATAAATATTATAAGTTCTAATAAATTCATTACACTTTGGGCAATATTTTTCATGAGCAGAACCGTATAATGGTGATTTAGATAGGTTTCTAAGAGTTAGTGTAAGTTTAAGTGTAACTTCAAGTTCCTTAAAATCTTCATTAAAATAGAAAATTTCTGCTTTGTTGGTATATTTATATCCGCAGTCACTGCAGATGAATGTATCTACAACTACCATTTAATCACTTTTATATTCTGTTAAATCCCTTATTCCTCCTTTTTTAAATCCTCTTTTACGTCTCATACAAGATTCACACGTACCACAGTGAATCTCTCCACCTTCATAACAAGAATAAGTTAGCTCCATCGGACAATTATTGGACTTTCCTAGTTTTACAATTTCATCTTTATTTAGATCAATTAATGGTGCAACAACTTCAATATTATCTGGTGAGCCTATTTTTATAAGTTCATTAAAGGATTCTAAAAATTCTTTGGAATTGTCGGGGAATGTATTTGCTTCTTCTAAATCCCAACCAACAATGATTTTACTGGCACCAATACTTTCGGCAAATGAACATCCTATTGCAGTAAAAACAGTATTCCGTCCTGGAACCCAAACAGCATTTGCACTTTCTTTAGATTTATCAAGATTATCTAGATTATTTTCTGTAGGTTTAGGAATATCTTTTGAACTGTTAAGTGCTGAATTACTAATTTTTCCTAACCATTTTAAGTCAATTACATTGTGAAAAATACCATAATGATCACATAATGCTTTAGATGCCTTTATTTCAGCTTCAATTGCTTTTTGCCCATAATCAAATGTAATTGCATAAATCTCATAGTTTTCAACATATGAAGACATTGCCACTCCACTGTCTAGGCCTCCAGATAAAATTGCTATAGCTTTTTCTTTCATTTTATCACATTTTTAATTATTATCTAACAGATAGTCTCTAATAGTTATATTACATAATTCGTCTACTTCCTTAATACTTAAACCAGTACGGTTTGCTATATTTTTTTTATCGTCAAATTCTGCCCTTTTAGAGATTATTTTATTATTATAATATCCTATTTTAAAGGTGACTTCAAATTTCTCATCTTCGATGATTAGAGGTAATTTTACAAATTCTCTTTTAGCTGTTCCTCTATGTGTTTTTGGGGAAATTCTAATACCTAGTGTCTGTGTATCTTTAAATAATATTTTAAGTAAACTTTCAATATTTTCATCTTTACAGATTACTTGTATTAAATGTCCGGGTCTGTTTTTCTTCATAAAGATTGGAATCATTGTTACGTCTCTTGCACCGCCGTCAAGTAATTTTTCATAAAGATAACCTAATTCTTCACCGGTTAAATGGTCAACATTTGTTTCAAGTACATTTACAGTACTTTTAGCATTTTTTAATATATCCAAATCCTTAGCTTTTAAAATTCGCAATATATTTGGATGATTAAAATCTTTACTACCTGCTCCGTAACCTGTATTTATTATATCTATAGTTGGTAAGAACTCTAAATATTCACAACATAATACTTTATATAATGCACATCCTGTAGGAGTTGCAAGTTCAAAGTTTACAGGTCCGCCTCTAAATTTTAACCCTTTTAAAATCTCCAGTGTTGCAGGTGCAGGTATACTTACAATACCATGGGCAGTTTCAACCCTTCCACCACCTACAGATATTGGAAGTCCTATTATATCTTCATCAAGAGCATTAAGTAAGTATAATCCATAAATAGTTCCGATTACATCACATACAGCATCTGCTGCACCAACTTCATGAAAATGAATCTTGTTAATACTTTTCCCATGGACTTTAGATTCTGCTTTAGCTATTTCATAGAAAACTTCCTTGGATTTTTCAATAACTTCAGCCGCTACAATATTGTATAAGTTATCAATTATTTCAATTAATTCGCAATATCCTATAGATTGATTATTAGGATTTTCTTTATCTAATATTATTATATTACAATAATGGGAGTCTATTCCTGATTTATTTACTTTTTCAATTGTAGTTTTAACTCCTCCAAAGGCTTTTGAAACTTTTTCGGTAATTTCTATTATTTTATCTTTATCTGCTCCTAAATCAACCAGTGCACCTATAAACATATTTCCTGATATTCCTGAATTTTGAGGGTCTATTATAATTGTCATATTATTACCTGAAGTTTTTTTTCTTTAATAATTGCTAATACAAACTATAAATTTTTTTATCCTTAATTCATTTTCATTCTATATTTTTTATTTTATTATTATTTTCTTAATTTATTTATAATTTTAATACTATAATTTAATATATTAATTTAAAATTTTATTTTTATTTTTATTTTTCCTGGTGATTAGATGAAGATAGATAATCATAATGAATTATCAAATGAAAATGTTGAAATTTCTTATAATAAACATGGGGTAAACTTTTACAATCCTAATTACTTTTTAGTATTCTCAGACTTCAATATAAGTGATGGGATTGATATTGTTGAAAATATTTTGGTTCTTCAAAATAAAGCAATTGACCTTGATAATACTGATGATCTTTTTAAAAGCATTGAAAATTTTATGGAGAATAATCAATTAAATGGTAGTTATATTTTTCACAATCTAAACAATGTAAAATATTTTATAAACACCTATGATGACATTTCAGTTATTACTGTTTTAACTAGTGATATAGTAGTTGAAGATTATTATAATAATCTTAAAGTTTTAAATTCTCCAAAAGGTTTTGAAAATGCAAAAATAGATTTCGGACAAATAGTTATTATAAATAAAGCATTATCTCCAAAAGTTTTAATTAGACTACATTCTGAGGCAAATAAAGAAAGAATTAGGTTTTTTGAATCATTAAATCTACCATATCATATTGATAATATTATTGGTTATGATGATTTTTTAGCTTTAGCAGCTAATATGAAAGGGGATGATATTAGTGATGAAGAAATAGAATTTGGTGTTGATATAAACAGGATAGATTATGATGAAGATTATGATTATGATGATCTTGCAGTTAGGGTTACTGATGCAGTATCAATTGCTTTGGAATGTGCATATGAAAAATCCTCTTTAAGTGTAGGTATACTTGACTATTTTGTATCATTAGGAATACAAATTTCTGATTTAATAGATACTGCTATTGAATTAATGGATTGTGAAAAAACTGAAGAGATTAAGGAGACTTTGGAGCTTGAACTTTATAATATACTGGAAGATGAAGATGTTGTTTCTCTTTTAATTGCAGCCTTTAGAATGGAATTTGATATTTCCAATGGTAATATTCGTGAGGTAAATGATATTGATAATATTTCCACATCTCAGATTTTAGGTCTTGTAATTGCAAATCAGATTGGAGGAAATAAGGCTGTTGTTAATTTCAATGCTTATGATTTTTTAAAACCAGGTATTATAAGACCTCTTGGTCCAGTATATTCAGATGCCTTTGCAGGATTAATTGCAGGTCTTGTTACAAAGGTCTTTAATTAATATTTTTGCTTTTTTTATTTCATTTTTTTTTAATTTTTTAATTTTTTTTATAAATTAAATGTGTAATATGTAGTAATAGAGCTGTTTCAAATTTTGTACTCCATATTATACATACCTCTTTTTAAAAATGATTTTTTATTATAAACTTTAAATCCTACTCTTTCATATAATGCTTTTGCTTTGGGATTTCTAAAATCTGCATCTAAAATAACTCTTTTATAATTATTTTTTTTAGCATAATTTATAACATCATTAATGACTTTTGTTCCATACCCTTTTGATTGTTGTTTTTCATCGATAGCTATTTCTGCAATGTAAAGGTCATCTTTTTTTAGATTACAAATAACAAAATTATCCATTATTGCAATAATTAAGAGTTTAAGGGACTTAAAATGAAATTCAGGTTCGTTTTCATGATTATATGCAACTAACATCCCAATAATATTTTCATTATCATAAATAACCTTAATACAATCTTCTTCTTTTAGAGTTTTTTCGATGGCTTTAATGGCTTTTTCTTTTGATTTATAAAACTTATTATAAGTTCTAAAGTCCACATTATATTTTAATGTTGCAATTTTTTTTACATCATGAATTTGGGGATTGAAATTCATATATTTCATATATAATCTCCTTTATATTTAGTGCATAAAATTTGTTTAATTCATTATAAATCTTTATGTATAAACAATGTTAAAAACTTAATCTTCAAAATTTACTTATAAAATTAAAAATATCATTATAATCACTAATGACCACTTTAAATTAGTATAAAGGCATTATCCTAATATTTTTTAAAGTAGTGGGATATAATATATTTATTAACAAAGTATTATTGGATTTAAAGCTTTAATTCTAATCATTAAAATATACTTATTCTTTAAAAAGTATTGAAAAAGTGGTTTTGGCGAGTATTAAATTATAATTTTAAAAAATTAATATTAATTACACTATTTTTATAAAATAATTTTTTTTTACACTTGAAATTCATATTGATTTTTTTATACAAAGTTATTATTTTCTAAATTTCATGAAAAAATATATGGTTTTAAAAAAATTTTTAAGTATATACAATAGTAATTATATAAAATAAAATGTGGTGAAATAATAAACATATCACAAATAATATATTAAAAAATAATTTATTAAATAGATGATTTTAATAATAATATTTATAGAGTTATAATTTTCATTTGAATCTTTTTTTTGAGGTGTAAACTTGACAGATAATATGGATAATGATTTAAGTAAAAATAAGGATGAGTATTATGATGATGAAGGTAAAAATTCATCTTTTATTCGCTCTCTTCTTGGACTTGTAAGTTTTTCAACAATTATTCCACTTGGGGTTTACACTTCAATAGAATCTGTAGTAAGTTTAACATGGATTTGGCCTTTACTTGATGTGATTTTAGGTCTATTTGCAGTTGGTGTTTCATATCTTCTATTAAATTATTTTCACTTTCCTTCAATTCTTATTGCAGTTATTATCTATGGATTCTTTACTATTATAACAGGATATAATCATATTGATGGATTACTTGATTTTGCTGATGGGATAATGGTTCATGGAGATAAAAAAAGAAAAATTGAGGTTATGAGAGATTCTATTCTTGGAACAAGTGCAATATCTACAATGGTTATTGTAGCATTTATAACAGTTGTCTCTATAAGTGCAGTTATCGATAAAAATATATTATGGGCTATTTTAATTGCTGAGATGTCTTCTAAACTTTCACTTGTTACAACTTGTATATGTTCTAAACCATCATCAGACGGTATTGGTAAATATTTTATTGAAAGTATGGATGTTCCTAAATTTGTGGCATCACTTTTAATTTGTGGTATAATAGGATACGGGCTACTTGGATTTTTAGGAGTCTTTGGTGTTATTGGAGGAGTATTTTCAGGTTCTCTCATTGCACTTATTTCTAAAAGAAACTTTGAAGTAGCAACCGGGGATGTTCTTGGAGCATCAGTAGAAATCGGTAGGGTTTTTAGTTTATTGTTTTTAGTTTTAGCTATTTATTTCTAATTTTTAATGATATTAAATATAGTTTACTATTTATCTAAAATACTATCATTTAATTTAAGTGTAATATTTCTTCCAATTCATTTACACTAATTTTATCTTCACACACTACTTTTTCATGTTTTATTTTATAGGGTTCATTGACTTTACCTGTTTCAAGGTCTTCTAAGTATTTTAAGAAATTATTCTCTTCATCAATTATATTTATTAGGTCTTCTCTAGTGTCAGGATAATCTAATTTTAAAAATGGTATTTTACGAGATTTTATTTGGGACTCTAAAAGTCTTAGTGTGTTTAAACATCCTGAACTTCCAAATAATATAAGTTCATTTAATGTGTTGTACATATGATTAGGGCTGTTTCCTGTAAGCATTACTACGGCATCGGCTTCATCAATAATAGGTCCGATTTTTGACATTCTCCCAAGAACTCCAGATGGTGCTTCATAGCCACAATATTTGATTCCTGTATAAGGGTTTATTCCTTCTATTGTATGGGTTTTTTCAGAACTTTTATGAACATCTTTTTTATATTCTTCTATAATCTCTTTATTTTTTCCTTCTTTATATATTCGGTCAAATTCTGATAGGAGTTGGTGTTTTGATTTATTTACTGGATTTAGTATTAACATTGCACTGTCAGGGATTATTGCTACTTTCATATTTACACTTAAATCAAATTTTAAAAAAAATAAATTGACACTTATTAATTAGACATTGCATCTTTCATAGTTTTAACATATTCTTTAATAGGTTCTCTAGCATTTTCTCCATGTTCTTCTATTATATTTACAATTGCACTTCCAACAATAACTCCATCTGCTATTTTTGAAATCTTTTCTGCTTGCTCTGGCCTATTTATTCCAAATCCTACTGCTATAGGTATAGTAGTTACTTCTTTAATATCTTTAATTATAGACTTTAATTCAGTTTTTATCTCAGATCTCATTCCTGTAACACCCATAGAAGATATAAGATATATAAAACCACTAGCATCTTTTGCAATCATTTTAATACGTTGACTAGATGTAGGTGCTATTAAACTAATTATATCAATATTATATTTATTTGCTGTTTCTAATATTTCTTCCTTTTCATCATAAGGTAAATCTGGAGAGATAATTCCATTAATATTTAGTTGATTACATTTTTTAAAGAAGTTTTCATAGCCGTAGTAGAATACAGGATTAATATAAGTTAATAATACTAAAGGAATATTAGTTTTTGCTCTGATTTTTTCAATCGCTTTAAATATGTCATCCGTATTTGTATTATTTGATAGTGCCCTTTGATTTGCTTTTTGAATAACAGGACCTTCTGCTACTGGGTCTGAAAAGGGAATACCTATTTCAATTAAATCACATCCTCCTTCTTCCATTGCTAATACATATTCTATAGTTTTTTCAATTGTTGGGTCTCCCCCTGTTAAAAATCCAATGAAAGCTTTCCCATTTGTAAATGCATTTTTAATTTTAATTTTATTCATTTTATCTCTCTTATTATTCATATAATTCGATTCCTTTATAACGTGCTATAGCTGCTACATCTTTATCTCCACGACCTGAAAGAGTAATAACAATAATGTCTTCTTTATCCATATCTTGTGCAATTTTCATTCCATGAGCAAGTGCATGAGAGGATTCAATTGCTGGAATAATTCCTTCCATATGGGATAAATATTCAAATGCATTAACTGCTTCATTATCTGTTGCAGAAACATATTTTGCTCTTTGAATATCATGTAAATATGAATGTTCAGGTCCGATTCCAGGATAGTCTAAACCTGCTGATATTGAATAAACAGGAGAAATCTGCCCGTAATTTCCTTGGCAGAAATAGGATTTCATTCCATGAAAAATACCTAATTTTCCTTTAGCAATTGTTGCAGCATGATATTCTGTATCAAGTCCCTTTCCTGCTGCTTCTACACCAATAAGTTCTACTTCACTATCTTCTATAAAATTATAGAATGAGCCTATTGCATTACTTCCACCACCAACACATGCAATTATTGTATTTGGTAATTTACCTTCAAGTTTTAAAATTTGTTCTTTTATTTCATTGCCTATTACAGATTGGAAATCACGAACTATTGTTGGAAATGGATGAGGTCCCATTGTAGAACCAATAACATAATGTGTATCTTCTACCCGTGAAATCCATTCTCTAAAAGCATCATTTACAGCATCTTTTAAAACTTTGGTTCCTGTTTTTACAGTATGAACTTTAGCTCCTAATAATTCCATCCGAAATACATTAAGGCTTTGTCTTTTAGTATCTTCTTCACCCATAAAAATTTCACATTCCATATCGAGAAGTGCTGCAGCTGTAGCTGTAGCTACACCATGTTGGCCTGCTCCTGTTTCTGCAATAACTCTTGTTTTACCCATTTTTTTTGCTAGTAAACATTGGCCTAATACATTATTAATTTTATGTGCTCCAGTATGGTTTAAGTCTTCACGTTTTAAATAGATTTTCGCTCCGCCAAGATCTTTTGTTATTCTTTTTCCGTAGTATAATAAGGAGGGCCTTCCAGCATATTCGTTTAAAAGTTTATTAAGTTCTTTTTTAAAATTTTTATCATTTTTAAAATAATCATATTCTTTTTCTAAATTTAATAGTTCATTCATTAAGGTTTCAGAGATATATTGGCCTCCATGAATTCCAAATCTCCCTTTACTCATATTTTTCACCTTGATTATAATTAATAATTTTCTAAGATATATTATTTTTAACTATCTCAACAATTTCTTTAATTTTTTCTTCATCTTTAAATCCATTTTTTTCCACACTACTACTTAAATCAACAGAATAGGGATTAAATTCATCTATTGCTAATTTAATATTATTACTATTTAAGCCTCCTGCTAGAAAAAATGGTTTTTTAATTATATTATTTTTATTAACAAGATTCCAATTAAAACATTTGCCAGAACCTTTTCCACTATCTAATAGAATATAATCTGATAGAGAATTATTTAAATTTAATATTTTTTCATTAACCTTATTAATATCTTCATCTTTAATTTCAATAGAATTTATTATAGGTATTTGTTTATTTGTTTTATTATGGGATTTTTCTTTCAATTTTTTAATATATTCTTCATCTTCTTTTCCATGTAATTGGGCAATTTTTATAATATTTGCATTAAATAACTCTAAAATAAAATTTATATCTTCATCTACAAAAACTCCCACTGGAGAAATATTATCTTTTAAAAGATTTGATAATTTTTCTGCTTTTTTAGCATTTATTTGTCTAGAACTTTTTGCAAATACAAATCCCCCATAATCTACATTATATTTATTTATAATTTCAATATCTTCTGCTCTTTTAAGACCACATATTTTTACCTTTACCATAAAATCAACTAGCTCCCATCTAAATATTTTATCATAGCTTTTTTATCTTGACTTTTCATTAATAATTCTCCAATTAATACTCCATCTATATTGTTTTCTTTTAAAAGGTCAATATCTTCTTTTGTTTTAACTCCACTTTCAGAAATAAATATAATTTCAGAGGGCACTTTTTTTCTTAATTTTATAACATTATTAAAATCTACTTTAAATGTTTTTAAGTCTCTATTATTTATACCAATTATTCTAGCTTTAGCATCTAATGCTTTTTCAAGTTCTTTTTGATTATGTGATTCAACAAGTGCAGACATACCAAGGGAATAACTTAGTTTGATAAATTTTTTTAGAATTTCTTTATCTAAAATAGAAGCAATAAGTAATACAGCATCTGCACCTAAAAGTTTTGCTTCATAAATCATATATTCGTCTATAATAAAATCTTTTCTTAAAATAGGTAGGATGGTGTTTTGACTTACAGAACTTAAATATTCATTAGAACCTTTAAAAAAATAAGGTTCTGTAAGTATTGAAATAGCAGATGCTCCTCCATCTTCGTATTCTTTTGAAATTTTAAGAGGATCAAACTCTTCATCTTTTACAATAAGACCTTTTGAAGGGGAAGCTTTTTTTATTTCGCAAATATATGACATTCCCTCCTTTTTTAGAGACTTTTCAAATTTTAAGTCATTATTACAATCAAGAGAATCTACTTTTTCCTTAAGTTTCTCTAATGGCATATTTTCTTTTAGTCTTCTAAGTCTAGCTTCAGTCTTTTTAACAATTGTATCTAATATCATACTTTTACCTTTAAGTATTTGATAATTTTATAAAATCATCTAATTGTTTTAATGCTTTACCATTATCTATTACATTAGCTGCTAAATCAATTCCCTCATTGATGTCATCTACTTCTCCTCTTAAGTATAAAGCAGCCCCAGAATTAAGTAGGACAGCATCTCTTTTAGGACCCTTTTCACCTTTTAAAATATTTCGAGTAATTTTTGCATTACATTTACAATCCCCTCCAAGAAGTTCATTGTGGGCTGCTCTTTTTATACCAAAATCTTCAGGTTTTATTTCATATTTAAATATTTCATCATTTTTCACTTCACATATTGTTGTAGGTTTAGAGATAGATATTTCATCTAAACAGTCTTGACCATAAACAACCATAGCTCTAATACCCATATTTTTTAAAACATTTCCAAGTGGTTCAACAAGTTTTTCACTATAAACTCCCATTAATTCGTAAGATGCAAAAGCAGGATTTGCTATAGGGCCTAAAATATTAAAAAGGGTTTTAATTTTTAGTTCTTTACGTACGGGTGCAACATATTTCATTGCAGTATGATATTTTTGAGCAAAAAGAAATGTTAAATTAATTTCTTCTAAGAGTTTCATACTTTTTTCTACTTCTAAATTTATATTAACTCCTAATGCTTCTAAAACATCTGCAGAGCCACAATTGCTTGAAGCTGAACGGTTCCCGTGTTTTGTTACTGCAACTCCTGCTGAAGATATAACTATTGCAGATGTTGTAGAAATATTAAACGAATTTGATCCATCGCCTCCGGTACCTACAATTTCAAGAGTAGGCATAGAATGATTTAATCTTGTAGCATTATTTCGCATTGAAACTGCAGAACCACTAATTTCATTTATTGTTTCTCCTTTCATAGTTAATCCCATTAAATAAGAGCTTATCTGAACATTTGTTGCTTTACCTTCCATTATTTCGTCCATAGTTCCTTTAGCCATATTAAATGATAAATTTTCATTATTTGATAGTTTAACTATCGCTTCTTCAATATAAGTCATTTTTACACCTAAAATTCTTATTTAATTTATTTTTAAAAAATTTTCAATAATATTTAATCCATCAGGAGTTAAAACAGATTCAGGATGGAATTGTAGTCCATAAATATTTGAATCTTTATATTTAACGGCCATTATTTCACCATCATCTGCTTTTGCAAGTATTTTTAAATCTTTATTTAATGTAGCAGTATCCACTGCAAGGGAATGATAACGAGCAACTATAATACCTCCTTCCATATTTTTAAAAATCTTATCATCATTATGTTCAATGTAGGAGGTTTTACCATGCATCAATTTTTTAGCTTTTATTATGCTAGATCCAAATCCTTCACATATTGCCTGATGACCTAAACATACACCTAAAATAGGTGTATTCATTTTAGCATAATAAGTTACAATTTCTTCACATATTCCAGCATCTTTAGGTTTTCCAGGACCTGGAGATAAGATTATATGGTCGGGATTTAATTTTTCTATTTCTTTAAGACTTATTTCATCATTTCTAATAACTTTAATCTTATTATAGATTTTTTCTAAATCTTTATCATTTTTTAAATTATAATTGTTAATATTAGCTAATCCTTCTGCTATATATTGATATAAGTTATAAACAAAACTATCATAATTATCTATTAAAAGAATCATAATCTCACCTGTTATATTTAGTTTATTCCTTTATTGGCTATCTTTAAAGCATCTATAACAGCTTGTGCTTTGTTTAAACATTCATTGTACTCATTTTCTCCAATACTATCTGCTACAATACCTGCACCAGATCTGATAAATACCTTATTATTCTTTGCATAAGCTACTCGAATTGTTATACAGGTGTCTAAATTACCTGTTAAATCTATATAACCTATTGCTCCGCCGTAGATGCCTCTTTTATTTTTTTCTAATTCATTAATAATGGAACATGCTCTTATTTTTGGTGCTCCAGATAATGTTCCAGCAGGTAAAATAGAATCAATTGCAGATAAATAATCATAATCATCTCTTATTTCAGCTTCAATAGTTGATCCGATATGCATCACATGAGAGAATCTTACAATATTCATATATTTACTTAATTTGACAGAACCAATTTTACTTATTTTACCTATATCATTTCTTCCTAAATCAACAAGCATATTATGTTCTGCAAGTTCTTTTTCATCAGATAATAATTCCTTCTCAAGGGATAAGTCTTCTTTATTTGTTTTTCCTCTTGGACGGGTGCCTGCAAGTGGAAATGTGTAAATTTTATTGTCCACTAATTTTACAAGGGTCTCAGGAGATGCCCCCGCAATTTCAATATTATCGCTTGAAAAATAGAACATGTATGGTGAAGGATTAGTTGTTCTAAGAACCCTATACACATCAAATAGGCTGCCTTCCATTTTAGTTTCTATTAAATTAGATAATACAACCTGAAAAATATCTCCTTCATAAATATAATTTTTAGCCCTCTCAACAAGACTACAATATTCTTCTTTTGAAAACAAATACTTAAAATCAGATTTAATTTTAAAACCTAAATCAATTTTATTTATTAATTCTTCATTGTCTTTAATTTTATTTTCTTCAATATTTCTAAGGTTTTTTTATTTGTTATATTTTCTTTACTAATTTCTTTTAGTAAATCAATAATATTGTAGTTTTTAATGACCTTTACTATATTCTTTATTTGATTTGATGTTTTTTCATATTCCTTTACTAAATCATCTTTAATTTCCATATTGACAATTATAATTATTTTTTGTTTAAAATTATCAAAAACAATAACCTTATCAAAAAGCATTAAATCTACATCTTTAAATGAGTCATCATTTTTTCCATCTAAAACAATGGACTTTTCTGAATATTTTATATATTCATAAGCAAAATATCCTACAAGTCCTCCTGAAAATGGAGGTAAATTTTTAAGTTTAGGACTTTTATTTTCCTTTATAATTTGCCTTATATATTTTCCAGGTTCGTCTGTATTAATATTAAATGAATCTTTTTTATCTGTAAAACTACTTTTTCCTTTAATTTTTAATTTATTGTCTTGACAACTTAGCTCAAGTATAGGATCAAATCCTAAAAAACTGTATCTACCCCAATTTTTTGAATCTTCAACACTTTCAAGTATATAACAATGGTTACTTAATATTTTAATTCTTCTTAATACTTCTATTGGAGTCTTAGTGTCTGAATATATTTCATAGCAAATAGGAATTCTTTTGTAATCATCCTCTTTTACTATTTCTTTTATTTCTTCAATATTGGGATAAATCATTTTAAAACCTCAATTTTTAAAATATCGCTTATACTTCAATTTTTAAAAAAATACATATTTTGTTAATTTATATATTTTTTTTAAATTTGTCTTGACTAAATCTTTTTAATAAATAATATTTTCAAGGTACTATTTAAAACTTTGTTGTATATTTTTGTACATTATAGAATATTTTTTTTGATATGTCTTTTTTAAATTATGTAATATTGAGGTTTTAATTAAAAACTTTTAAACTATTAAAAAATAAATAATTATAAAAGTATTAGATTTTTTTTTTAAAAATTAAAAAATAATAATTATTTAAATATTTAAAAAGAACAATAAGATTTTAAATATTTTTATTTATTAAATACATTTTTTAAAAAATTTATACAGTCCGAATAATGATAAAAAGTATTTTTCATATTTTAAAAATTGTATATAATATTCTATTATTAGAGAGGATTATTTATGAGAATTCATGTTTTAAGATTAGATCATAGAATAGGTAGAGATACACGTATAACTACTCATGTGTGTCTAACAGCAAGAGCCTTTGGTGCTGATAAGGTTTGGTTAAGTGGTGAAGAAGATACTCATTTAATGGATAATGTTGCAGATATTGTAAGCCGTTGGGGTGGAAAATTTAATGTAGAGTATGTTCATGATTATTTGGCACTTATTAAAAACTGGCAAAACGTTGGTGGAAAAATAGTACATTTGACAATGTATGGTGAACAGGCACATAAAATAGTTGATGAAGTCCGTAGTGAAGATAGGGATTTATTAATTATTGTTGGAGGTAGTAAAGTACCTTCTAAAATCTATAAAAATGCAGATTGGAATGTTTCTGTTACAACACAACCTCACTCTGAAGTTGCTGCACTTGCAGTTTTCCAGCATCTGCTTATGGATGGGGCAGAATTTGATTTTGAATTTGAGGACCCTGTATTTGAGGTTATTCCAACACTTCATGGAAAAAATGTCAATATTCATGAAGAAAATAAATTTTAACTTTATTTAATTATTAACTTTTTTACCTTTTTTTATTAGTTTAATTTTTATGGGCTTTATTATTTTAATTTAAACTTCTTTATCTTTTTTAATAGGGATTTTAATTTTTATTGCCGTTATTATATTTAATTTAAACTTTTTTTTATCTTTCATCAAAAATTTATTTCATTCTCTTTTTATACTTCTATTTACCTTTTAATAAAACATTAATTCATATATTTATTTAATCGTTTAACTGCTGATAATCGTTCATCATCATCAAGTTTTGCTTGATATAAAGCGTCTTTCATTGTTTCAATTGAATGGTCATAGGTTTCTCTATCTACAGGATATGGAAAACCATCTTTTCCTCCATGTGCAAAACTATATTTTACAGGATCTCTCCAACTTGCTTTCTCTCCATATATTATATCACTAATTAGTGCAAGGGCTCTTATTTTTTTAGGGCCTATTCCTTTAAGCATAATCAAATCTTCATATTTTTCTACTTGGAGTTCATATGCATTTTTTAAAACTTCAAATTCTCTATCGTTCATATCCATTTTATATATGGGGTGATGGGAGGGAAGAGTTAAAGATTCTTGAAGATTAAAACCACTGAAATCTTTATCTGAATCTTTCATAAAATCCATTAAACTTGTCTGATTAGGGTCTTTGTTTCTAAAATATTTACGTAAATGGTCTGGATTATCATTAATCAAATCAAGACTTATTTTTTGTACCTGACTACTTTCTTTTGATGCCATATTTAAGGTTTCATTTTCCTTTTTATCACAACTTATTGCTGTATGGGGATCTTCAAGGAATTTATCAAATTCATCGCTCATCCAATGATATCTTCTTGCATATTTTTCATCTAAGTTCATTCCCTGTTGAACTACAGCCCAACTGCCTTTTTCAGTTAAAAAGAAATTATGTTGATATAAGGTGTAAGTGTCTTGAATACAGGAATTATCTATTTTTGCAGTTAGACGAGAACTTTTAATTAAATCATCAATCTGTTTGTCTTTAAAATTAAAATATTCTCCTTTATTTTCAAGTTGTTTCGGTGTTTTTAAGGAATTTTTACCTTTGCCTCCAAGCACAACTATACCATGGTCTTCTTCATTTAGTGCAGCTCTTAGGGCACCACATGTTGTAGTCGTTGTACCTGATGAGTGCCAATCAAATCCAATAACACATGAAAAGCTCTGAAACCAGTATGGATTTGATATTCTCTCTAAAAATTCTTTTTGCCCATATTCCTCAAGAATAACTTCGCTAATGGCCTTTGATAATTTAACCATTCTGTTCCATAACCATCTTGGTGCATGCCCTCCATGTATGGGTAAATTTGCCATTCCTTTTCTTTGCATAATTTAGAATTAGTTTTCAAATATTTAAATATGGGGTGAGTATATGGAAAGTAATAATTTATTTGCAAATTTTTATTTTAAAATATTTTTTAAACTAAACATTAATAAATACTTTTTCCATTAACTATTGTAACAACAGCAGGTAAATCTTTAACTTGAAGTTTAAAACACCCTTCTATACCTTCTTCTTCAAACATTACACATTCTTTTTTTATTATACAATCTGTTAAAAGTGCAGCTACTGGTGGGGATACTAGGTATGTAGAATTATATTTTTCAAGTTCCCTTTTTGTTTTATCACTTAATGCTCCTTTTCCAATATGTACTTTAATACCATGTTTAGATAAAGGTCCAATACTTGATTCTATTTCCTTTTTGTTTGAGCTTGTAGTTGCAATACCTGCATCACTTACGGCAGTGTGCATTATGCCACTTCCTTGAATATTTATGTCTAATTTTACTTTTCTTTCAAGTAAATCTACGAGTTTTGGAAGTACTGTATCACGGCCAGTATAGATTGTTCCACTTATTAAAAGCTTGTCATTTAATTTAAGATTTAGGATGTCGTCATCATTAAGTGGTGTTTTTATTTTAATCATTTTATCAAAATCTATTATAAAATTTTTAAATAAAATTAAATCATATTTAAATATTTTATTATTAACTTTATTTTTTAAAATTTCATATTTTATATTATATAACAATGTTTAAAATTTATTTAATTTAATAAATTATTTAAATGTTTATGAATATATATTATCATAATATAAAGTTGAAATAAATTTATATTTAGATTAATTTAGGAGATTTTTATGATATATATTGATCCGGATTTATGTAAGGGCTGTCTATTATGTGTAAATACATGTCATAAGCATGTTTATGTAGTTAGTGACATGCCTAATAAGAAAGAAGTTCTTTTACCTTATCCTGCCAATGAAAAAAATTGTTCAAATTGCAAAGAATGTGAACTTGTATGTCCAGATCAAGCAATTAGTGTGGATATTGAAAGGAATTGGTGGATGAGTAAAAATAATACCTTTGCATTTAATCCTAATTTTGCAAAACAAAAGCATAGTTAAACAAGATTTGAAAAATTATCTGTATAATTTAGTTATATATTTTATGGAGGTTATGAAATGGTTGAAAATTTATTTGTTCAAGGTAATGAAGCTTGTGCACTAGGTGCAATAAGAGGAGGTTGCCGATTCTTTGCAGGTTATCCTATTACACCATCAACTGAAGTAGCTGAAAATTTAGCTAGATTACTTCCTAAATATGGGGGATCTTTCGTACAAATGGAGGATGAAATTGCATCTATAGGTGCAGTTATTGGTGCTAGTTGGGGGGGTAGTAAAGCTATGACTGCAACAAGTGGTCCTGGATTATCTCTTATGATGGAAAATTTAGGTTATGCATTTATGAGTGAAACTCCTCTTGTTGTTGTAGATGTTCAAAGAGGTTCACCTTCTACAGGTCAACCTACTATGGCAAGTCAATCTGATATGATGCAAGCACGTTGGGGTTCTCATGGGGATTATGAACCTATAGCTCTTGCACCTTCATCTGTTCAAGAATATTATGACTTTACTATTAAAGCTTTTAATTTAGCTGAAAAATTTAGGGTTCCAGTATTTTTAATGACTGAAGAATCTATTGGTCATATGAGAGAAAAAATTACTATTCCTGATACTGTAAAGATTAAAGAAAGAAAAGAACCTACAATGGATTTAGATAAATTCCTTCCATTTAAAAATAGAAAAAATGCAACCAATCCAATGCCTGCATTTGGTGATGGATATGATATTCATGTAACTGGTCTTACTCATGATGAAAGGGGTTATCCAGATACTAATGACCCATTGACTCATACAAGACTTGTAAAAAGATTATGTAATAAAATCTTAAAAAATAGGGATAAAATTGTTCATGTTCAAAAAAATCAATTAGAAGATGCAGATATTATTGTGGTTGCTTATGGGGCGCCTGTTAGAAGTTCTATTACTGCTGTAGAAAAAGCACGTGAGGAAGGAGTTAAAGCAGGTCTTTTAAAAATAGATACTCCATGGCCTTTGCCTGTGGAAGAAATAGATCAAATTGCAGATCAAGCTAAAGCTATTATTGTTCCTGAGATGAACTTAGGTCAAATGTCTCATGAGGTTGAAAGGGTAGTAGCAGGTCGTTGTAAAGTTAAACTTGTTCCTGTTATTGGTGGTGCATTACATAGTCCTAGAGAAATATTAAAGGCTATTAAATCAGTAGGAGGTGCATAAAATGTCTGAAATTGATGAATATACTATTGAAGATAATTATGAAAAGACAGAAAGAGTAAAAGCTCCATTTATTCAATACTTAAGAGAAGATAGGCTTCCTCATATTTTCTGTCCAGGATGTGGTAATGGTACTATTATAAACACATTCTTTAAAGGTATGGAAAAAGCAGGTATTGATTTTAACAATCTTGCAATGGTTTCAGGTATTGGATGTTCTTCAAGAATTCCAGGTTATGTAAAATGTGACTCTTTACACACTACTCATGGAAGGTCAATTTCCTTTGCAACAGGTCTTAAGGTTTCAAATCCAGATTTGGATGTAGTTGTCTTTACAGGTGATGGAGATTGTGCATCTATTGGTGGAAATCATTTAATTCATGCTGCAAGAAGAAATATTAATTTAACTGTTATCTGTATTAATAATAATATTTATGGAATGACCGGTGGTCAAATTAGTCCAACGTCACCTAAAGGAAGTTTTGGTTCAACTGCTCCATATGGAAATAGAGATAAGCCATTTCACTTAGCAGAACTTGTTGAATCAGCAGGTGCAACTTATGTTGCAAGATGGACTACAGCTCAAGTTGAAAGTGCTGTTAAATCAATTGAAAGGGGTTTAAAAAATAATGGATTTTCATTTATTGAAATTTTTTCACAATGTCCAACTTATTTTGGAAGAAAAAATAAAATGAAGCAGGCTGTAGAAATGGTAAATCATATTAAGGAATCAACAATCTACATTAATAATGCTAAAGGTTTAAGCGATTATGAGCTTAAAGATAAAATTGTTGTTGGTGAATTTGTTAATAAAGATAGTCCTGAATTTACAGATAATCTTCAAGAATTATCTAAAGAATTATATGGTCATGAAACCATTAGACGATCAGCTTTTTTAAATTCTTTTGATAAATAAGGAGAATAATAATTAAGGAGTTTATATAATGAGAAATGAAATTAGATTTGGAGGTTTTGGTGGCCAAGGTATTATTTTAGCAGGTATCATTATAGGAAAAGCTGCTTCTTTATTTGATAATCTTGAAGCGGTACAAACCCAATCTTATGGTCCTGAAGCTCGTGGAGGGGCTTCTAAATGTGAAGTTGTTATTAGTGATGAGGAAATTGATTATCCTAAAGTTGAAAATCCGGATGTTTTTGTTGCATTATCTCATGAAGCTTTAATAAAATATTTAGGAGATTTAAATAAGAAAGGAATTCTTATTGTTGATCCTGATATGGTGGATTTAGATGAAATTCAAGAGTTTATTGATAAACGAGAAATTAATGTTTATGAAGCTCCTGTAACAAGAACTGCTGTAAATGATATTGGTCTTAAAATTGTTGCAAATATTGTTATGATAGGCGCAATTGTTAAAGCAACAGGTATTGTATCTGAAGAAGCTGCTCGTAAAGCTATTTTAGATAGTGTTCCAAAAGGAACTGAAAAGAAGAACATAGAAGCTTTTGAAGCAGGATTAAATTTAATAGATAATTAAACTTTTAGAATTTTTATAATATAAAGTTAGTATTTAATAAAGGGATGTATATGAAATTTTTTGAACATATTGCAAAAAAGATTTTTAGAGAAAATGGTATAGAAACATTAGAGGGGCATGTGGCTTATGATTCAGAACATGCTGTAGAGATTGCAACTAATATGTGTTGTGCTGTAGCTTTAAAATCTCAAGTTTTAGTTGGTGGAAGAGGTAAAGCTGGTGGAATTAAATTTGCAAATCATCCTGGTGAAGTATATTCTTTATCTGAAGAACTTTTAAGTTCTAAAATTAAGGGTGAAAGTGTAAAACATATTCTTGTTGAAAAGAAAGCTAATATTTTAAATGAATATTATGTTAGTGTTGCTACCGATAGAACAAGTAAAAAGACAATTATTATGGCTAGTGCTGAAGGTGGTGTAGAAATCGAAAACCTTGCTAAAAACAACCCTGATAAGATTATTAAATATTATATTAATCCTTTAGATGAATTTTTACCTTATGAAGCACGTGAGATTGCTTGTAAAATGGGTGTTGAATCAGAACTTATATCTAAAATTGGAGCAGTTATATATAAACTCGTCAATCTTTATAAGAAATATGATTGTGATATTGTAGAGATTAATCCATTAGTACTTACACCAGAGGGTATTTTTGCTGCAGATGCAAAGCTCATTGTGGAGGATGATGCTTCATTTAGACATAAGGATTTAATTGAATTAAGTGGTACTAAACCTAAAGATTTTGGTTTTGTAAAACTTGATGGGGATATTGCAGTTCTTGGTAATGGTGCTGGATTAACCTTAACTGGTATGGATATGATTAATTTATATGGAGGTAAACCTGCAACCTTTTTGGATATTGGTGGAGGTTCTTCTGAAGAGACTATTAAAAAAGCTCTTAATTTAGTTTTAAATTATCCTCCTGTTAAAGTTGTATTTTTAAATGTTCTCGGTGGAATTACAAGGGCAGATGATGTTGCACGAGGTGTTGTTGATGCAATAAAATCTGCTAATAGGGAAATTCCTATTGTAATCAGACTTACAGGTACTAATGAAGAAGAAGGTCAAAGAATATTAGAAGAAGCGGGTATTCCATTTGAAGTGTCTATGGAAAAAGCAGCTCAAAAGGCTGTTGAAATCTGTAACTCTCTAGATTAATTATTTTCGATGATTAATACTCATCCCTTATTTAATCATGGAATATAAATTTATTCTTTGTTTTTTATTCATTGCATTATTTTTTTAATTATTTTTTTTATTTTAGAGTTATTCTCTTTATTATATTATTATATTATTATATTATTATTTGTTTTATATTGATTCTTTTTATTATATTTTTATTTTTCATGTTTTCATATATTTTTTATTATTTTTAATATTAAATATTATATTTTTCTTTATTTCCCATTATCCATTTTTTTTTACTCGTTGTATGTTCTAATTTATTTTATAGGGTGCTAGATTATTTTGTACGAGAAACTTGCACAAAACTCTTATTTTTACTAAATTCAATTAATTTAATTTTATTTTATAATGGTGTTTTCATAA
>NZ_CAJOKH010000023.1 GCF_905235195.1 uncultured Methanobrevibacter sp. | reverse complement strand
GAATTGTATTTTTACAAACAATTATAAATGAATATGATAAATATAAAAAATAAGAGATTTCAGCCCGAATTTTATTCAGAAGATTTCAGACCCCTAAAACTTTTCTATTTTTCATTAAAAAGAGTTTAATTTAGAATAATAATTATTTAAAAAAAGAATAAGTTATTTTAAGTATTTAAAATACTAAAATAACTAAGCTACAATTTCTTTATTTTCCCTTTTTTCTCTTATTTTTTCAGCTATTTTAATACATATTGGAACTATTAAAATAATGTATATACTTAATAAAAAGTTTGTCATAAACCTACTAAGTATTTGAGGCATATGAGGTTTCATAGCTGGTGCAATTACACACATTAAAAGTTGAAATCCTATAAATCCTCCTATGATTCTAGCAAATTTAGAATCAAGACCTACATCAGTTGAAAATTTAATATATCTTCTTTCTATAACCCATGAAAGAAGTGTTCCAACACTAAAACCTACATTTTTATAAGCATCAAGCATCATTTTACTTGGTTCTACTATTAATTTCCCTGAACTATCATAATCCATTGGATATCCTTTAAAGGTACTATATAGAATTAAAATTATGGAAAATATTATTCCGACTGCTAATATTATTAAATCAAAATTAGGTCTGTCTTCATATTTATCAAAGACTTTTTTCATAATGATTAAAACTATTAGACTAAATAAAAATCCAAAAACTACATCCCATATTGTATGTACTCCTACATAAAGTCGGCTAAATCCTACAATTATAATAGCAGTTATTGCAAGGATTTTTAAACTTGTTACAATTTTTTCCTTTTTAACTAGTATTCCTCCAAATAATATTGTAGCAGTTCCTGTATGTCCACTTGGGAAAGAATATCCCGTAGCTTCTTCCATTGCTTCTTCTAAAGGATGTATATTAGGATTAAGTATCCAAGGTCTGTATATAGCTACAGTATTTTTAATCATCGACGAAAGATTACGAGTAAATGCCATTGATACTAGTAAAAATTCTCCAAGTTTTTTATCAAAGCACCAATAAATTATAGCTATAATAAATACTGCCTCTGGCAGATTTGCTATAAAAGATGCATCGAGGAAAAATTTATTAAATATTCCTCCAGTAGCTTCACGTATAAACTCTAGAAATATTAAAATATCTAGTAATAAAATTTTTATCACCTATTTTTTTTATTTATATTAATATTTTTAATACAATAATGTTTTTAAAATGTTTAACATAATATTTAATTTTTATATTAATTATATTTATTACTCATATTATTAATAATCTTAAAATTTAATATTATTGTGTTAATTTTTTCACTTTGAGTATAAGTTAATATGCAAATAATAGAAAATTATTGATTTTTTTTTAAAAAAATTCAAAACATTGAATATAAATATTAAAATAGATTATATTAGTTTATGGATCCTATACATTTTTATACATTAGGATATTTAACAGAATATTTGATGGTTGGAATAATATTTGGAATTATTATTGGATTATATGCATTATTTAGAGTTTATTTTTCAATAAATGATTTTAAATTATCTAAAAATAAAAAAATTATTATAAGTAGTATTATTGCTATTTTAGCTTTTGTTAATATGTTAAATATCTGGTCAAATGTTGCAGTATTTACTTTCTATTTATTTTTAGCTTCTCTTCTAGCAGATATTATCAGATTAATTTGGAAATATTTATTTAAAGATAACTTTTTAAAAACCATTCCAGGTTTACATAAAAAAGGAATTTTAGCATTGGTATTTTTTGCAATAATTTTAATACATGGTTTTTATGGAATGAACCATATAGATATGACGGAATATAATTTAACCACAGATAAAATTGGTAATGAATCATATTCTATTTTGTTTATCAGTGATGTTCATTATGATACTATTCAAAACCCTGAATTAGTAAAGGAAAGTATTTCTAAAATAAATGAATTAAAACCGGATATTGTTGTTTTAGGGGGAGATATTGTTGATGAGGGAACATCTAAAGATAGTATGAAGGAAGTCTTTAAGGAATTTGGTTCAATTAATTCTACATATGGTGTATATTATGTTTATGGAAATCATGACAGGCAACCATATGTCACAGATTATGAAAATGAAAACAGAACCTTCACAGATAAAGAGCTGAATCAGGCAATCACTAGTAGTGGTATAAAAATTTTAAAGGATAAAAAAGCAATAATTGATGATAACATAGTTTTAGTAGGTAGAGACGATTTAGGATGGAATCATGATTTTAAAAGAGCCAATGTAAGTGATATGCTTGATGAAAGCGATTATTCTAAATATATCGTTGTTTTAGATCATCAACCTATAGATAAAGATGTTGATTTAGGAAATGGAATAGATTTACAACTTTCTGGCCATACTCATGCAGGACAAGTATTTCCATTTAAATTCTTTCAGGAATTAACTAATATTTACACTTATGGTCTATACATGCATCATAGTATGGTTCAGATTGTTTCTTCAGGTTTAGCTGGTTGGGGATGGCCAATAAGAAATGAAGGAAAATGTGAATATGTTTTAGTTAATATAAATTAAATTTTATTAATTTCACATTATTTAAAATAAATTTACATTTTTACTTTTTTTTGATTGAATTATATAAATCCTAAGATTTTAATTTCAATATAAATAATTCCTATAAGTAATAATATTTTTAAGTATTTTTCAGGTATTATATGAGCATATTTTGCACCAAGCTTAGCAAAAGGTACTGAAAATGCACATATTACAATAAAATTAATTATACTTACAAAACCAATTGTATATGGAATAGGATTATTTCCCCATCCTAAAATAATATATGCTATTGTTCCTCCAATGGCTGTTAATGTAATAAACACTGATGAAATTCCTATAGCTTTAATAGTTGTAAATCCGAAAACTGCTGTTAATATTCCAATTAAAAAAAGTCCTCCTCCAATTCCAAGTAATCCTGAGGATATACCTACAAAAAGTCCTGTTAAACATATTGAAATCTGATTAATGGTAAAAATTCCTTTATTTTCTTCTTCTTTAAATGATACTATGGTTTTTATCATGACTAATAATAATACTAAAGCAAAAATAAACTGTAAAATCCAATAAGGTATTGAATAAGCAATAATGCCTCCAATAAATCCTCCAATAATGCCGAAAATCCCAAATTTAATTCCTAATGGAATTATGCCATCTAATTTACGGGAATGCTCATAAGCTCCACTAATGGCTGTTGGAATTATAATGGCCAAACTTGTTCCTAAAGAAGTTAATAATCCATATTGTGGAGGTATTCCAATATAAGAAAAAAGGAAATATTGAAATGGCACCATTAAAATCCCTCCACCTACTCCTAACATGCCTGATAGAAGACCAATAACAATTCCAATTAAAATTATGCCAATAAAATATTCTATTGTAAACATGATATAATCCTTAAATACTAATTAATAATATTATCTTTGTCTAAGTTTATTTATTTTTTGAAATATAAAATAATGAATTTTTTTATTTGAATAGTTTCTTTCAGTTTTTTTAAATATGGAAAAATTAATATCTTTTAATATTAATAAACTTAATTATTATATAATTCACTATTCGATTTAATAGAGGTTAAATAATGGTAAATGAGAAAAAAGAAGTAAAAATTGTAGGTATGCATTGTCCTAATTGTGTTAAAGCAATTGAATTATCATTAACTGAATTGGATGGGGTTGATAATGCAAAAGCTAGTTTAGAAGATAAAAATGTAATTATTGATTATGATAGGGGTAAAGTTAGTGATGAAGATATTCAAGATGCTGTTGAAGAAGCAGGATTTTCACTAGAATAATAATTAATTATTTTGTTTTAAAATTTTAAATAAATATAAAATACATTATTAATTATTTTATTCCTATATTATAGATTTCATATTTATTATATTAGAGTAGATATTAATGACCAAATTAAAAACCATGGATTTGCCAATTGAGGGTATGCATTGTGCTTCATGTGCAATTTCACTTGATAAATCACTTAGTAGATTAGAAGGTGTAAATGAGGTAAGTGTGGATTTAAACTCTAATAAGGCACATGTGGTAGTAAATCCTCGTCAGGTAACAATAGATGATATTGACAAAATTGTTGGAGATTTAGGTTTTGTTATTTTAAAAGATGAAGTGAAACTTAAAACTCAGGGTATGCATTGCGCTTCTTGTGTAATATTAGTGGAAAAATCTATGGATCGTTTAAAAGGAGTATTTAATGTTCATGCAGATTTAAGTTCTGGTATTGTTACTGTTGTATATGATAATAATCAGATATCTATAGATGAAATGGTAAAAGCTATTGAAGATGGAGGATTTGAATATTTAGGTCTTGAAGGAGAACTAAATGAATTTGATGAAGAAAAATTGTATCAACAGGATTTAAAAGATAAAAGAAATAGAATTATTTTGGGCCTATTATCTTCTGCAGTATTAATGTATTTAATGTATGCACATATACACCTTCAATATTTAACATTAGGTCAATTATCATTAATAATATCAATAATTCCATTTATTTATGTATCTTATCCTATTGTTAAAGCTGGTTTAACTGGCCTATATCATAAAAATCTTAATATGGATGTAATGTATACTATGGGAGTACTTGTAGCATATATATCAAGTATTCTTGGAACCTTTTCTATAATCTTAGATTCAAGTTTTATGTTATATGATACGGCTGTAATGTTACCTTCCTTTTTAATGATTGGCAGATATTTGGAGGCAAGGGCTAAAAGACAAACATCATCCTCAATTAAATCTTTAATTGGACTACAACCTAAAACTGCGATTAAAGTTGAATTAGATGATGAAGGTAATATTATAAGTGAAAAAGAAATATTAATAGAAAAGATTTCCATTGGAGATATTTTACTTGTAAAAGAAGGGGATAAGGTACCTGTTGATGGTAAGGTTTTAACAGGTGAAAGCTATATTGATGAATCAATGATAAATGGAGAACCAATGCCTAAATTTAAAGTTAAAGATTCTAAGGTCTATGCAGGTACAATTAATCAGGAAGGTATAATTAAAATTGAAGCAGAAAAAATCGGTAAACAAACACTCTTATCTCAAATTATCCGACTTGTTGAAAAGGCTCAATCCTCTAAACCACCGGTCCAAGCTTTTGCAGATAAAGTTGTTAGTGTATTTATTCCTATAATCATTACACTTGCTATAGTTGTATTTGGATTATGGTATTTTGTATTTGGTTCAACTTTACTTTTTGCACTTAGCTCTATGATATCAGTATTGGTTGTAGCTTGTCCTTGTGCTTTAGGTCTTGCAACTCCTACAGCTGTTACTGTTGGGATAGGTAGAGCTGCTGAATATGGCATATTGATTAAAAATGGCGAAATATTAGAAAAAGCAGAAAAAGTAAAAGTGGCTGTATTTGATAAGACAGGTACAATTACTCAAGGAAAACCTGAACTTGTAGAAATCATATCATTATGTGATTTAGATGAGGGAGAGATTTTATCCTATGTTGTAAGTATGGAGAAAAATTCAAATCATCCATTAGCAAAGGCAATAGTACAATTTTCAAAGAAAAAGAATTCTCATATATTAAAGGTTGATGAATTTGAAAATATAACTGGTAAAGGCCTTAAAGGAAAAATAAATTCAGTTGATATAATAGTTGGTAATCAAACTCTACTTGAAGACAATAATATTATTATTACGAGTGAGCATATAAATGAAATTAATAATCAGATAAAATCTAAAACACTAATATTTTTAGCTATTAATGGTCAGTTATCTGGAATTTTAACCTTAACTGATAAGATTAAGGATAATTCTAAATATGCAATTAAAAAACTTCATGAAATGGATATTTCCACATATATGTTAACTGGTGATAATTCTAAAATTGCAAATCTTGTAGCAGAGGAAGTTGGTATAGGTCATGTTGTTAGTGAAATACTTCCTCATGAAAAGCTTGAAAAGATTGTTCAACTTCAAGATAATCAAAATATTAAGGTATTATTTACTGGTGATGGTATTAATGATGCACCAGCTATTACAGCTGCTGATATTGGTATTGCTTTAGGTGAAGGTACTGATATTGCTATGGAAAGTGGTGATATAGTTCTTATGGAAGGTAATCTTTTAAATGTTGTAGCTGCTCTACAGATATCTAAAAAAGTAATGAAAAGAATTAAAGAAAATATTTTTTGGGCATTTGCATATAATATTATTTTAATACCTCTTGCTGCAGGAGTTTATTATCCTTTCTTTGGAATTCTTTTTAGACCTGAATTATCTGCTCTTGCCATGGCATTAAGCTCTGTTACAGTAATTACACTTTCACTTTTATTAAAATCTTATGTTCCACCTATAAAAAGAGAAAATAATAATTAATTATTCTTTTTTTTATTTTATTTTATTTCTTTTCTTTTTTTTTAAATTTTTATATATAATCAAAATTTTCTTCTAAACTAGTCATTATTTTTGACTATTATAATTTTTATTTTAAGAATTTTAAAAAAAATAGGGTAAATTTTATTATAATTTTTATTTTAAGAAATTTTATAAAAATAAGAGTAAATTTTATTATAATTTAATTGAAATTACAGTTAATTAAAATGATTTTAAAGGGCAATATATATAAAAAAATAAGAGGTTATTGAATTATATTATATTTAATAAAATTCAATTACAATTTCCTCATCATCATGTATATGACGCATCTCAATTATTTCATCTGTGATATTTTTTAAATCAATATCAACAACATCAGTTAACATTTCACCATTTAATTGTAAACTAATAGTTAATCCCTCTCCAGTTTCAGGATCTTCTTCTGTAATTCCAAGTACTTCTCCTGGAGAGTATATACGATTATATGAGATTTCTAAAGTATCTCCAACTTCTACATTTTTACGAACATAGTCAATTGCATCCTCAGGGTTCATTTTTATTTCTTTAGCCATATTTTCACCTCAAGTAAAATAAAAAAATATTATCCTAATTATATTATTATTAATTTATTATAATTAAAAAAACTTATTATTTTAATTTTAGATTTGATTGTTTATTACTAGATTTTATTTAAATTTCCAAAATATATTTGTTTATTTAATCTTACTATAAGCTATTTATCGGTAAATATGATAAAGCTTCCTGTTATGATTATTATATCATATTTAATTAGTTTTTAAAAAATAGAATACTTTTTTTAACTTAAATATTTTAAACAATTAGTTTATTAAAACAGATAGAATTTTTTTAAGTTAATTATTTTAAACAATTAGTTTATTAAAACAGATAGAATTTTTTTAAGTTAATTATTTTAAATAATTAGTTTATTAAAAAAGAGAGCTTTTTTTCAAGTTAAATATTTTAAAAAATAGTTTATAAAAAAAGGAGTAGGTAATAACCTACTCCCTGTGTTTGTTTTGATTTTTTTAGATTACTTACCTTAATCTGTTGTCACCAAGGGAGATGTATTCATCATCTTCATCTTCCCATGCAGATAATTTATCTCTGTTTTTCTCTGCATCGATGTATAAATGGCCTTTACCTTTAAGTGCAATATCTCCTTTATATTGAATAAATGTACCTTCAAATTCTATACCATTTACAACAGGGTTAGTAACGATTCCTTCTTCTACGAAACCTTCAAGTAATCTTCCAAGTCTTCCACGGATGATAATGTTACCGTTTTTCATTTGTCCACCCGGCCAACGGTTTACATTTCCATCAATTTCAATAAGACCTTTTCTCATGTGGATACCTGCAAGAATATCACAGTCACCTTTAACATGGATATGTCCACCAACTAAACATTCACCACATTGTTTTCCTGCGTTTCCATGGACGGTAATTTTTCCGCCTCTCATACCTCTCCATTCACCAATGTAAGAAGCACCAGTAAATTCTTTGGTGTTACCGAAAATTTCGAGAGTACCTCCAGTCATTTCACGTCCTGCATGTGCTTCACAGTTACCGTGTACAGTAATTGCTCCACCAGACATTTCAGCACCAACGTGTAAATCTGCATCACCGTTAACGATGATTTCTCCAGCACTCATTTTGTTTCCAATGTATTTTACTCTTCCACAGTCCCCATTAAAGATCATTTTAACTTCAGCAGGAGAGTCAGCAGTTCCTTCTACTGTAATGTCAAAGAAATCTGTAATTGGGAATCTTGAGTTTCCTACAGGAACAGCATATTTATCAAAGTCTTCAGCTTCCCAGGAGTAAATGTTATCAGGAATAACTTCGTCCATTTCTAAAGCGATTTGGTTTCTTTTTATAACATCAAAAGTAATGGTTTTCATACTATCACCTTATTTACCTTCCATCTCTATGTCTACCCTAATTGGGTTAGATAAGAAGTGGTCGTGTACTTTGTAGTTTTCCCATTTGACTGAGTAATATTGAGTAAAGAATGGCATAACTTGGTCAAGTACTGCTTTTTCTTCATCTTCCATACCTTTAACATTAGTCCAAAGAACTTGGGAAGGTTTAGTACTAACAATTTCACCATCTTGAACCATAATTTGACCATCTTTGATTGTGTATTTAGCACGGCTAAATGCTTTTTCAACAGCTTCAGGATCTTTAGATGGATCAAAGTTATTAGGTTCTAAGTCGTATACTGCAATATCTGCGTTAGATCCGACAGATAAGTTACCTCTATCAGTGAAACCGTGTACTTTAGCATTGGATGCTCTGGTAATAGTAGCAATATCATAGAAGTCGTATTCTCTGTCAAGGGTAGCAAGACTAGTTCTTTTTTCTGCCCAATTGTGTACTTCTTCATTTTCAATCATAGACATCCTTTTTGGAGCACTCATTAACCAAGAGATAATTCTTGGGTATCTAGTAAATGGTCCAGCATTAGGATGGTCAGTAGTTAAGTTAATTTGCCATGGGTTTTTAGTAAGTAAGAATAATTCAAGGCCAATAGCCCATTGTAATGTACTAACAGGGGTTTTTGGTGAGTAGATACAAGGTATAATACCTGCAGCAGTTTCACATTCAATATCTGCATTAACCCATTTTAAACCAGATAATTGGTATAAGTCGTATTCCATTGGTGCATCTGCAGTCATGGTAGTAGTTTCATCTAAGGTTACTTGACCAATATCTCCAGTAACATGTTTGTTGTGGTTTAAGAATTTAGCAACTTCCTCTGCACCAGAACCTGCATCTCTCCAGTTAGTTCCAGTGTAGGAGTGGAATTGCATATGGGTACAGTGAACAATTTGATCCCTTACAGATGCTGCTTTACTATTACTTTTAACAATATCTTTAAGTGAATCAAGTGTTTCAATTGTAGTATTAGTGTTTCCTGGGTGTCCTAAATCATTAGGGTGGATATGTATAGAGTGTGGAAGTCCTAATTTCTCATTTGCTTTTGCAAGAGCTCTTACAACTTCTCTTGAGGTAACGTCAAAGTATGGTGGTTTATCATCATATCCGTGTACGTTCATACCCCATCCCCATGCTTCACTACCACAAGGGTTAACAATTTTTACACCGTATCCTTTGGTAATTTTTAACCATGCAGATATAAATGCTGCCATTTCATCAATTTTATTTTCTCTAGCCATTTCTAAAATGAACCAGTTGTTACCAAATAATGTTAATGGGTTTATATCAATGTTAGGTATAATACAAATCTCTTCGTGAGTGTGTTTTGCTTCTAATGGAGGCATAGCTGCTTCACAAACAGTTCCGTATCCCATTCTTGAGTATCTGTATCCAGTTGTAGGACAACTTGGTATGGAAAATCCAGATTCTCCTCTTTCATTTTTGGTTTTTTGAGTTACTCCTCTTCTTGAATCTTCTGGTCTGTATAATCTTCCTAAAACTAATTTTGGTCCTGCAACGTGAGCGTGAGTGTCTACACCCGCTGGCATAACTATTTTATCAGTTACGTCAAGCACTTTAGCATCAGCAGAAACATCTTCAACGATTTTACCATCTTTGAAGTATACATCCTTTTTTTCACCATTTACTTCATTAGCAGGATCATAAACAATACCATTTTTAAGTATATATTCCATAAAATCACCTATATTTATTCTGCTGCCGGGTTAGGTACGTATTTAGGAGCTACGTTAGGTTCTTCTCTAAGTTTCATAACTCTTTCTTTAAGTTCACGTACAATCCATTCATCATCACGACAGGTTTCAGGTTTATCAATTGCTTTTTTCATGTAGATAGGTACTCCATCCATACGATAACTGGTACCAGCACATTCTACACCAATAAATGAACCTGGTAATACAACATCAGCAAGTTCAGTAGATGGTCCCCAGTGAATATCAATTTGAATAACAGGGATATCAGCTAAATGTTGGTTTGCTCCGTTAGGGAAGTGAGCACCAGGATCTGCAGCAATAACTAAGAAACAATCAGGTTCTTTTCTTACAAGCAAATCGATTGTGTTGGTTTCACCTAACATATATCTGGTATATCCTCTAGCGAAATCTACACCAAATGCAAATCCAGTTTCATATGCCATAAAGATGTTGAAACCGTTAACGTTAAAGTGACCTCTCATAGGAGTAAGTCCCCATTTACTGAATCTGTTTAAATCCATAACCATTTTAATAGCAATATCAATGTTTCTTTGTTTGGATAAAGTGTGAGTTAAACCTAAACCGAAGAAGAGAACACCGAATTCAGCATTTTTCATTTCTTCTACTAATTCATAAATATCTTCAGCAGGAATTCCTGAAACTACATTTTGGGTAAGTTTTTTACCTTTTAATACAGCTCTAATAGCATTGTAGAAACCGTAATCACCATTTTGTTCAAATCCAATCCATTTATCAGACATTTTTGCAGTATCTGAAAATTTAGGATCCATAGTAACTACAGTCCTATCAAATCTTCCTCTTTGCCTGAAGTATCCACGAGGGAATACAGAGTATCTTCCCATATGTCTTGGGTGAGAGTTCATTGCATTACTACCAGAGTAAACAATCATATCTGCTCTGTTTTTAACTTCTCCTAAAGTTTGGATAGGATATCCTGCGTTTTGTACAGCTTGTAAACTTGGTCCGTGACAAATAGTAGCTTGGTTATCTAATACAGCACCAATATATTCACCTAATTCAATACCTTCTTTCATACATTCTGTTGAAGTTTCAGACCAACCATAGAATACAGGTCTTATGGAATTTGCAATATATTCAGCAGCAGTATCAAGGGCAGTATCCCAGTCAACTTCTTCAAGTTCTCCGTTTTCTCCTCTTACCATAGGTACAATTAATCTTTGGTCCATATCTTCCATAATTTTACTTGCACCTAATCTGCATGCATGTCTTACAGCTACAACATGACCATTTTTAACTAAGTAATCTAAATCATCACAGTTACATCCACAAAATGCACATGTACAATTTTCAACAATTTCATCATAATCAGTAATTGGTGGTTCGTAACTCATTTTAATTCCTCCCATTTACGGCCTTTATAAACAGGTAATTCTCCTAATGATTCCATGTTTTCAATAACATCATCATCAGTTTCATCAACATATTTTTTGTAAACCCATCTCATTAAATCTGCCATTAATAAAACTTTTCTGTCAGTTTTTTCAACGGTACATTTAACTCCTTTATATGTTGGATCTGAACAACAGTAAGTTTCATGACTAACAACAGTATTAGCCCATGGTCCTTTACAAATAAAGACAGTTCCTTTGTGAGGTGCATCTCTGGATTTTGCTGCATTTACAACAACTTCACCATAGTCAGTTTTGACAAGAACTGTGTCCCAGTTTTTAACACCTAAAGCTGCCATATCTCTAGGGTCCATGTAACAGGTTCCAGAAACATTTTTATATTCTTCTTTTAAGGTTGAACCTCTTTTCTTACAAGCTCCTTGATAAATATCAGATCCTGTGTTTAACATACAATGGAGTACTTTTTCAGTTCCTTCAGTAGTAGCTTCTTCTAAATCTCCAACTACTGGTTTATCTAAATAAGTATTAGCATAATGCATAAATATCACCTATTCTAACCATATTGCGTCTACAGGACAAAACATTTGGCATGTTCCGCATTCATCACATTTTTCAGGTGAAAATAATTTAATAAATCCATTTTCTACCATCATAATAGTTTCTTCTGTTTTTGAACCATGTCCTCCAGCAACTTCTGGACTAATAGAAGCATTAATAGGACATGCTACAACACAGACACCACATCCTAAACAATTATCTTGATTTACTTTAAGTTCCATTTATATCACCTAATTTTTTAAAGCTTCTAATGCGTCTGTCCAAGATTCTGAACTTGTAGGAGTGTGGTTTACACAAGTTCTACTTACTTCGATAGCATCATTAGGACAGATTCTTGCACATGCTCCACATTTTATACAATAATCATCATTTGATACGATTTGGACAGATCTTACACCAGGTCCATTAGTTTTCGGGAATGATAAAGCATTACATGGACATAAGTCTACACATGCTCCACAGGTTCCACATTTCTCTGGGTCGGTAACAAGAGTTCCTTCAAATGGTTTTTTAACTGTCATAGCATCGGTAGGACATACACCTTCACACCAACCACAGCTAATACAAGTGTCTTGGTCGATAATGGTGGTTCCAGTAAGTTCTGTATCTGCTTCATCTAAATCGTATTCACCATATGGACATAATCTACATACAGCAGTGATTGCTTCAACAGGACATGCTTTTTTACATACTAAACAGTAAACACATTTATCTGTATCAATAACAATGTCTTCTTCACCAATTGTTTTAGTTACATCGATTGCATCTGCTGGACACATTTCTTCACAAACACCACAATAAATACAAGTGTCTTTATCAGGGTCAATTTCACCAGTAACTAATTTTGCTCTTTCTGGTAAATTCCTTTTTACTGTAATTGCATCTCTAGGACATGCGATTTCACATTTACCACAGTAAATACATTCGTCATCATCACACTCAGCATAAGCAAGGTAACTTGGGTACGCATCAATGTTTTTAATTGGTTCATCATCAATGGTTAAGGTTAATGCACTTGCAGGACATAATCCACTACACATTCCACAAAGAACACATTTTTCTTCGTCAATTGTGACTTTAGTATTTTTTCCTGCTTTGTTAGTTTCCAAAACATTGTTTTGTGTAATTTTTTCATGTCCACTAAAGTATGTTCCTGTATATTTACGTTCAATGTTTGCTATAGCATCTAAACTTATAGCTTCAACAGGACAAGTGGATTCACAAATTCCACAACCAATACAAACATGATCGTTGAAAGAAAGTTTACGTAATTCTTCTGCTGATCTTGTTATATTAAAGTCATTACCTTTAATTTCTTTCTCATTTTTGATCATTTGTTAACCTCCAAAATTCTAATTGATCTAGTTGGACATTCTTCTTCGCAAACAAGACATCCGCAACATAAATCAGGTTCTATTTTGGCTTTTAATGAGTCTAATTTAATAGCTTTCATTACACATAAATCTACACATAATCCACATCCGATACATGATTTACTAACAATTGTCTTATATTGTTCTGATTTTAATATGGAGACAATTGTTTGTATTTTATCCAAATCATTAAATAATACTTGCACCATTGATAAAAAGTCTTTTGGACACATGTTTACAATAGTATTTGCAACATCAACTGAACCCCAAGAAAGATTTCTGCCATTAAGATAGTGGGATACAGTTGAACGGTCCAAATCTAATTCATCTGCAATTTCTTTATGAGATAAACCTCTACTTTTTAACTCGACTGCAGCAAGATATTTAAGTCCAGATGAAATATGTTTCGGCATATTATCCACCATGTGTATTGATTACACATATATTCTTGTATATATATAAATATGCTCACTGGAAACTTTTAAAAAGCTTTATATATGATGTGTAGTATCTACACATTTTTAATTTTTTAATTTTTCTTATTATTATTTATTTTACTAATGATTAATTTTTATATAATATCTTAATATTTTATATTATAATTTTTATCAGAACAGATTTTTACTATATATAATTCTTTTATAACTATTTTTAAGTAAATGTTATTTTTTCAAATTTGGTAAAAAATTTTTTAGTTACGCCTAAAAATATCTATTTTTTTCTATGGTTTCTCCTGTTATAAGTAATACTAATCATATATGTGTTATTACTACACATTTTTTTGATATTTTACAGATATTCAAAATTTTTTAATTTACACTTGAAATGCACCTATATTTTTTTAATTTTATCCATAATTTTTTTTGTATTGAACTTTTTTATTTAATTAAAGTAGTTTTTAAAATTTCTATTGAGGGTAAATCATGGCCAGTAAATTAAATTATAATCTAATAATGTTTATATTATTTTAAAATACTAATTATAAACATTTTATCTAATTTTTCATTTTTCTAATATTCTAATAACCATTATTTATAATAATTTTAAAATTTTAATTTAAAAATTTAAATCATTATATTAACATATACATAAATAAATTATAATAAGAATATAAATAAAATTTAAACTTCTTAAAAATTAATTATTGTAATTTTTTATGGTGGTTATATGAGAATTATATCTGTTGCAGGTAAAAAAGACAGTGGTAAAACTTCCTTATCTTCCCGTATTATTAAAGAATTAACTAATAGGGATTATAAGGTTGCCAGTATAAAACATTCTCATCATAAAATGGAAATGGACCATGAAGGGACAGATACTTATAAACATACTATGGCAGGGTCTCGATTTACAGTAGGTATTGGAAACAGGACTTATTTTAATATTAATGAAAGCTTTTCTTTAGAAAGATTACTTTTTTTAATTAAACTAATTGATGAACCTGATTTTGTAGTAATTGAAGGATTTAAAAATTATAATTATCCAAAATTTTCAACATCTCCAGATTTAGATGATGAATACACAATTGAGGTAGTGGATGCTAAAAATTTAAGTGATGATGATTTAAATCTTTTAGTTGATAAGGCAGAAAAATATGCATATGATCTACTACCTACATTATATACTAAAGATTGCGGTTACAAAGATCCCAATTCAATTGCTAAAGCAATAATTAATGATGAACTGACTTATGATAATAATAAACAGGCAGAAGTAAGTTTATCTGTAGATGGAAATGTTATTGGCTTAAATGAATTTGTAGAAGCTTTTATAAAAAATACTATTATGGGAATGTTAAAATCTATTAAAGTTAAAGAATATGGGGCATCTGATTTTAACAATATACAAATATCAATTAATAAAAAGGAGAAGTAAGTTTACATGGTAATTAAAGATAAATACGATAGGCCTATTCTTTCATTTAGAATGTCCATAACCAATAGGTGTAATCTTAATTGTTTGTATTGTCATCATGATGGTATGATTCCATCAAAAGACGAAATGACTCCAAGTGAAATTGCAAAAATTGCTGAGGTTGCAAAGGATTTAGGGGTTAAAAAGATTAGGTTATCTGGAGGAGAACCTTTACTTAGAAAAGATATAGTGGATATTGTAGATAAACTAAATCAAATAGGTTTTAAAGACATTTCACTTACAACTAATGGTACTTTTTTATCAAAATATTCACAGGATTTAAAAAATGCTGGTTTAGATAGGATAAATGTTTCTTTAGATACTTTAAATGAGGATAAATATAAATTTTTAACCAAAAAAGATTATCTATCTGGTGTTAAAGAAGGTATTCTTAAAGCTGTGGAATATGGAATATATCCTGTTAAGATTAATATGGTTTTAATGAAAGGTATTAATGAAGATGAAATATGGGACATGTTCACATTCACACGAGATAATGGACTTATTTTACAATTAATTGAACTTATGGAAAGTGAAAGTTGTGATGATAATAGTTTCTCAAAAAATCATCATTTAGATATTAGTTCAATTGAAGAGGAAATAAAAAAAATAGCAGATGAAGTAAAGCTTAGAAAAAACATGCAGAATCGTCCTAAATATTTTATTGGTAAGGGCGAAATAGAGATTGTTAAACCTTTTGATAATACAAACTTCTGTCAAAGATGTACAAGACTAAGACTTACACCTACAGGTAAAATTAAACCATGTTTACTTAGAAACGATAATTTAATTAATATAATTAATCCTATTAGAAATGGTGCAAGTGATGAGGAATTAAAACAAATATTTTTAGAGGGAATCAGTCTACGAGAACCATATAATAAAGCAGAATGTGATAAATCTTATAGGTGCTGATGATTTCGTCAATTTATCAATTAAAAAATATTATGTTTTAAAGAAAAAATAATCTAAAATAAGTTAATAATAGATTAATTAATTTTTATTTGTTTACTAATTTTTCTTAATTAATCTACTATTTTAAAGTTATATTGGAAATATTCTTAAATCTCCAGTAAATAGACTTATAATTATTCCAATAGGGTTTGGAAAACGTGAACCAAGTGACATACTTACTGCATCTCCTCTATCATTACCTTCTCCCCAGTTTTCTTCACGAATATTGTTGATTAAATCATCTCCAAATATTCTATTGGAAGCCTCGTTATTTATAGTTATACAAAGGGTTGGATGTATGTTATATGTATGTTCAATCATTTCCTTTGCATGTGCCATTGGATTATGATCGTCAAATAAATAGATATTATGTAATGTATTTCCTGAGGCATCTGTTGTACCACCTGGATATATCCATCTAAATCCTCCTTGAACTGACCAAAGAGCAGCCATATCAGCACCGGGTTCTTCTTGGCTTTCACTAGTATCTAATGCAAGGAATAATACATTAGTAAATAAAGATAAAACCATTAGTATTACTATAATTCCAATTGCTACTTTGCCCCATGTTTTCATATTAATCACGCTGAAATTTTATTAAATAATAAAATTCTATTTCTATATTTTATTATTATTTTAATTATTTAAATTTATTATTATTTTAATTATTTAAATATTCGTTATATTGTATTGTTTTTTTTTAAAAAATATTGTCTGTGAATTTTTTTTTAATTAATTTTTAAATAGTTTTACATATTGCTAAATTTTATAAATTATTATATAGTTAATTACATATTATATTAAAAGATAAATAAAAAATAAATTATATTTTTATTTAATATTTTTGGGGAATATTTATGAAAAATCAAAAATTTATAATATCTCTATTACTTTTAGTTTTATGTCTTTTTTCATTATCTCTAGTTAGTGCTGAAGGTTTTGATTATTTTACAGGTCATGAAGACTTATATCCTACTACTTTGAATTGTTTCTCTACAGGTCATGGTTATATGGTAGTAGAGCTTAATACCACTAGTTCTGAAGCTTTATCAGAGGATTCAAATAACTGTTTATATTAATGTAACTGATAAAAATAATCATACTAAACATTTTGAAGAAAATTCTTTAACGGATTCATATTTAAATGATGACAATACAAATATTTCTACAAATTTACAGTTAAGTCCTGGTACATATAATGTTTCAATGTATTATCCTGGAGATGAAGTATTTAATGGTTCTTCTTTTAATGGTGTAATTACTATTGAACCATGACCGCTTAAAGATAATGATATGTTTATAGCTAATTCATAACTGAGATTTCTAACTTATGGGAAAATATTAAACAATAATTACTATATATCTGATGGAATACTAAAGACACAAAAGGTAGTGTAAGTAATTAGTGTGTAGAGATAAACTAAGTTTAAGATTATTTTATTACTTTTTCTTTTATTATTTAAAAATAGTTTATTTTCTATTAGATTAAACTTAATTTATCTATTGACTACTTCAAAATCAATTAGTTTAATTTTATTTGAAATGAGTTCTGGATTTTCATCTATTTTTTCAGATAATCTGGTAGTTATATATTTTTTATTATCATCTGGAAAAACAGTGGCGATTTTTAACTCATCATTATTTACTAAAACACTAGCTAGGAAATTTGCACCACTTGATATTCCAACACCTAAACCAAACTCTCGTGCTATTCTTTTTGACATGTTTATTGCATCACAATCATCTATTAAAACAATTTCGTCAATTAAATCCTGATTGACAATTCCGGGAATAAAGTCATCTCCAATTCCTTCAATCATATGACTTCCTTCTTCCATTCCCATTTTAAGAATAGATAATGTAGATGGTTCTAATGCAATTACTTTACTGTTAGGATTATTTTCTTTTAATCTTTTACCTATACCCATTATTGTTCCACCTGTTCCAATACCGGAAACAAATGTATTAACATCAGGAAGAGCATCTAATATTTCTTTTGCCGTTGTTTTATATTGTCCATCTACATTTAACGTATTATCAAATTGGAGAGGTCTGTATGCATTATGTTTCTTTGCAAATTCTTCAGCAAGTGCAAGAGCTTTTTTAAATCCTCCCTCTTCTTTTGATACTAAATGTACATGTGCTCCATACATTTCCATAATTTTTCTTCTTTCAATAGATGTCCAATCCGGCATAAAAATATGGACTTCATGGCCAAGTAAAGCCCCAATTGCACTAAAAGCAATACCGGTATTTCCACTTGTAACTTCTACAATTGATTGATTATCTTTAAGTTTGCCACATTCTTTTTCTTTCTTAATAATATAATGTGCAATTCTATCTTTTATACTACCAGAATAATTGTAATATTCAAGTTTAGTGTATATACTACCTAATTTTCCTTCATATTCATAATTAATCTTTATCATTGGTGTATTACCAATTAATTTATCAATATTCATAAGTCTCAAAACCAATTTAATATATATTTAGATTGTATTTTTTATAATAAAAATTCCACTTTATAATTTTTGCATATTCAGGTATCATTAAATTTTATTTTATTTTATTTTATTTTATTTTATTTTATTTTATTTTATTTTATTTTATTTTATTTTATTTTATTTTGTAAAGATTATTAAGAAGTGAGATTTGCCCTCTTCAATATCTTCACCAGTATCATTATCAAGAGATAATAATTTAAGTCCATGATTTTTAAAAAGATTTTCTAATTCTTCAGCACTACTTCTAACTGTTATTGAGGGTCCATGTTTAGCTTCTTGTTTTTTATAATCCATAATTGCGATTTTTCCATCAGGTTTAATCATTCTTTTTAATTCTTCTACTACTTCATCTAATTTTTGAATGCCTTTAAATCCGTGGAATACATTAATCATTAATATAACATCGATAGAACTATCTGCAACATCAACATGCTGTGTTAAATCTCCAACAAGAGGAATTAAATTTTCAATATTATTTTCATTTTTATATTTTTTTAAATCTTCAATAGATGGCTCGTATATGTCCACTCCATAAACAAGAGCATTATCATCTAATATATCTAATGCTTCAATTGCAGCATGTCCATCTCCACATCCTGCATCCATGAAAACTTCATCTCCTTTTAAATCAAGTGAGTTTATTATTTCTCTTGCATCTAAAAATGTTTCACTACTTCGCCCATGAATTCTATGGCCATTTTTCGGTATAATTCCTGTTTTATTTCCCATATTTTCACATCTATTTTTTCTGTTTGATTAAATCAAGTATAAATATACTTTATTCTTTTAAAAGTTTTTGACCCAATTTTCATTTACTTTTATCTTTAATAGTTCTTGAACCACTATCTTCATATTCACTAAATGGTAATGGAATATCTCCATTATTAATTCCACTATAATATTGGAAAGTTTCTCTAATTTTCTCATTTACAGTAGCCCAGATTTTACTAACTGGAATTTCGCTAGGACATACTTCACTGCATTGTCCACAATTAATACATGCATCTGCCATATGAACCATACGTGTCAGGTGGAAAAATGGTGCAGCAGGTGTGTATCCTCCAGGTACCCATTCAGGTCCTTCAGTCTCTAGACAACAGTCTTCACAGTAACATAATGGGCATGCTTCACGGCAGCCATAACATTTCATACATTTAGACAATTCCTCTTTATATATTTTTAAAACATCAAGAATATCTCCTGTTGTTCCTTTAAAATCTTTTTCTTTTTGTTTGCTAGACTGTTTAAGCATTGTGTTTACAATTTTACTTCGAATTTCAATACCTTTTTTAGATGGTTCTTGGCTTATTACAAATCCTGCATCGACTACTTTATTAAAAATATCAGCACCTTTTTTTGAGCAAATCTCTATGAAAGTAGCTTTACCTTTTATATCACCAATAACTCCCCAGTTTCCAAGAGCCAAATCTGCATTTAATGGTATTTTTAAATTACATCGGCGACAATTTTCACGTCTGCCTCCGAGATTTTCTTCTTCTAAATAATCAATTTTAATTCCTTTTTCAATACCCTCATCAGAGGTCATTACAAGATTGCCTTTTACAATTTCTTCTTTTACAATTCTGTTAGGATCCATTTTGTAAACATTTTTAATCATTTTTATAGTGTCAATAGGAGGCATTGTGCCGCCACAGTTTACCCCAATTAGAATAATATTGTCTTCAATGATTTTTCTTTTTCTAATTAACTCTCTAATGGCCATAGCATCACATGGCTTACAGCTAATAGCAAGTTTCATGTCCCTTGCACCATTTAAATATTTGACGAGTATTTTAGCTAAGTTTAATGTACCACAGTGAAGTGAACCTGCAGATTTAATTAAATCTTTAGAATCTGTAATGATGGTCGGTACAGCATCATATAAATCCCATCCTTCTTCAACTGCAAGTACTCCATCAACAATACTCTCTTCAAGTAAATATTTCATAATGGTAGTTACAACTCCACCATATTCTCCTTTTTCTTTAATGGCATTATTAGCAGAATATGCATAAGCCATATCATTTACCTTAAAACTCATGTTATTTACTCCTTAATTTTTTCCACTTTAATAGCACAAGCTTTAAGCTCTATCATTTTACTTTTAGGGTCTAATGATTCGGAATTAGTTAACATATTAGCTGCACATTCACTAAAATGCATTGGTATGTTAACTATTCCAGGTTTTATATCTTTAGTTACTCTAGCAGCAATATCAATGGTTCCCCTTCTAGAACTTGCCCTTACTATTTCTTTATCTATAATATTTAACTCTTTAGCATCATCTTCGCTAATTTCTATGTATCCGGTTTTAACTTCTCTATCAAGTGTTTTACATCTACGTGTTGTTGCTGCATGATAATGGAATAATATACGTGTTGTAGTTAAAAGTAATGGAAATTCTTCATCAGGAACTTCAACTGGTCCTAAATGTTCTATTGCTTGGAATCGACCTAATCCGTCAGGATGTGAGAATTTTTCCCTATACATTAAAGGACCACATTCATATTTTTCACTATAACATGGCCAGTGACAACCTTCAGGCCTATCTAATCTATCAGATGTAATTCCTGCCATCGATGGGGCTACTTCTCTTAATTCTTCCCAAATATCTTGAGCTGTTTGGTAATGGAACTGTTCAGGATGTGCATCTGGACCCATTCTAATTGCAATCTCTTCCATAATCTTCCAATCTAATTTTGCCTCTCCTGGTGGGTCTTGGGCTCTGCGAACTCTTTGAACACGTCGCTCACCATTGGTGAAAGTACCGTCTTGTTCACCCCAACCAGCTGCAGGAAGTACAACATCAGCTAATTGTGCAGTATCAGTTAAAAATAAGTCTTGAACAATTAACATTTCTAGATTATTAATTGCTTCTTTTGTATGGGTAATATCCGCATCTGATAATACTGGATCTTCTCCATGTATGTATAATACTTTTAAATCTCCATCATGAGCTGCATTCATCATTTCAATTAATGTTAAACCTGGTTCACAACTCATTTCCACTCCCCAGTATTCATTCATCCATGATGTAGTTTCGCTATCATTTACTTTACGATATCCAGGATAATCAGTAGGTAATGCTCCCATATCACATGCGCCTTGTACATTGTTTTGCCCTCTCAGTGGATTTACACCAGTACCTTCTCTTCCTAAATTACCAGTTAACATAGCCATATTTGCAGTAGACATAACATTATCTGCACCATGAGAATGCTCTGTAATACCTAATGAATATACAATAGCACCTTTATCTGCTTTAGCATATTCAATTGCAATTTCTTTTATTAAATCTTTATCTGCTTCTGTAATTTCACTTACAGTTTCTAAATCATATTTTTCTACAACTTTTTTAAATTCTTCAAAGTTCTTTGTTCTATTTTCAATGAATTCCTTATCTTCAAGACCTTCATCAAGAATAATTTTCATCATTCCATTTAATAGAGCTACATCAGTACCCGTTTTAAATTCAAGATATTTATCTGCAATTTTTGCTGTAGGTGTGTAACGAGGGTCAATTACTACAATTTTTCCACCATTTTTTTTAGCCTTAATTAATTTACGGCCAAATAATGGATGTGCTTCCATACTGTTTGCACCAATGACAATTATATAATCTGATTCTTCAATACTGTCAAATCCATTAGTCATAGCACCGGAACCAAAGCAAGTAGCAAGACCTGCTACAGTAGGTCCATGACAAATACGTGCACAGTGGTCAACATTATGAGTATTACATGCTACTCTTGCAAATTTTTGTGTAATGTATATGTTCTCATTTGGAGATCTTGCACATGCATAAAAACCTATTTTGTTTGGGTCTTCATTTTTGACTTCATTTAGTTTTTTTGCAACCTTATCTAAAGCTTCATCCCAACTAGCTTCTCTTAGTTCACCATTTTCTCTAATTAATGGTTTTGTTAATCTATCTTCCCTGTTTATAAATTCCCATGAAAAGTTTCCTTTAGGACATAATTTACCAGAGTTAACAGGATTTCTTTTCCATGGTTCTACACCACAAACTTTCCCATCTTTTACAACAAGGTTAAGTCCACAACCAGTTCCACAATAGGGGCATATTGTTGGAACAAATTTTATCTCAACCATTTTTTTAACTCCTTTTAATTTATTTTCTAATAAATTAATTAATAATCTATTATAATTTATTATAAATTTTATATATAGTTTAATTGAAGTTTTAAGAAGAATTTCGTGATAATAATAGGAAATAGTTAAATTTCATTTGTAAATATTTTACCTAATGATATTTATTATTTTATAAAAAAAAGTAAGACCAATAAAGGGTCTTTAATTTATAGTGTATTAACTAATGTTTTTATTCTATTATTTCATAATAGGTTCCTAAAGCACATCCTTTACAGACAGGTTTACCGCCAATAACAAGGTGTTGATCGTCTGCTACCTTTTCACCACATACTGAACAGAAGGTTGATTTGTGTAGTGGCCCAGGTTTTTGTGCTTCAGGGATTCCTACGATCTTTACCTTTTGAACATTAAATAATTCTTCAGCAGGGGTTTCTCTAAATCTTTTAACCATTTCTTCTTTTGTCTCTTTTTGACATGTTTGTTTATTTGCATCTGCATCTGAAACTCTAATTGCTTCTTCAGTATCCATATTATAGAATGTTACTGCAAATCTACCGTAATACATTTGTTTAAATGCTCTTTTACCCATATTACATTTTGTAACTATTTGGATTGCATCTGACATACATCTATCAAGTTCAACAAATACCATTAAGTTTTTATGTCTTGTATTAAGTTCCATTCCCATTAATTCCATTCCATACATTGCAAGTTTTGTTCCAATAGCAATTCCACCACAAACTTCTCCGTACTCTTTCACTTTTTCAAGTTGTTCATCATAAGTTTTTAAATCCATCATATCACTTAATTTAATCTATTTAATATATTTATTTAATTTAATTTAATTTTATTATTATATTAATGTCTTAATTTATTATAAAATAATTTATAATTTATAATTATTTATTCAAGTACGGTATGTCTTCTTTTTAGGTCGTCTTCAGTTTTACCCATTTTGTTCATTAAGGAACATATAAGACCATCTAAAAACACAAGGGATGTTAATTCAAAGGCAGTACCTAGTGGGGTAAGAGATGTATAATTTCCATGAATTTGACGTTTTAAATAGTTTTTATCATCTGCTTCTGTTTTAGTTCTTCCTTGAACATATAATGTAACATCAGCTAATTGTCCAAGCGTAGATTCTGTATAAGATGTTAATGCTAAAACTTTTGCTCCTCTATTTTTAGAAGTTTTAGCTGCAGAAACAATGGTGTTTGTCTCACCAGAACCAGATATTGCAATAATACAGTCGCCCTCATTTATTGCAGGTGATATGGTTTCTCCAACAACAAAGGTACTTACTCCTAAATGCATTAATCTCATTGCAAATGCTTTACCAACGAGTCCAGATCTACCAGCACCTATAACAAATACATTGTCGGCATCATTTATAACTTTCATAAAATTTTCAATGGATTTTTCATCAAGATATGTCTCTGCTGTTTCAATATTATTTATTATTGCATTAATGGATGACTTCATTAATTCCATAGTATCTCTTTCCTAATTTACTAAATAAGTATAATTAATATTAAATTTATATATTAGTTTATATGTTTTAATTTATTTAAAGATAAGTATATAAAATAAATTTTTTATTAGATGGTTTCTTGATTATTTTTTCTTTATTTTTAAAGATATTTTAAATTTTAAAGATTATTAATTTAAAAGTTTTAAATATATAATTGGATTTATTTGGAAATCATTTATTAATTTATTCTAGTGAGTTTTTATGTCTTCCAATATTAAACCAGTAATTGGTATTGAAGTCGATGGGAAAATCTATAATTATAAATTGTTTGAATCATTAGAGCTTCTTACAAAAACCTATTCTCAACGAAAAGCAGCTAGTCAATTAGGTATTGCTCATTCTGTTTTTAATAGAAGAATACTTAAAGCAGAAAAAGAATTAGGTTATAAATTAGTTAGAAAAGTAGGTTCTGGAAGTGAAATTACAAAAGAAGGTTTGAAACTTTTAGACATTTACCATACATATAATAATAGACTAAAACCTAATGAAAATATTCGTATTGCTGGTGGGCATATTATTACAGGTTTATTGGAATCCTTAAATCTTCCATTTAATATTGAGGTATACAGTACTGATAATGATAGTGCATTTAATCTTGCAAAAGATGATCTAATTGATATACTTGCATTAGATGATCCGTTACTTGCTTTTCAGGAGAATTTAAATTTTACACCTATAGCATTTGATTATATGGTTTTAGTATCTTCATTTAAAAACAATTTTAATTTTAAAAATAATTCTAATAATCAATTTAATATTTATGATGATAATGGTAGCTTAAATATTGATGAGAATATTAATCCTTCAGCTACCTCCTATGAGTATGCGAATTTTAATACAAATAAAAAAATTGAAAATATTGAAGATTTAGAGGATTTGAATTTTGTAGCGGTTAAAGGTACGGCTCAAAGGTTAGTATGGGAAACATTAAAAGATCATAATATTTCATTTAATATTGAAAAAGAAGTAGTTTCACAATTTGATGCATTTAAGCTTGTTAGAAATTCGGATAATCTTTATACTTTCTTAAATGCAAGCTATTTTAATGGTAGTAATGTTTTAAAAGATCAAACAAGACATTCTATAGGATTTGTACATAGACCTGGATATAATAAAAGGGTTGATGATTTTTTAGATTATGTGTTAAATAACTGTTCTGATATTATTAGATTAGAGGGTTTTACTCCTATTGGTTTTTAATATAGCTCTATTTAATTTTCATTTTCCATTTTTCTTTATCAAAATATCATTATCTAATTTTTTTTAATAATTCTTTTTTAAATTCTTTAAAAGATCTAAATTATTTTAGAATGGATTCTTTAAAGCTAATATAAAAGATTATTACCAATATTTAAAAGTAAATTTTAATTTATTCTTTAAAACACATTAAATGACCTCAAGTTCGTATATTCTCCTTTTTAACATTGTTTTAAGTAGTATAATCATACTTATAGCTTCAATTATATTAGTTAAAACAATAGATAAATATACTCCAAGGCCTTTCAAATTTAAAAAGTGACTAAATAGTAGTATAAAAAAACCGATTAAAATAAAATTAAATATAAGGAAAATAAATGTATAAAAACTCTTTTTAAGACTGATAATATAAGGGTTGATTTAATAGGGTTACTTTGTATTTCTTTCAGATTGTTTTTCATTATTGTATGTTTATATTAAGTATTTATAAATTTTTTGAGGGCTCTTTCAAAACTTATGGGATAAAATTTTATTAGCATTATTCTTATTTCCATAATTTAGTTTTAATAGGAAGTCCTTTCCCGTCCATTCTTTTTTTATTATTGGGATTAAATATGCTGATATAATTTTATTAAACTTTATCTACTAATATTTTATTGAATTATACTAATTTTTACTAGTTAATTTAAGTTTAATATTCTTTAATTTTTTATAATAGGTGGCACATAGAGTAGATAATATCAATATGAATATAGAGATAGATGATAGTCCTAAATCATTAAATAAACTATAATCAAAAAGTAATATAATAAATATTAGGGTTAAAGGTATTAAAATCCACTGAATAAAATAAATTACAGTAATATTACTACTTAATACAGCAAATACCTTTGTAATTTTATTTGGTAAAAATTTAGATAAATAATAACAAAAACCTATATTTCCATGGATATAAATTAAACAGGATATAACATCAAAGGTAGTCATATAATAATAATAATTGGGTTCTGATGATAAGAATCCGCCAGGTATTTTAATTGAATATACAAAATAAAACAATGAAACAATTAATAAAACTGGCCAGAATCTGAACAATTTAGATTTATCTTTAACTCTAATGAAATATGTTCCCCAAATATAACCTACAACAGGGATTATGAACCAGTTAAAGAAAGGAAAAGAAGTAAATTCTAGTTTAGTTCCAATAAAATAACCTAAAAGAAAATTCAAACCAGGATCTCCAAAAGTAATGTTCCTTAAAAAAGATCCAATTATTGATAAAAGCACTGCAATAAGTAACAGGTATTTATTAGATAGTTCAAATTTCTTAAAAATTCCCATAAAAATAAAGCTTAACCCTGCAAATGCTAAAATATCAACAAAAAATAAGATTAATCCTCCATATATTGGGACTATATTATAATTTCCTATTGCATAACCAAGGACAAAATAAGGAATAATGTATATAAAGACATTTAGTATTATACCTAAAATTAATAGTTTCACTCCTCTTTTTATCATCATATTCCACTGTTTATGTCTGGTATATACCATTCCAACACCCATACAAAACATAAAAACAGGTGCTGCACAAGGACATCCTAAAATAGAATTAACAACAAGATTATAAGTTGGAGAAATGAAATTTCCAATATATGAAATAGTTATTACAGTGTGTGTAAATATCATAAAGATAATTGAAAATGCTTTTGCAATATCTAATTCTATTTGTCTACCTTTGTTAATTTTTTCATTTGAAAATAAGTTAAATATATATCAACTATGTTTTAACTTAAATAAATACTTTAATTTTATAATTAATTTAAAATTTTTAAACTAATCATTAAATAAATTAATAACTAATCAATTAAGCACTGAAAATAATTTGATGTTTTAATAAATCAGTAAAAAAATTAATTAAAAAAATATTTTTATAATAATTTTAAAATTATTATTAGTTTTCATAAACTCTATAAAAAATCTCTTATATAATAATTTTTAAATTTATACTGTAGATAAATTTTTCTTTAAATTATATCATTTGATTTAATTTTAATTTTTAATGGATTATTTTTAAATTTTAAAGCTAAATCAATTATTTCTTTAAAAAGCTCAAAATTTTTATGTTTTAATCAAATAAGTAGACATTAATTATATTTAATTAAATTATTAATCATATTTAATTAAATTAATTTAAATTAAATTAAATTTAATAATTTTAATTTATAATCATTTATTAAATCAAATTTTTTTAGAATTATTCTTATTTAAGGTGATAAAATGACAAATGAAGTTAAATTATTAGTTATTGGACATACGGCTTCTGATATAATTATAGGTGTTGAAAATTTTCCAGAAACAAACACTTCAGTTCATATGGAATCTATGTTAAATTTATTCGGTGGTGCTGGAGCTAATGTAGCAAAGGTTGCTGCTAAATTAGGTATGGATATTAGTTTAATTTCAGCAGTTGGCGAACATTTTCAAAAATCAGATTATTATGACTCTTTTGATGAATATAATGTTAATATGGATAATATGATTTATGTTGAAGGAGAATCTAATGCTACAGCAATTATGGTAAATGATAAAAATACAGATCAGATAACCTTTTTCTATGAAGGTGCATCTAAATACTTTAAAGATTATGATGTACCTGATGAAGCTATTTCTAGCTGTGATTTTATCCACCTTGCAACAGGTGATCCTGATTATAACTGGAAGGCATCATGTATAGCAAAAAAATTAGGTAAACCTGTATCATTTGATCCAGGTCAAGATTTAACTATTTACTCTGATGAAAGATTAAAACAAGTTATATCTAATTCTAAAATATTATTCGGTAATAATTATGAAATTGATAGGATATGTGACCAGTTAAATCTTGATATTAAAGGTCTATTATCACTTGGTCCTGAAATAATTATTAAAACATGTCGGGAACATGGTAGTTTCATTTACACAAGTGATGGTGAAGATTCTGTAGATGCAATCTACCGTCCAGCAGTAGATCCAACTGGTGCTGGAGATTCTTATAAGGCAGCATTTTTATATTATTATTTAAATGATTATAGTTTAAAAGATTCTATTAAATTTGCTTCATCAGTTTCATCTTTTATTGTTGAAAAACAGGGATGTCAAACTAATATTCCTACATTAGAAGAAGCAACTGCTAGAATGAATGAATTTTATAATAAATAATTCAGATGATTTAATCTTAAATAACATTATTGAAATCCATAATATAGGGTCTTATAATACGGATTATAGAAATTATGGTATAAGTTATTCTCAAAATACTGGTGGAAAACATAAATACAATATTCAGTATAATACTATTATATGTGATGGCAGTGTTGGTGTTTACCTTTCAGGTACTGTTCTACAGTTGATGATTCTATAGTTGCAAATAATAGAATTCAATCTGCTACATGATCGGTAATAATACTGTATATATTGGTAAAGGTGAAAATAATATTATTGAAATTAATACAGATTTAAATACTAAACATAATATGCCTAGGGATATGATTCCTGAATGGTTAAATTTATTGTTATCAAATCTGGTGGTAATGGTTCTGGATTTTTCAAAGGAAATGGTAGTGGAAATATAGGTCATGGAAATAGTTCTGGGGCAAATTCCAATCGTCCTAATGGTCAAGGTATAGCGAATACTAATAATGAGAGGGATTAATTTCTAATTCATCTAATTCTGGAAATGGTCATTCATCATCTTACAGTGAACCTGGTGAGTTTAGCACACCTTCTGCAGTAGCTACTGGTTCAGGTGGAAGTTCTCATATGAAATCATATGAATTAAACACTGAAAAGAAAAAGATTGAAACATTGAAAGATATTACTATTTTATTTGGAACTATATTCGTTATAATTATTTTAATGCTTTTATTTGTAGCTTACATTAAGGGCAAAGAATCATTATAATTTTTCAAACTTATTTTGTTTATTTTTTTCAATTTACTTTCTTGATTTTAATGTTTTAAATTTTCTTTGATTTATATCAAGATTATTTTATTTGTATTCAAATTAAAAGAATTAGTTTATATATTAAGAAATCCTATTAAGAAATATATTAGAAAATGAAATTTAATTTAATTAAAGTTGATTTTAGTTAAATCTATTTGATAATTTTTTAATTTATATTTTATTTTAATATTTAATTTAAAATATTATTTTTTTTTAAAATATTGGTGATAAAATGACACAACTTGATGAGGCAAGAAAAGGTAATATTACAGAAGAAATGAAAACTGTAGCAAATAGAGAAAATGTTACAGAAGAATTTATATTAAATTCTATAGTTGATGGTACTATAGTAGTTCCTAAAAATGTAAATCATGATATTAAAGCTACAGGTATTGGAAAAGGCCTTAAAACCAAAGTTAATGCAACTGTAGGTACTTCAACAGATATTGTTGACTTTGATGAAGAAGTTTTAAAAGCACAAGTAGCTGTTGATGCAGGTGCAGATTGTTTAATGGAATTAAGTATTGGTGGGGATTTAGACGATATAAGAAGAAGAGTTTTAGCAATGTCTCCACTTCCTGTTGGAAGTGTTCCAATATATCAGGCAGCAATTGAATCTATTAGAAAAAATGGTGCTGTAATACACATGGAAGAAGATGACATGTTTAAAACCATAGAAAAACAAGCTAAAGATGGAATAGACTTTATGGCAATCCATTGTAGTGTAAATGTTGAAACTTTAAGAAGACTTAAAACCCAAGGTCGTGAATGTGGTTTAGTTTCTCGTGGAGGATCATTTATTTCATCATGGATGGTTGAAAATAAACTTGAAAACCCATTATACAAAAATTTTGATTATATTTTAGACATTTCAAAAGAATATGATGTAGTTTTATCACTTGCAAACGCTATGAGGGCAGGTGCAATTGCAGATTCAACTGATAGGGCACAGGTTCAAGAACTTATTGTTCTTGGTGAACTTGTTGATCGTGCAAGAGCAGCAGGTGTACAGACTATGATTGAAGGTCCAGGTCATATTCCTATTAATGAAATTCCAGCAAATGTCACTATTCAGAAAAAATTATGTAGAAATGTACCATTTTATATGTTAGGACCTTTAGTATGTGATATTGCTCCAGGTTACGATCATATTGTATCTGCTATTGGTGCAGCAGAATCTGCTAAAGCTGGTGCTGACTTTATTTGTTATGTAACTCCGGCTGAACATTTAGCACTTCCATCTCCTGAAGATGTAAAAGAAGGAGTTATTTCTACAAGAATCGGTGCATATGCAGGAGACATGGCTAAAGGAATTCATAATGGTGAAAAAGATTTGGCTATGGCTAAGGCTCGTAAAGCATTAGATTGGCAAGCTCAATATGATGCAGCTATTGCTCCAGATGTAGCAAAAGCTAAAAGAGCAAACAGGCCCCCATCTGATGATGACGCATGTACTATGTGTGGAGACTACTGTGCTATTAAAATAGTAAACAGTTGGTTAGATAAAGCAGATGATGATATATTTAATACAATATAATTAATTTAAAATTATTTTAATTGTTTTTAATAATTTAAGTTAATTTTTTTATTTTCATTTCTTTTTATTTTTATTTTATTTCTTTTTATTTTTATTTTATTTCTTTCTAATTTTTTATTACATTCATTTCTATTTTTTATTTTATTTCTTTCTAATTTTTATTTTAATTCATTGCTATTTTTTTATTTTTATTTATTCTATTTTTTTCATTTATATTTTTATATTATTTTTAATTTTTATTTTTAATTTTATGGAAATAAAGTTTATATTTTTATAAATAAATAATAATTATCATTTAATTTTAAAAATTAATAGTATTGGATTTTAAATTAGGGATAATGGATTTTAAAAATATCTATTTATATATTAGTTTTCACTAGCACAATACTATTAAATACTAATTTTAATAAAAATATTTACATAATTACTTGATTTTTATTTATTTAAATTTACTTAAAATATCTTTAACTAATTAAAATCTTTTCTATATTTATATAGGGGATATTATGGATTATTTTGAACGTTTAGAAAAAGAAACTCTTGATTTATATGCTATAGCTAATGAAGCTAGGTCTAAAGGTTTGGATATGACCACTGAATGTGAAATTCCAAGGGCTAAGGATTTAGCAGAAAGAGTTGAAGGGCTTGTTGGTCCTAAAGGTGTTGCAAATCGTATTAAGCAATTAGATAGCGAGCTTCAAGATCGTGAAAAAGTTGCTTTTGAAATTGCTGCTGAAATTGCATCTAATGAAGAGTATGAAAATACTGATGAAGGTGCTGCGAAACGTGAAGCAAATGCAGACCAAGCTCTTAGAACTGCTTTAGCTATCCTTACAGAAGGAGTAGTAGCAGCTCCTTTAGAAGGTATTTCTCAAGTTAAAATTAAAGATAATCCTGATGGAAGTAAATATGTAGCAGTTTATTTTGCAGGTCCAATTAGGAGTGCAGGTGGTACTGCTGCAGCTTTAGCAGTTTTACTTGGAGATAAAATTCGTGAAGCTACAGGCCTTCAAATTTATAAACCTACTGATGATGAAATTGAAAGATATGTTGAGGAGGTAGAGATTTATGAATCTGAGGTAACTAACCTTCAATATTCTCCTACTCCTGATGAGGTAAGACTTGCAGCAAACAGTATCCCTGTAGAAGTTAGTGGTGAACCGACTGATAAAATTGAAGTATCACATAGGGACTTACCAAGAGTAGAAACTAATAATATTCGTGGTGGTGCTCTTCTTGCTATGGTTGAAGGTGTTATTCAAAAATCAAAAAAAATTCATAAAATTTCTAATAAATTAAAATTAGAAGGATGGGAATTTTTAAAGGAATATGCAAAACCTAAACATGAAGAGGCAGAAAGTGATGAAAGTGAAGGGGAAGAAGAAATAGAACTTTTCCCTGGTGAAGTTGATGATGTACCAGTATCCTCTAAATATATTGAAGATATTATTGGTGGAAGGCCAGTTTTAAGTTACCCTTCTGAGAAAGGAGGATTTAGATTAAGATATGGTAGGTCTCGTAATACAGGACTTGCAACTATGGGAGTTCATCCTGCAGCAATGGAAATTATTGAATTTATTGCAGTTGGAACTCAAATGAAAATTGAAAGACCGGGTAAAGGTAATTGTGTTGTTCCTGTAGATTCCATTGAAGGACCTATTGTTAAACTTAAAAATGGTGATGTAGTTCAAGTTAATTCTATAAAAGAAGCTCGAAAGGTTAAAAATCATATTTCAGAAATTTTATTTGTGGGGGATATGTTAATTGCATTTGGTGAATTTTTAAGAAACAATCAGCCTATGCTTCAGTCTGGGTGGTGTGAAGAATGGTGGATTGAACATATTAGAAATTCTTCAAAATACCAAGAGGAAGATACTCATAATTTAAATCTTATGGATTTAGAATTTGACAGAGATATTTCAGCTAGTCGAGCATTTGAAATTTCAAAAGAATATAATATTCCTCTACATCCTAAATACACTTACTGTTATCATGATATAAGTAAATCTGAGTTAAATGATTTGATTAAATATATTTTATCATTTAAAGGGGATTATAAGGTGGGTGATGAACTTAAATTAGATGTGCAATATGAAAAACGTCTAATGGAAGTTATTGGAATAAGTCATAAGCTTGTTGATGGTAAAGTCATCATTGACTCTAATACGTCTTATGCACTTATACATACTTTTTGTCGAGAATTTTCATCCGAAGAGTTAAATGATGATAGAGATGGTGTTGAGATTTTAAACAATATATCTGAAGTTTCTATTGAATATAAAGCTCCAGTTTATATTGGTACTCGTGTTGGTAGGCCTGAAAAATCTAAAGAAAGATTAATGAGACCTGCACCTAATGTTTTATTCCCTATAGGTAACTTTGGGGGAAATAGGAGATTAGTTGCTGAGGCTGCTCGTAAAGGTAATATTAAAGTAGAATTGGCTAGTCGTAAATGTACTAATCCAAATTGTGGTTTAAGTTCTTTTCAGGCATTATGTCCATATTGTGGAAGTCCTACAGAATTTGGAAAAAATTCAGAAAAAAATATTAACCTTTCAAAATTACTTTCAAAGGCATCTGATAATATTGCAGTTCGTAAAGTTGATGAAATGAAAGGTGTAGTAGGTATGATTTCTGAAAATAAAATACCTGAACCTTTAGAAAAAGGAATACTTAGATCTAAAAACAATGTATTCACATTTAAAGATGCAACTATTCGTCATGATTCAACAGATTTACCTCTTACTCATTTTATTCCAAAAGAAATTGGTGTTACAGTTGAAAAACTTCATGAAATGGGTTATGATCATGATTGTTATGGACAGACAATCACAAATGAAAATCAAATTATAGAACTTAAAGTTCAGGATGTTGTTATATCTGATAATTGTGCAGAGTATCTTGTAAATGTTGCACATTATGTTGATGATGAACTTAAAAGGTTTTATAAAATGGATACATTTTACAATGTTAAAAGTCGCGAAGACTTAATTGGACATTTAATTGCAGGTTTAGCACCTCATACATCAGCAGGTGTTCTAGGCCGTATTGTAGGTTTTACTAAGGCTCTTGGATGTTATGCTCATCCTTATTTCCATTCTGCAAAAAGGAGAAATTGTGATAGTGATGAAGATTCTGTAATGTTACTTCTAGACCCTTTAATTAATTTTTCTAAAACTTATCTTCCAAGTACTCGTGGAGGAAGTATGGATGCACCTTTAGTTTTATCTACTAGAATAGATCCTCAAGAAATTGATGATGAATCTCATAATTTAGATATTTATGAAAGATTCCCTCTTGAATTCTTTGAGAGAACTAAAAAAAATGGTCTTAAGCCAGCTGACTTTTTAGATTTAATTGATAATGTAAGTATGCATTTAGGAAAACCTGAACAATATGAAGATTTAATGTTTTCTCATCATACGACTAATATTCATGCTGGGCCAACTTTATGTTTATACAAAAAGTTACCTTCTATGAAAGAAAAAGTTGAAGGTCAAATTGGTCTTGCAGAGAAAATTAGGGCAGTTGATCAAAGAGGAGTAGTAGAAGGAGTTTTATCAAGTCATTTCTTACCTGATATTATGGGTAATGTACGTGCATTTTCCAAACAAAAGGTTAGATGTACTAAATGTAATTCTAAATATAGGCGTATGCCTTTATCAGGTAAATGTAAGTGTGGAGGTAATTTGATTTTAAGTGTATCTAAAGGTTCTGTTACTAAATACTTAGATATTTCACAACAGTTAGTACATAGATATCCTGTTTCACATTATCTTGAGCAAAGATTGGAAATTCAAGAATTTGGAATTAACTCTTTATTTGAATCTGATAAGTCTAAACAAAGTTCACTAGATATTTTCTTATAATTTATTTTTTTATTTAATTATTTGAAAGTTATCGTAATTTTAGAAGTATTTTTATCTAAATTAATAATTTTTAGATTATATTAATTATTGTCTAAATTATATTATTTAGTAATCATTTTTCTAATTTAATTCAGTATTTGTTTAAATTTTAATCAGTTATATATTTTTAAGTAAATTATTTTTTTATAAACTTATTATTTTGTTTATAAACATACAAAATTAATTTAATAATGGTTTATAGTATTTAGAATATGATTTTTTTTAAGGTTATTTTAAATTTTCCATAAAAAATATCATTTGTTCGTTACTATACGAACAAATATATACTAGTTTAACTTAAGTATAATATACATAATAAAATTTCAGATAATCTGTCTAAAATTTTATATAATCCTTATAAGGGAATAAAATTCCAGTATAATGACTAAAAATATTTATATGAAATAAGTGGAGATAAAAAGATGAAGACAATGTCAAATATTGCAGAAACTTTACAAGAAGATATTAAAGTGTCAGTTGTAAAGAATAATGGAGTTATGGAAAGATTTAGTTATGAAAAATTATTGAAATCATTAGTTATGGTTGAAGCTCCATTTTTTGAGTCTGATAAAATTATTGCAACTGTAGTATCATCATTACATGATGGAATCACTACTAAAGAAATTAAAAAAATAGTTTATGAATCATTAGCAGAAATTGATGAAGAATCAGCTAATAAATATTTAGCTAATACTACTTTAAAAGTTAGAACTTCAAGAGATAAAATCGAATCTTTTGATTTATCAAAAATTGCAAATACTTTAGTTCAAGAAACAGGTGCATCACAAGAAACAGCTTTTAAAATTGCATCTGAAGTATGGAAAGAACTTAAAAAATTAAATGTAGATTCCCTTACTGCACCAATGATTAGGGAAATGGTTAATACTAAACTTATAGAATATGGTCTAGAAGATTTAAGAAAAAGTTATACTCGTTTAGGTATTCCTGTTTATAATATTTCCTCTTTAATAGAAAATGGAAATAATAGTAATGCTAATATGATGCACAATCCTGAAACTATTCATAAATATGTTGCAGATGAAGCATTAAAACAATATGCATTATTACATATGTTACCATCTCATTTAGCAGATGCACACATGTCAGGAGATGTACATATTCATGATTTAGAATATTTTGCATCAAGACCACTAAACTGTTTACAACATGATATTAGGCAATTCATAAAATATGGTCTTAAAGTTGATGGAACCGGTGATCATACTTCTGTTGCAGGATCACCTGCACATATGGAAACTTTAATGAATCATACTGGTGAAATAATGCTTGCTGCACAACAGAATATGTCTGGTGGACAAGCAATGTCTTTCTGGAATGTATTTGTTGCACCATTTGCAAGAGGTAGAACATATGAAGACATTAAACAATGTGTTCAAATGTTAGTATATAACTTAAACATGGCTTATGCTGCTAGAGGTTCACAAGTACCATTTACAAGTATGCAATTAGAATTCGGTGTTCCAAAATTCTTACAAGATGTTACTGCATATGGTCCAAAAGGTGAAGTTGTTGGAACTTATGGTGACTTTGAAGAAGAAACCAGATTAATCCAAAGAGCATTCACTGAAACTTTATATGGTGGAGATAAAGAAGGTAAACCACATCTTTTCCCAAATACTATTTATACTTTACGTAAGGAAACATTAAAAGGAGATTATGATGAGGATTTATTTAATGTTCATAAACTCTCTGCTAAATTTGGTTCTCCTTACTTTGTAAACATGTTGCCTAAATACAGAAATAATATGGCTAATTATATGGGATGTAGGACTCAACTCCAAGATAACTGGACTGGAGACTGGGAAAAAGATTGTCTTAGAACTGGTAACCTTGCTTATGTCACTTTAAACTTACCTAGAATTGGATACCAATCTAAAGATGAATCTCAAGTATTTGAATACTTAGATAATTATATGGATCTTGCAATTGAAACTTTACTTATTAGAAGAGAACAAGGTCTACATTGTTTAAATGATTATGATATTCTCCCATTCTTAACTCAAGAAATAAAAGATGAATATTATTATAGAATTGATAATTCAACATTATCTTTTGGTTTTGTTGGTCTTAATGAAATGTTAATGGCATTATTTGGTCAAGGAATTGATAATCCAGATGCTAATAAATTTGGTGTAAAATGTATCCAATACTTATATGATAGAGCTTCTGAATTACAAAAAGAAACTGGATTAAGATGGTCTGTAATCCAAACACCTGCAGAATCTACAGCTTATAGATTTGCAACTCTTGATAAAGAACAATTTGGAGATCAAACTATCTTACAAGGTGATAATGGTGCAAACTATTATACTAACTCTTCACATGTACCAGTTAGTGCAGATATTTCTCTTGTAGATAAAATAAAAATCGAGGAACAATATCACCCAATTACTCCGGGTGGACATATTTTCCATGCATTTATGGGTGAATCTTACTCTGATCCACAATCTTTAATGAGTTTAACTAATAAAATTGCTCGTAAATCTGATATTGGTTTCTGGGCTTACAGTTCTGCATTAAGTTTCTGTTTAAACTGTAAAACTTTAATGAAAGGTTTATCTAACAAATGCCCTACCTGTGGTGAAACTAAAGATGTTGAATGGTATGACAGAATTACTGGATACGTTCAACAAGTAGGTCACGCTAAATCTGCAAGTGGTGGATGGAACCCAGGTAAACGTCAAGAACTTGTAGATAGACGCAGATTCCAAAAAAACTAAATCAATAAATTTATTATTTATTTCATTTTGATTTATTTTTTTATTATTTTATTTTTATCCACTTATTTTCTTTTAAGGTTTTAATTATATTTTTACTTTAAGTTTTTTTATTTTCCACTTAAAACTATTTAATTCAATTTAAAAATATGTAATGTCATTTATTTTTAGATAGAAAAATCTATATTTTTAAAATATCTATTTTAACAGATTTCATTAAGATTATATTAAATCTAAAAATTTTTAACTAATTATACTATCTAATCTATTTAAGCTTAAGAATCACATCACATTTTTTTTTAAAAAATTATATAAATAGTCAATATAAAATAAAATATTTAGTTATTAAATCTTCATAATAAGATTTAATTTTGTCAAATGATTTTATACGAATATAATGATCTTAAACTATTATATATTTAAAGTGGTTTAAATGATAGAAGAAAGTAAATTAGAACAGAATGAAAATAGAATAAAAAATCAAGCACATGAACTTAATTATTTGACGAACGAAGTTATTCCTAACTTAAAAAATGAAAATAAAGAATTAAAACAACTTAAAAGGGAATTAACTGATGCATTAGATGAAAGTACTAAAAAATATTTCGACCAATTAGATATTAATGCAGATTTAAGTGAAACCTATACTAAAGCAGGTGCAGACCTTGCAGTTCTTAAAGTACAACATCAAAAATTAGAAGAAGAAAATGCTCAGTTAAAAGAAGAAATTAAAAGTCTTCAAAATACAAAAGTTGATGAACCTGCAGTTAAAGATGACAGTCAAAAAGATAAGGAAATTGAAAGATTAAAAAAGGATAATGAAAAATTAGCTAAGGACTTAAAAACTGCAGAAGATAAGTTATCTGAGGCTTCAGACAAATCCATTCCTCATTTAAAAGATAAAAATGAAGAGTTAGAAAATAAACTTAAAAAATTAGAAGATTTCAAACAAGAGTTAAAAGAGGAATATGCTGAAACTATTGTTAAATTAGAACATCAAATTTCTATTTTAAATGAATCTGTTAGTAATAAACAAAAAAATTATGATAAACTTCACACAGAGTTAAATAATAAAGATAAGGAAATTAAAAACCTTAAAAAACAAATCAGTAATATGGCTGAAAACTTAAAAGAGAAACAGGGTAAAGGTTTCCTATCCAGATTAAAGGGATAAATCTTTATTTTTTTTACTTTTTTTATTAGTTTTTATTAAAAAACTAATTTTTTACTTATTTTTATATTATATTCATTTTAAAAATATAATTTTAATATTTATTACTATTTTACTATTGTTTTTTTATTTTATACTTGTTTACCCGATTTTTATTATAAATCATTTATAAATAAGTATAATAAAATTTATTAATTTTCTATAATTAAAATAAAAAAGATTTAATTTAATTTAAAAAGAATTAATATAAAATAAAAAAAGATTAATTTAAAATTTAAAAAAATTTAATAAAAAATTAAAAACAGATTTTATTCTTCTTTTCTTAATCTTTTAATAACAAAGTCTTTATCTAAAGATAATAAAAATGAAGCTGCTCTTGGTCCTTGTTTTTTACCAAGTATCATTTTATATATAGCCTGAAAAGCCTTTTGTGGTTTAATACCATATTTTTCTAATATTTTATACATTTCATCATGTAGATCTTCAGATTTTTCAAAATCATTTGTTTCAAGTAAATCTGCAAGATCACTTAAAAATCCGTTCTGTTCTTCTTGAAGTGGCAAGTTTGGAATAGAATTGTATTGGACTTGGAATTTAACAAATCCTGGTGCATAGTTATCTAACCAGTATTGTACATTTTCTACTCTTTCTTTATATTGGGCAAGTTCACTTTCATTTAAATCTTCAAACTCTTTATCTGCAAAGCTTTTTGATAATTGTGAGTTTTTCTTTAAGATTTTAAAGATTTTCTCCAAATCTTCTTCTCCTACAATTTGCACAGCATTTACAAGGAATCTGTAAGAAGGTCTAAATGGTAAACTTTCTTTTTCATTTATCTGACAAACATTGTAAATTTCCTTGAATTTACCTTCTTCTTTTTCTGATGGTGCTTCTTCTTCTCCATAGAAAACTTTTTCTACAGTGTCAAATTGATCCATTAAATCTAAAAATTTCATTTTAGGTGAGAAATCTTTTGGTTTTAAAGGTTTACTTCTAAATAAATAATAATTTAAACTTTCAGCAGGCCCAATTTTTAACCATTCTTCAGGTGCAAAGAAAACTCCATGGGATTTACTCATTGCTTCACCATCAAGAGTAATCCATTCATATGGAATTGGGTATGGTGCTTCATAATCAAATATTTCTTTAGAGATTAATTTACTTACATCATAACTTCCACCACTAGCAGCATGATCTTTACCAAATGGTTCACATGTAGTATTGAATATTTTCCATCTTGCTGCCCATTCGACTCTCCAGGTGAGTTTACCATCACCTTTTGTAATATCAACTACACCTTCATGACCACATTCACATTTGTAGTAGACCTTATCTTTATCATAGTCATATGCTGTAGTAGTATTTACTCTTCCACATTCTTCACAAATAGGATTATATGGTAACCAGTCATCACTTAAAGGTTCTCTTCTATATTGGTCGAATATTTCCTTAATTTCATTATGTTTTTCAAGAGATTTTCTAATATAATCATTATATTCTCCAGCTTTATACATTTCAAAACCAGATTTAATAGTAACATCTATTCCATAATCATCTAATACATTAAATAAAGGTTTTTCAAAATGTTCTACAAAGTTGTCACAGCATCCATCAGGACATGGGATTGTAGAGTATGGCATACCTAAGTATTTAGAGTAAGATTCAGGAAGTGGGTAAGGTACTTTTCTTAAAGGGTCATGGTCATCTGCAATCCAGATAACTTCAACATCATTATCTAATTTTCTAAGTGCTTTTCCCACAGCATTTGCAATGAAAATATCACAGGAATTTCCAATATGTATTGAACCAGAAATGGATGTCCCACTTGCAATTGTATGTTTTTTAACATCCATATTATTTAAATCATCAGCTATTTTTTCTATCCAATGTTCCATATAATCACCATATGTGTTTAAATTTTTTTTTAGTTTAATAATTTTAGATTTTAAATAATTTAATAAGTCTAATTTAAAACTTAAATTTTAAAATAAGTTCATTTTATATTTAAATTTCCAAAATATAATTTATTCAATTTTAATATATTTTTTGAACCAAATTTATTAAAAAAAGTTTTATATTATAATACTATATTTTTTAAGTTTATAATATAAATATATTAAGATTCAGTTTTTTATTCTAATTTTTTTTGATTATTTTTTTTTAAAATATAGCTTGCCAACTTAATTAAAAAATATAATATAAAAAATAGATAAGAGTCCTTTATTTTTAAAAGGAAGTATTTTATTTATTTTTAAAAATTTCTATTTTCCTCTAGATTATTTTTAATATTTTTTTTTATTGTTAAAATTTTTAAAATTTCCTCTAAAATATAAATAATAGAAATTTCATAAATACTTGTATAATCAATTTTATAGATTATTGAATTTTTATTATTACTTTTATAATATTTATTTTAAAGAAAAATTTACGGTGATTTCATGGCAAAAAAAGATAAGAAAGTTGATATGCCACAAACTGGTGCTGGATTAGTTAGGTATTTCGATGAAGAAAGTGTTGGACCTAAACTTTCACCTCAACAAGTAGTTATTGTTACTATTGTACTTGCAATTTTCTGTTTTGTTTTAAGGTTTTCAGCATAAAAAAATTTACTAGTTTAATAGTTAATTAAGTAAAATATGCTTATTGTATTTTTTTATTAAAATTAGCATATTTTAAATTATGATCATTAAATTATTATCATAATTATATTTATCATTAAATTATATGATTATAATTAAAGTATAAGTTAAGTTTATTAGTTTTTTATCTTAATTTAAGAAATTTAATTAAGATATTATAAATTATTAATATTTGCTCCGTTAGTGTAGATGGTCAATCATTCGGGCCTCTCGAGCCTGAGACCTGGGTTCGAATCCCGGGCGGAGCATTATTTCTATTTTTTTTTAAAAATAATTAGTTTATTTTGAAACTATTCTATTTTAATTTAGTGCAAGAATTAATAGTTCCATTAATTGTTTTTAGTACAATATTCCATTTAATGTAGGATAATACTTTGCGTGGTTTACTTTTTTCAAATAAAAATCGGGTAAATTTAAGATTACTCACTTTTAAACCATTCCAATCATAGTATTCCCCAACGGTTTGTATGCCTTCAGTTGTATGAAAGGCCATTTTATTTATTCCATCATCAAACCATTTTAAAATTTCAGGGGATAGTGGAAGATCTATTTTATTTATAACATCTCTCCAGAAAATATAAGCATCACTACAAGGTGCATTTTCTTCAGGTTCAAATGGTTTTAACTCACCATTATGATAAAATAATTTTTTAGATTCTCCTTTGAGTCTATTTTCCTCATTAATAGGGAATGGATGACACATGATAGCATTATTAGGTCCAGAAGTACCATATCTAAAATGTACAATAGCTTCAACTGAATATAAATCATTTATAATTTTTTCTATTTCGTCCCAATCGGTTAAACCTTTCTTCCATATGAGAGTATCTTTTTTATCATCATAGTAACTAATTCCAACTCCATGAGGATTTTGTTTATACATTGCCTCAATATCCTCTCTTGAAATATTGGTATTTTCAGGTTTAATAACTATTACACACATTTTATTCCCCTTTTTTATAATGATTATTTTTTATTATTTCTTTTTTTAATCTAATCCATTATTATAATATTATTTTTAGATATAAATAATTTAATATTTGGATAATTTAATATTTAATATTATTATCTTTTTTCTTTAAGGTGTCTCTTTAATAATATAATTTTTTACAAAATTAATTTTCTTTATTTTCAAAATAAAGGATTTTTATCCATTTTTCGTAGTCTATTTTTTAATAAGTTCTACTTTAAGCTTATGGCAAAATAACTAATTATATTAATTTTAAAAAATAAATTATAATTTATAACTTTATGTAAATTTTACTATTTTACTAATATATTTTTTTATATAATTTTATATTTTGGTATAATTTACTTATTATTTAAATATTTAAAGTAAAAAGAAGTGTTATAATGGCTATTCATCCAATAGAATTTAGATATGGTACTCCTGAAATGAAAAGAATTTGGGAAAGTGAAAATAAATTACAAAGAATGTTAGATGTTGAATCTGCTTTAGCACAAGCTGAGGGAGATTTGGGAATTATTAAAAAGGAATATGCTGATGAAATTAAATCAAAAGCAAGCACAAAATATGTTAAACTTGAAAGGGTAGATGAAATAGAAAGGGCTAAAAAACATGATATTGCATCTATGGTTCAAGGTTTAGCAGAACAATGTGAAGGTGATGCAGGAGAGTATGTTCACTTTGGAGCTACATCTAATGATGTTGTAGACAGTTCTAATTCTTTATTAATTAGGGATTCTATTGAAGTACTTGAAGAGAAAATTATAAAATTAACTGAACTTACTATTAAATTAGCAGATGAAAATAAATCTAAAGTATGTATTGGACGTACTCATGGTCAACATGCAATTCCAACTACATATGGTATGAAATTTGCTAATTGGGCTGCTGAACTTAAAAGACAATATGATAGATTAGAAAATGCAAGGGCAAATGTATGTGTTGGAATGTTAGATGGGGCAGTTGGAACAACTGCAGCATTAGGTTCTGAAGGATGGGAAGTTCACAAAAAAGTTGCTGAAAAATTAAATCTTCCTCCTGCAACAATTACAAATCAAGTTGTTCAAAGGGATAATCATGCTGAATTTTTAATGGTTCTTGCAAATCTTGCATCAACCTTAAATAAAATAGCACTTGAAGTTAGAAACCTTCAAAGAACTGAAATAATGGAGCTTGGTGAATTCTTTGATCCTGAAAAACAAGTAGGTAGTAGTACTATGCCACATAAAATGAATCCTATTACTGCTGAAAGGATTTGTGGAGTTTCTAGAATTATAAAATCATATGTTGCACCTGCTTTAGAAAATAATCCTTTATGGCATGAAAGGGACTTAACCAATTCTTCTTGTGAGAGAATAATCTTTCCAGAATCATGTATTTTAACTGATTATATTTTACAACTTACAATTAAATTAATGACTAATCTTGTATTTTATGATGATAATATTGAAGAAAATCTAAATAAAACTCATGGTTTAGTTATGGCTGAAAGATTAATGGCAGAACTTACAAGAGCAGGTATGGGTAAACAAACTGCATATGCTATTGTTAGAAAAAATGCTATTAAAGCAAATAAAGAAAAAATTTTACTTGCAGATTTAATATTAAAAGATGAAGAGGCAAGTAAATTCTTATCTAAGGAGGAAGTTCAAGAAATAATGGATCCTCACACTTACATAGGTTCATCTGAAATAATTGTAAGTGAAATTGTAGATGCATCTAAAAATTGGTTTTAGATTAAATTATTAAATAATTAATCATTGATTTTCTTTGATTTATTGTAAAATTAACATTTTAAATTTTTAAATTTTTTTTTATAAAAATCTTTTTATAGTATATTTCTAATAAAATAATATAAGTATATAATTAAAAAATTTTATTAATTAAAATATTTTAATTTAAATTTTTATTTTAAAAGGTGAAAAAAATGGTAAATAAAAAAGAAATTAAATCATTAGATTTATCTTCACTTACAACTATAGGTATGGGGATATATACTGTATTAAGTATTATTGCTGTCTTAATCTTAGTTGTTTATATTCTCATAGTTGGAGGAGCTAATGTACTTGTTGCAAATATAAGTTTGGTTCCATTTATAATCTTTGGAACTATTTTATATTCTATAATATTTTTCTTTGGTAGAGGATTCCTCTATAATGTGTTAACTAAAAAATTAAGTTGTATTGGATTTGAAATTGAAGATGGTAGAATTGTAAAAATTGACACTGTATCTACAGCATTGGTCTTTGCTATCATTGCTACAATTGCATTTATATTTGTTTATGTAATGTCCGTGGTTATTGTTCCATTTATGGCATCTGCTATTCTTCAAATGCTTATGTTAACTGGTCAAATAGGACTTGCAATGTTAATGTATAATCTTATTGCACTTCTATTTTCTCCTGCTGTAACATTGATTTTAATCGTGTCTACATTTTTATTAACATTTGTTGATGTTTTAATTGGTGTATCTATTTATAATATTCTCACCTCATATCTTGGAGGTATTAAAGTAGAATTAAAATCTGGTCGTGAATATACTTCAGTTGAAAGTGTGGATGCTAAAAGTGCAGCTATTATCATGTCAGTTATCGCTCTTGTTGTAGGGGTAGTTATGTCACTATTATTACTTGTTATTAATCAAAAATTAGCTATTTCTGCACTTTACAATATTGTTTCAAGTTTCATCGGCGGATTTATTGGAACTTTTATTATTGTATTTGTTTATAATAAAATTTCCAATAGTTTAGGAAAACTTAAATTAGAATTAGAATAAGTCTTATGACTTATTTTATATTTTTTTTATTTTACTTTATTTTACTTTATTTTATTATCTATTTTGAATTGATTTTAACTATTTTAACTAATATTTAACTATTTTAACTATTTTTATCTATTCTAATTATTTTTAACTATTTATAATTTTTATTAATTTTTTATTATTTTTATCATTATATATGTTGATATGTATATATATATGAACTAATCTCATTTAAAAATTAATCATAAGATTCATAATATTATTGATTTGCCACTTAATTTAAATCAAATAAAATTATATTCTTACATAATTATGGATTATTATTTCATTTAAAATACATGATTTGGAGCTTTGAAAATTTGTTTTTTTCAATTAAAACTTCTAGAAAAATAGGGTTAAGAGAGTATAAAAATAAAATAATAAAATTAAAACAATAAAACTAAAACAATAATAATAAAATAAAAGTAAAACAATAATAAAATAATAAGGATTAAGCTATTGATAAGTTAAAGTTTGTCCATTTCATTTAAAGCCATTATTCCTTCTAAAGCTTTAACATCAATATTTATTCCTTTTTCTCTAATTGCAGATATGGAATTTAATCCACTTCCTGCAACAATTCCAAAATTATAATTATTTACAGGAGCATTATATACTAATTCTCGAGGTTTACCAATTTTATAAATAGGTAAATCTTTCTTTTGAAGTTCAGTTAATATTTCCTTACTTTCATCTTTAGCAATATTAGGTATTTCTTTAATGGAAGCTAAGACTCTTTGAACTTTATTTGCTTGTTTATTTATACAAGTTAGGTTTTTAAAGATAAATATTTTATGAGGATCTATACTAGTTCCATTATATGATATTAATTCAACAAATAATGGAGGTTTATTAATTTCTAAAAGTCCTCCATATTTAGGAATGGTCATTATTCCATTATTTATTAAAATTCCATCAATTGACAAACTACATACAGTAGCAATACCTACCTTCTCATCATCTTTTTCATGTTCAACAATTTTATAATATGGGTTTACACATTTAGGATTTTCTTTGTATGCATTTTCATAAATATCTAATGATTTATCTAAGTCTTTCTTATTAATATATGAAATATCTACAATAATATTTCCTTCATCTTCTTGCCAATTATAATTTGTATCTTGGATTAGATTCATTGATTTAGATAAAAAGAAAGGCATTGGCTTATATTTTTTATTAGGATTAATATCTCTTAAATGAGGATTGGTTTTACATATTGGTTTAAGTTCCTTATAATCTGCAAGGTCTTCACCAAGTTGTATATCAACATCATAATCTAATTCTTGTGCTGCACAAAATGGTGTTACTCCTCCTGCAATTGCAATTCCTATAGAACCTTCGCCTACAGGTACACCAAGAATATCTTCCCCATCTCTGCCCATAGCAATAATTCCACCAATATTGGATTTTTTAAGTTTTTTAATAATTTCGATAGCTCTATTTTTCGCTGTACTTGGAATAGTTCTAAAGTTTGCAGGTATTGAACCATTACCTTCTTGAACAACATCTAAAACAGAGGTCATATTTTTAGCAATAAATGCATCAAGAGGGGTAATTGAAGTTTTCTTATAGGAAATTATTTCTTCGAATCTTTGAGGTTCATAATCTTTAACTTCAATTATTCCACCGAATTTTGGTTGGGTAGCTATTCCATTTTTTAAGAATATACCATCAATTGTTGTTCCACAAATGGTTTTAACAGTATAACCTTCTTCTCCACTAATATTTTCACAGTTTATTCCAACTAAAGGACTAACTGCAATATCTGACTTGAAAACCTTTTTAATAATATCCAATGCATCTTTTTCTAATACATTACTAGTATTTACAATTACGGTTCCGTCATAGGTGTTAAGATCAAAATCAGTTTGATATATATAGTCCTGAAATTTTGAGAAAGTAAAGTCTACCTCATCATATACAAGTCCTTTTTCAAGTTGAGATTTACCTAATTTGGTAATTTCTCTTCCTGAATATCCTACCTTTTTTGTAAGTCCTTTTTCATCTAAAATTTTCATATGATAACGAACAGCACGTTCTCCTAAATTAAATCCTCTATTTTTTAATTCAGTAGCTATTATTTTAGACCCCGTAGGTTTTTCTTGTTGATTCAATATTCTTAAAATTTCTATCATTCGGTGTTCAGATTCTGACATAATTACACTTTTTTGAAATTTTCTTAAATTATATTAATTTTTATTATTTATCCTATATAATTTATTTATTTAAATCAATATTAAAAGTTATAATTTTTTTTACTATGTTTGTAAAAATAAGTTGAATCTGTATAAATTCATTTAATGGGTATTAATAAGAGGATTATTTTTTATAAAATTAGAGTAAAATTATTTCACTATTTATCTTAATTATTTTTTAATTTTTATAATTTTTTTACTTAATAAATAGAGTTAAATATTAAAATTAGTAATTTATATTTTTTTTTAAATAGTTAAAAATAATGAATAAAGAAGTTTTTTAGATTTAAATATCTAAGTATCTTCTTTGTTCATATCCAAATACTTGGACTCTGTAGTCATCCCACTCTTGGTATTTACTTTCTAAGAATTTTTCTGAGATATGTTCTCCTAAAGCATTCATCATAACTTCGTTTTCTTCGAAAGCATGGTATGCTTCCCATAAACTAGCAGGTAATAATCTAATACCTCTTGATTCTAGTTCGTCCTCACTTAAATTATAAATGTTAATTTCGGTAGGGTCTCCAGGGTCGATTTTGTTTTTAATACCATCCATACCTGCTGCAAGCATAGCAGTAAATGCTAAGTATGGGTTACATGCAGGGTCAGGTGCTCTGTATTCAATACGAGTAGCTTTTCCACGTGCTGCAGGTACTCTAACAAGAGCAGATCTATTTTTAAGACCATATGCTCTGTATACTGGAGCTTCATAACCTGGAACTAAACGTTTGTATGAATTTACAATAGGATTAGTTATAGCTGTTAGAGCAGGTGCGTGTTCAAGTAAACCTCCAATGAAGTAGAGTGCTTCTTGGGATAGGCCGGTTTCACTATCTGGATCTAAAAATAGGTTATATCCATCTTTAAATAAACTTTGATGACAGTGCATTCCACTACCATTTACACCAAAGAATGGTTTAGGCATGAAAGTAACTCTATAATCCATTTCATCAAATGCAGCCATATTTGCTACAATTGCTTTGATTGCTGTTTTAAAGGTTATAACAGCATCTGCAGTTTTAAGTGCATCATCAAATTTAAATGCAATTTCGTTTTGACCTGGACCTACTTCGTGGTGACTTGCTTCAACTTCAAATCCTAATTCCTGTAAATTGAAAGTGATTTCTCCTCTAAAATCAGGTCCTTTATCTTTAGGTTCTACATCAAAATATCCTGCATCATCGTAAGGCATTGGATATCCTTCATCATCAATATCTACAATAAAGAATTCTGGTTCTGGACCAATATTATATTTTAATCCTTTTTTTCCAATATCAGCTAAAGCTTTTTTAAGTCTACTTCTAGGATCTCCAGGGAATGGTTTTCCATCTGGAGTATGAATATCACAAATAAATCTACATACTGCAGAATCCTCTGCTCTCCATGGTAATCTAGAATAAGTACTAATATCTGGTTTTATAACAAGGTCACTATCATTAATATCTACAAATCCCGCAATAGATGATCCATCAAATAATGTCCCATTGGCAAATAATTCATCCATATCGGCACTTGGTGGAATAGAAACATTTTGCTCTTTTCCATTAATATCTACGAATTGTAACCTCACAAAACGTATATCGTCTTTTTCTATTTGTTCCATTATTTTATCTACTTCTTTACTCATTATTTTTGCTCCATTTTTCAATGAATTTAATTAAAATCATTTTTTCTAATAAAATTTTAAATTGATTTTTTATTTAAACTTATAATATTAAAAAATTTTAAACATATTATATATTATAAATTTTAGTCGGAAGGCATCTTCCTATTAAACATATTATTTTTTTGAATATATAAACTTTTTCTAAATTAAATAATTTCAAGATATTTTTAGACTATAATCTATTTTTTCTAAAAAATTCTATTTTTCAATGATTTTTTTAGAAAATTTAACTAATTCTTTAATTAAGATAATATCAATTATATTTTTAATTCGTTTATAATTAATTTCTATAAAAACTTTTCAAAACCTTATAATGTCTAATTATGTCCATTATATTAAATAAATTTTGGCTTTTTTAATTAAACAATATTAATAATATTATTCATAATATTAAACAATTTATAGAATTTTTAATTTTGTTTTTTAGTATCATATAACAAAAAAAGATATGGAGATTTTAATAATATTAAATTACAAATCATCAGTTTTATATTTTAAATATTTTTTATTTCTATTTAAGATTTTAAAAAAAAGTAATAAGTGAATAAAAGGGAAAAAATAATTAAATTAATTATTTAAATATTTTCAACTCTCTTTTATTCTAAAGTTTTATATTTTCATTGTTTTAAAATATTACTTTTAAAGTCCCTTTACCTGTAACCTTGTTTAATAAGTATCTGCATTACATAGCTCCGCCAGATCGTCTGCGTTGTTTTTTGTGAATGTGGAGTTTGTTATATTATTATAGCTTCCATTTATTTCAATCGCTCCACAATCAAATGCGTGTTTTTTGTGAATGTGGAGTTTATTATAGTATTATTAGGGCCTCACATTTCAATAGTTCCACTACTATGTGCACTATTTTTGTGTATTTAACAAATTTAGGAAATAAAAGTACAAATTAGATAAATAATATTTGAGTAATAATATTAATTTAATAAACACTATATGAATTGTAAATAAAAATATTAATCTTATTTTATTTTATTCTTTTAAGTAGCGGTAAATATATTTAAAAAATATTTTTTCCAATTTAAAAAGGTTTTTACATAATTAAGCACTAATTTACCATAAATTTACTATCAAATATAACTTGTAATATTATTTATATTGATTTTTTATTATAAATTTTTTCATATTTTTCTTCAGTTTTAATCTATTATTTATTCAAATAATTAATAGAATCAATGCAAAATTTCTAAAACTTTTTAAATTTTTCTCATTTAAAAAATATAATGTTTTTTTTTAAACAATAAAAAAATTGAGTTTTGATTTAATTGATATATTAGCTAAATTTGAGTATGTAAAATTTTATATGTCTATACTAGCAAAAATTCGGGCAAAACTTTCTAAGAATGATATAAAAATCATTCTTCTTTGTTAAAATAACGGGTAAATATATAAGCTAAAATAGATCCTGCAAAGTTTTGCCATACTGAATATAGGGCTCCTGGAACTGTTGCTAAAGTTAAATTGGGAAAATGTGTTTTAGCAAGACTTGTAGACAATCCAGAGTTTTGGAAACAGAGTTCTATACCAATTGTAATCATTTGCTTAGGTTTCATTCCAGATAGATAAGCAAGGGTAAATCCTAAAGCCATTCCTATGAAATATTGTATGATTATTACTAAAATTATTATCATAGATGAACTGATAATAGCTTCCTTGTTTGATCCAATCACTCCTGTAACTATTATTGCAATTACAATAGATGAAACTGCAGGTAAATAATCCTTTAATTCTTTACAAAAGTGAGGAAATTTATAATTAATAATCAAACCTAATCCAATTGGAATAATTACTATTTGAACGATTGAAATGAACATATCTGCTGGAGAAAATGAAATAGCATTTCCAATTAAAATAAATGTAATTAAAGGAGTTAGAATTGGTGAAATAACTGTTGAAACTGCAGTAAGGGAAACTGATAATGCTAAATCTCCTTTTGCAAGGAAAGTTATAACGTCAGATGCTGTTCCTCCAGGAACTGTTCCAACAAGGATAAGTCCCACGGTTAAAGCTTCATTTAAAGAAAATAAACGGGCAATTGTTAAAGCTAATAGTGGCATTATTAAATATTGACCACAAACTCCTAACAATATCTCTTTAGGTCTTTTAAACACATTTACAAACTGTTCTATCTTTAATGTGGTACCCATACCAAATAAAATTACACCTAAAAGGATATTTATTATATTCATTCCTATAAACTTTTCCAATACCCAATTAAAGGTCTTAGGATTTATAAAAGCAATGACTACACTAATTAGAATGATTATAAAATAATATTTCTCTATTAATTTAAACAATCTTTTCATAATTTAAAGTATTAATTATATTATTTTATATTTTTTATCATTTTTCTCATATGTGAAGAGTATATATCAAATAGAGAAATTTTCTTATTAAGTATAGAAATTTCTTATCAATCGAAATATTTTTCATTTTCTTAAAAAAAAGTAGTTAAAGTATTAAATTAATAAATGATTTTTTTTTAAAATAATAAAAATAATTAATTGATTTTTATTATAACTCTACAATATTAAATGAATTTAAATTTAATAAATCATAGCTTAATAATTTAGGTGCTCGTGTAATTGTTCCAATGTCTGTAATATATTTAAATGCTTCAAATGCTTGCAAATTACCTATAATATTGGGTACAGGACCTATAACTGGTGGAACACCGTATGTTAAACTTTTAATTTCTTTTTTTACATCATCTGTTAATTCCTTTCCTTTAGAGGGTATTGCAAATAATTCCTCATAGCTTTTAGTTGACTCTTTATCAAATACTGTCATTTGTCCTAGAGTTCCATTTATTGCTCCATGAATAAGAGGAATATTATTTTCTTTTGCAAATCTTGAAAGAATTACTCTAGTTACTAAATTATCTAATGCATCTATAATTATATCACTATCTTTAAGTTCACTAATATTATTTTCATTAATCTCCTCAATTTTTGCTTCTACTTCAATGTAAGGATTAATTAATCTTAGTTTATCTTTTACAACTTTAGCTTTATCTTCTCTTAAAACATCTGTACTACTAAATAATTGTCTGTTTAAATTTGAAAAATCAAAATAATCTTTATCTATAACTGTTAATTTACCAATACCCATTCTTGCAAGCATTTCAATAGCAGATCCACCTATTCCTCCACAGCCAACTACGGTTATTTTGCTTTCTTTAAATCTTTCTTGTTGGCTTTTTGTAACAATACTCATTTGTCTAGATACAATTTCCCAGTATCCCATATTTATGAATCTTTCAGGCATATTCTCACTTTAAAATTTAATTTTTAAAAATCCAATATTATATAACAATAGTTAATTTTAATCAATACTACTTTTTTTCTTTTTATTTATATAGTTTTATATAAATCTTTTAATATTTATTAATTAAAAATGGTTAAATTCTACTCCAAAGAAGTTTTTAACTTTTTTCATTTCTTCAGGAATATTTAAAGCTTGTGGACACATACTGGTACAATCACCACATAATGTACAATTATGTGCCAATGTATTATCTTCAAAATATGTAAAATACTGCATTGCAGAAGCTTTAGGATTATTTAAAATATTACCAATATTGTATTCCCTAAAACAGTGAGGAATATTAATTCCATTAGGACAAGGCATACAATATCCACAACTTGTACAGTCATTACCCTTATGCTGTTTATACTCAGTTGCAACATCTTTAATTAACTGCTTATCATTTTCACTAATCATATTTACTTTAGAACGTGATGCGATTTCAATATTAGTTTTAACCTGTTCTAGACTTTGCATACCACTAAATACACAATTTACATTTTCCATATCCCAAAGATATTGCAGTGCCCATTCAAGAGGGCTACGTTTTTCTTCTGATGTGTCCCACATTTTCATAATTTCATTTGGAATATTTTCAACAAGTCTTCCACCACGTAAAGGTTCCATTACTTCAGTTCCAATATTCATAGATGCAAGATAATCTAATCCCTCAATACCTGTTTGATAAGTTTCATCTAAATAATTCATTTGTGTAAGACCAATTTCCCATTTATCATATTCCATTGTTAAAACAAGAAGGGTTTCAAATGTTCCATGTGTTGAAAAACCTACATGTTTGATTTTTCCTTCACTAATTGCATTATCTAAAAATTCAATAACATTTGCATTTTTATAATTTTGCCAGTTTTCATTATTTACTCCATGAAGTAGGTAATTGTCAATATAATCAGTTTTAAGTCTTTCAAGTTGATGGTCTAAATATTTTTCTAAATCTGCCTCTGTATTAATTAACCAAGAGGGACATTTAGTTTGAAGATATACTTTTTCTCTATAACCGGTCTCAAGAAATTCTCCAAGAAATGGTTCACTATTACCTGCTTTTCCATGAACTTCATTTGCATGAAATGAATATGCAGTATCAATAATATTTATTCCATTATCTATACCATATGAAAAAATCTCAGATGCTTTCTTATAATCAATTTGGCTATTGGTACCTTCAACAGTTGGAAGTCTCATAGCTCCAAAACCTAAAATTGACACTTTTTCCTTCGTGTTTCCTAACTGCCTATATTCCATTTAAACACCAGAATCATATTAAGTTTAAATTATTCTTAATTTAATCATGATTTAATTATTATGCTATATTAATCAAATCAAAAATAATTATTTTATTTAATTAATTTTTATTTTTTTAATTTTAAATAATTATCTTTAATTTTAAAATTAATATATTTAAAAAATAGTTTTTCAAGTATATATTATGTATAAATTTTTATTTATTTTTAAAATAAGCAAATTATAAAATATTTAAAAAGGTTTTAAAATAAGATTGATATTTTCCTGGGATATATATGCCGGGGGCGGGATTCGAACCCGCGGCCTCACGGTATCCCAGGAATTCAGTCAGAGCATAGCTAAAAACCCTATGAGCCGTGCGCTCTAACCAGCTGAGCCACCCCGGCAATATACTATTATATTTTGTATGATTATTATATATATATTTTTCCTTTTAAGGCTTTGTCATTTTGTTAGTTGGGATTTTATTTTTTTCATCCATCCATTTTTTCTGTTGAATATTTGGTTAAATATACCTTGTTTTGTTCTAAATCT
>NZ_CAJOKH010000022.1 GCF_905235195.1 uncultured Methanobrevibacter sp. | reverse complement strand
ATCAAAGGCACCATTAAAAACAGACCAACAAAAACTAAAAATCAACAAAAAAGAAGAGCAAATATCACTCTTAAAATTTTGATCTATCTAGCACCCTATTTATTCTATTATTGATAAGCATCCTGTTTTAAAAGGCCGTATTCTAAATGATGGAGATAATGTGTTTTTAGTTTGTGATTCATATCCTTTAGTTGAACTTGTTAGTAGTGATGATACTTCTGCTTTTATTAAGCCTTTTGATTTGGAGGATTATTTAGCTCGTTTTTATATTATTGATACTCCAACTCGTAAAGCTATATTATATGATATTCATCATATTATAAGTGATGCAACCACAATTTCTATTATTAACAAAGAGTTTAAGAAGGGTTTTAATGGTATTTTAGATGATAATCTTGATTTAGGTTTTCTTCGTAGTAGTTATGATGATTTCATTGTGAAATTTGATTCTTCTTATGAGTCTGCCCATAGGTTCTTTGCAGATATGTTATCTGATGTGGAATATTTTGATGTTTTAGGTGGTGATGTTGATGGATCTGAAGGTACTGTTATTCTTCCTATTTTTGGTGTTAAAGAGAAATTAGAGAATTTTACATATAAAAAAGGTATTTCTGTTGGTAATTTATTTTATGCTGTTTATGCTTATTGTTTATCTTGTTTTACCGGTGAGGATAAGGTTTTTGTTAATATAATAGAACATGGCCGTCATAAGGATTATACTATGGATTCTGTAGGTATGTTTGCTAGAATTCTTCCTTTGGTTGTAGATTGTAGTGATTCTTCTGTAGAGAATTATCTGGATTATGTTTCTGATTTGGTTTTGAATTCTATGGAAAATAATGTTTATCCTTTTAGATTACTTGCTAGTGAGTTTAATTTTAATAGTAATATTTCTTTTAGATATAATTCTAATTTAAATGATATGTCTTTTCTTGGTGAGGATATTATAGTTACAGATTATGCTTTAGATACTATTGGTGAGTTTTTATGTGTTGTGAATGATTTGGAGGATGGTTTTTCTGTAACTGTTCATCATTCAGATAGCTACAGTGAAGAGATGGCTAAACAATTTGTTTTTATGTTTAAAGAAATTTTAATACAGTTATGTGATAAAGATAATTTAAAGGATATTAATTATAGTCTTTGATATTTTAAAACGATATGAAGCTTAATTTCAGAACTTTTCTAACAATCCACATTCCAAAACTTAAGTGATTTAAATCTTTAATAGTTATACGCACAAAAACTTTCCGTTAATTTATTATTTATTTTTAATTAAAAAAATTATTACTTAATATATAATGGAACTTATATAATATTTGAGTTATATCAAATTAAAATATTTGAATGTATGTTTTAATTCTAAACCTTAATTATTGTAAGATTAAAAATGGAAAATAAAAATTATCACATAGGTTTTTAAAGTGCCCTATTATAAATAAAGTTTATTAATATAAAAAAATAAAATAATATTATTATAATTATATTATCATTTAATATTTAATTTATAATTTAGAAAATTATTGGAGTTATATTATGGAAATTAAAGAAGATGCAGAAAAAATCTTAAATGAATTTTCTAAAATATTAGAAACTATTCCAGATTTGGAAGAAACATATTATATTACAGACAATTTAAATCTTACTCGTAAAGATGAATCTGTTTCAAAAGATTCATCTAAAATTTTAAGAAATGCTAAAACTGATAAAAATGGCAATTTAATAGTTAAAAAAGCTGATTGGACAAATTAGATGGTGATAGTATGAAAATGAATTTAGTACTTGAACTTTCAGATACTCCTGGACAATTAGTTAATTCTCTTGAACCTTTCAGGGAATTAGGTGCTAATCTTGTCTCAGTTATCCATGACAGGACAGACAAAAATGAAAATGGTAAAATACCAGTTCAAATAACTGTAGAAGGAGAAAGACAAAATCTTGAAAAAATAATTGAAACATTAGAAAATAATGGTATAAGTATATTGAAAGTTGATGGATCAATTAGAACCATTAAAATAAGTACTATACTTATTGGCCATATTATAGATACCGATGTAAGAGACACTGTCGATAAGTTAAATGATTTAGATGATGTAACAGTTGTTGCTATGGAAGTTAAATTTAATAATGAGGAAAAATCATCTGGATTAATAACTGTTGAAATGCCATTTGGATTAAAAAATACAGTACTAAATAAAATTAAAGAGATAGCTAATTCCAAAGACCTATTAGTTATTAATGAAATCTAAGCGGGGATTAATAATGAAAGATTTAAGATTATGTATTATGGGTTTTGGTGCTGTTGGTCAAGGTTTGGCCAAAGTAGTATTATTAAAGAAAGAAAATATTAAAGAATTATATGGTGTAGAATTAAAGATTGTTTCTGTTGCTGATTCATCTACATCTGCAATATCCACTGATGGTCTAGATGAAGAGGAATTAATTAGGGTTAAAAAGGAAACAGGTAAATTAGCAAATTACCCTGAATATGGTAGTAATATTAGTGGTTTAGATGTATTAGATGAATGTGAATATGATGTACTCCTTGAAGCTACTCCAACCAATATTGTTGATGCTGAACCTGCAAGAAGCCTTACATTAAAAGCATTTGAACAAGGAAAAGATGTTGTAACTTCCAATAAAGGACATCTTGCTTTAAATTTTAATGAATTATTAGACGCTGCCTTAAAAAATAATGTAATCTTTAAATTTGAAGCTAGTGTAGGTGGAACTATGCCTATTATTAACCTTGCACAAGAAACATTACCTGCAAATAATGTAGAATCAATTGTTGGTATTTTAAATGGTACTACAAATTACATCCTTTCTAGAATGACTTCAGAAGGTACAAGTTATGAAAACACTCTTAAAGAATCACAGCAATTAGGTATTGCAGAAACTGATCCGACTCAGGATGTTGAAGGTATAGATGCTGCATGTAAAACTGTTATTTTAGCAAACTCTGTATTGGGAATTCCTGCAAAATATGATGATGTTAAAGTTAAAGGTATATCAGACATTACTTCTGAAGCTATATATCTTGCAGATAAAGAGGGATATTTAATCAAGTTAATTGCAGAAGTTTCTAAGGATAATCTTGAAGTTTCACCAAGACTTGTTAAAAAAGGTAGTGCATTTGATATTAATGGAACATTAAATATGGCTACTGTTACAACTGATTTATCTGGAAAGGTAACAGTAAGAGGTATTGGTGCAGGTTCTGTTGAAACTGCAGCTGCTATGTTAACGGATTTAATTCATATTATCCGTGAAAAATATAAAGTTTAAAAATAATTAATATATTTTAAGTATATATTAATTTATTTTAATTAGTTTCATATCATATTTTTTTTTAATTTTTTAATTTGTATTATTATTTTATTATAATAAACTTTATCTAAATCTTGGATGAAGATTTGATAATTTTTAGTTATTTAGTATTTATTTAGTTATTTAAATATTTTATTCTGGTTTTCAGGTGAATTTATGAAATATATAGTAATTATTGGAGACGGTATGAGTGATTATCCATTAGATGAATTAAATGGTAAAACTCCACTTGAATATGCTAATATTCCAAATATGGATAAAATTGCAAAATTAGGAAAATGTGGCCTTACAAATAATGTTATAGATAAATATAATCCGGGTAGTGATGTTGCAAATATGAGTATTTTTGGATTTGACCCTGATAAATACTATACGGCTAGAGGACCTCTTGAAGCTGGAAACTATGGTATAAAAACTAAAGAAAATGATATAATATTTAGATGCAATACTATAACCAATAAAGAGGGTATATTATATGATTTTAATGCAAGCCACATTAGTTCTGAAGAATCTGAAATATTACTTAATGATTTAAATAAATACTTTACAGATAAATATCCTGATTTTAAAGGTAAATTTTATCCAGGTATAAGTTATAGACACATATTTATCTATAGTTGTGAGTCAGATAAAATTAGTAATGAATTATGTTCTTTTGAAACTTTTCCACCACATGATATACTTAATGAACCAATTGACAAATATACAAATTGGACTGGCGAATATTCTAATTTAATTAAAAAGATAATGATGGAGTCATATGAATTTTTATCTAATCATCCTGTAAATAAAGCAAGAGAAGAGAAGGGATTAAATCCTGCAAATATGGTTTGGCTATGGTCTCAAGGAGTTGTTCCTCATTTAGACCCATTCACATCATTATATGGTATTAAAGCAGCTGTAATTACAGGAGTAGATTTACTTAAAGGTATTGCAAATTATGGAAAAATCGATGTAATTGATGTTCCAGGAGCAACAGCATACTTCACTGATTATGTGGCAAAAGGTCAATATGCTATTGATAATATTGATGACTATGATTTGATATTTGTACACATTGAAGCTCCTGATGAGGCAGGTCATGCTAAAAATGTATCTGAGAAGGTTAAAGCAATAGAAGCTATTGATAAATATATTTTAGGACCTATTTGGGAATATCTTGATGAAAATTATGAGGAATATAAGATTGCTGTTTTACCAGATCATCCTACTCCAATACCTGTTGGAACCCATACACGTGATGATATTCCACAAGCTATATATACTAAAGGCGGTAAGGCAGATAGTGTTAAATCATACACTGAATCTAATATTGCTAAAGGATCACTTAAAAAAGAGCATGGATATAAGTTAGTAAATAGATTAATCAATGATAATTAATTTTTTCATAATTTATGGTTAATATAATGTTAGCATTAACTTGTATTATTGCTATTATAAAATATAAAACTTATTATGTTCTATTGTGAAAAATTATATAGAAATTTTATATAATACTTTTTACTAAAATAAAAGTGTGATATAGTTGTTTAAATAAACTTTTATTATATTTATTAATAAATAATTCATGAGCAAATTATTAAATAACTATAATTTTTTTTATTTGATTAGTCTAAAATCTATTAGGCTAATCAATATCATTAAAAGAGATAATACAATCATTATTTTTTTTTGGAGTGGATTTATTGACAAAATACATCGTTATTACTGGAGGAGTAGTTAGTTCTATTGGAAAAGGAATTACATCTGCTTCTATCGGCCGAATACTTAGATCATATGGACTTAAAGTTTCAGCAATTAAAATTGATCCCTATCTTAATTGGGATTCAGGTACATTAAACCCATATCAGCATGGTGAAGTATATGTAACCTATGATGGAATGGAAACTGATTTGGATTTAGGACATTATGAAAGATTTTTAGATGTTGAACTACCTGGAATTGCAAATATTACTACTGGTAAAGTATACAAATCCGTCATTAGTAAAGAAAGAAAAGGGGATTATTTAGGTGCTTGTGTACAGATTATTCCACATATTACTGATGAGATTAAATTGATGATAAGGGATGAAAGTAGTGTAGATGATAATGATGTTGTACTTGTAGAACTTGGTGGAACTGTTGGAGATATTGAATCCCAACCATTTTTAGAAGCATTAAGACAACTTAGAAATGAAGAAGGAAGTAATAATGTAATGTTTGTTCATGTAACCTATGTTCCATATCTTGAAGCGGCTAAAGAGTTTAAAACTAAACCTACTCAACATTCTACAAAAGAACTTAGAAGTACAGGTATTTCACCTGATATGATTGTATGTAGATCACCTTCACCTATAGATGATGATTTACAGAAAAAAATCGCTAATTTCTGTGATGTAGATGAACGTGCTGTTGTAAATACACCTGATGCAGGTAGTATATATGAAGTTCCACTTGTACTTGATAAAAATAATGTAGGTTCATTTATCAAAAACAGAATAAACCTTAATGTAGAACCAGATTCATCTAAACTTGATGAATGGCGTGATGTTGTCAAAACCCTTAAAATACAGTCACCTAAAGTTAAAATTGGTATAGTCGGTAAATACATAGAACTTGAAGATGCATACATAAGTATACGTGAATCATTACTTCATGGAGCAGCTGATGTAGGTGTTAATTTAGATATTGAATATATTAATGCTGATGTAGAGCACTTAGATGAAGATGTCCTCAATGAATTAGATGGTATTTTAATACCTGGTGGTTTTGGTGGACGTGGATTTGAAGGTAAACTTGAAGCTGTAGAGTTTGCCATTGTTAATGAAGTTCCTATATTTGGTATATGTTTAGGTATGCAATCTATGGTTACTCAATTTGCAAGACGTAATGGTTTTGATAATGCAAATAGTACAGAATTTGACTCTAATGTTAAATATCCTGTTATTGATTTAATGGAAGAACAAAAGAAAATTAATCAAATGGGTGGTACTATGCGTTTAGGTTCTTATGACTGTAAATTAGTTAAAGGAACTAAAACATATGAATCATATACTGAAGGTTTCGGTGAATTTATTGGTGAAGATTTAATTGAAGAACGTCATCGTCACAGATATGAATTTAACAATGAGTTTAGAAAGTCTCTTCAAGATGCAGGACTTGTTTTAAGTGGTATTTCTCCTGATGACTTTTTAGTTGAAATTGTTGAATTACCAGATCATCCATGGTTTATTGGTTGTCAATTCCATCCAGAATTTAAATCTAGACCAAATAGGCCACACCCATTGTTTGCATCTTTTGTGGATGCATCTTATAAATATTCACAAAGGGAAAAATAATTTCTCTTAATTCTCTTTTTATTTTTTAAATATTCTTATTTCAAAATTATTTTATATATTCTTTTTTAACAATAATATGTTCTTTTAATTCTTTTTTATTATATAAGACATTAGTATTTTTCTAATTTTATTTCAAATATTCTTTTTTTTTTTAAGAATAATATGTTATTTTAATTCTTTTTTTTTATTATTATAATATTATTAGCAATTTCTAAATTTATATTAAATATTCTTTTTTTTTATTTATTAATAAATTCCAGATTATTTTAATATCTTTTTTTAAATATTATTGTAGTTGTTTTTAAATTTTTATTATATCCTTATAAACAAGTATAATAAAAGTTTAGTGATTTACTAAATGGCTTAAATTATTTTAAAGTATAAAAAAATTTTTATTTCTATAATATTGTTTAAAGAAATATTAATTTTTAAATTTAGATATAAATCAATATATATTCTTTATATCCTACTATTTTTATGAATATTTTCTTAATTCCCATAATAATAACATTTATATATACAATTATATCATCAATTACTGATATAAAATATAATATAATTTATAATAAGCTAGTTTTTTCTCTATTGGCATTTGGTTTTTTAATTAATTTAATATTTACCATATATTTTACTAATCTGTTTTTTATTCTATCATCAATAATCTCTACTACTATAACATTTATAATAACCTATGTTTTATGGAAATTAAGATTATGGGCAGGAGGAGATGTAAAACTCATTACTGCAATCTCTACAATTGTTCCAATAAATTTTTTATATTTTAATGAAATTTTTACACCTAAACAATTAGTATTTATACCATTTTCCATTCATTTGATTATAAACAGTTTATTAGTATCATTTCCTTTTATTCTAATATATGTTCTTATAATTAAATTGAAAAGCACTGATAAAACAAAAGTATTAGAGAAAATAAAATGTGAATTATTTTTATTTAATATTAAACAATCTATAAACAAATTTTCAACTTATTTAATAGATGTTAATAATTTAAAAGAAGGTATGATACTTGATGATTATTTGTTGGATGAAAATAATTACAATATTATCAAGGAATATCTTCTATTAGAAGATGATTCTAATTTAATTATTAGAAAATCATCATCTAAGTATAAATTAAAATCTAATACATGTGGAGGATTAACTTGTGATGATATATTGGTTTTAAAATTATTATATGATAATAATTTAATTGATAAAAAGCTATTTGTGAAAATTTCAATCCCTTTTGCTCCCTCTATTTGTATTGCATATATTATTAGCTTATTTTATGGTAACATTTTATTTTATTTTATTTTTTAATTAAATAGAGTTATTTTCAATTGGTGATATAATGAAAATAATGGATTTATATAAAATCTTAGATGAACTAAGGGGGCAATTATCATTAGAATATTTATTTATCTTTATAATTTCAATCATACTTATTATTTCATTGATTTTTCCCTTAATTGGAATTGAATTTGATTATGCATCTGATGTTACAAGATCTTATCAAATTAAGGCAGAGTTATCTCAATTAGCCAATGGTATAAACTATGTATATGCAACAGGAAGTGGGTCTAAAAGGACAATATTTGTAAATATACCTGAAGATATTGAAATTAATATATACAGTCAAAATAATAAAGGATTTATTCAAACAGAAATAATTCTATCAGATAATAACACTAAAGAAATAATTGTAGAATCTAAAAAAACAAATATAAATTCTAATTTATTTTTATATAAGGGTTTTAATAAGGTAGTTATCCAATGGGATGATAACTCTTCAAATATTAATGTTTATAGAATTTAAGTATATTTTCTTAAGACATTCTTCTTTTATTTAGTGAATTTAAGTATACTTTTTTTTAAGAAAGTTTTTTTATTTTATTAATAAAAAATTTATTTTTTAAAAAAAAAAATATTAAAAATATCAAAAGATATATAGATAATTAAAATAATAAATATAATTAATTTATACTTAGAGAGTGAAATATATGGATATCGTTTCGACTTCAATATATCTTTTATTATATATTTTTTTATTAATTTTCGTTTTTTCAATAGGAATTTTAAGTCCCTATCTTAGTAAAAAAGATATTGGGGGTATTATTCTTATAGGATTTATTATTGGTGCAGTTGGAGGGCTATTCTTTATTAGCCCTATTTATGATGATTTAGCTGAAATGGTAGGTACTGGCTATAGTATTTTCAATAATGAAGATGAATTAATTAATGTTGATATTAGTTCTAATAGCGGATATGATGTTAATGAAGTTATAAATACTGTTAGTTCTTTAAATAATTGTTCGCAATGTTTCAACGGCCAATATTACGGTTGAGACGGGTAATTTCTCTAATGCATGGGACCAATATATTACTGTTGGAATAAAAAATAATATGGAACATTCAGATAATATTGGTGATGTTATTGTTGATAATACTAATGGAATAGTATATATTAATCTTACAGGTAATCCTGATTCTAATCAAGTTGTTGAAGATGTATCTGCATTTTTAAGAGATTCTTATGATTTACCTACACTTTCAAGTATTGTTAGAGTACAGGTTCATGTAGCTGCTCAAGATGTAGATAAAGTGAAAGAAGAATTACACGAGAAAGGATATCCTACAACAGATGTGGAAGGACCAATAGAAAATATTGTTCAACAAACTAAAAATGAATTATCTCTAGGGTATACAACGCTTATTGCAGGTATTATTGGAATGATATTTGCTATTTTAGGTATATGTGTAGATAATGTTTATAACACTTGGAAAAGAAGGGACAATAATAAAAAACAAAATGAATTAAGTATTAAACAAATTAAAGCTGAAAGAAGAAGACAACAAAAACAAGCAAAAAAAGAGGCAAAAATTAGAGCTTCTCAAAATCAAAATGGTATGGAAAAACCTAATATGAATGAGTCAAACCATTCAAGATTTAATAAAAACTTCAAAGCAATTAAATCCCATGATGCAAAAAGTAATGAGCTTAGAAAACTTAAAGAAAAATCAAAAATTGAAGATTCAAATAATAATGAAATGGATTTAGAAGATAAAAAATATTCTAAAACTTCATTGGATGACTTTAAGGAATAAGTTTAAAATTATTCTATTTTTATTTTTTATTATATAATATATTAAAAATATATTAATTTAATTATTCATTATTAAGTTAATATTATTTATTTATATTATTTTATTTTAAAAAACATATTTTTTGGTAATTTATATGGATAGTGCAGTTCTATTTTCAGGTGGAAAAGACAGTACACTTGCATTATATAAAGCATTAGAAAATGGTGATAATGTTAGATATTTATTATCTATGAAAAGTAAAAATTCATCAAGCTATATGTTTCATGTTCCAAATATTGATCTCACTGATTTAATAGCCGAGGCTGTTAATATACCTCTTATAAAGGGCGAAACCAATGGAATTAAGGAAGAAGAACTTCAAGATTTAAAAAAGGAATTTGAATTTCTTAAACTTAATGGCATAAAACGTATATATACAGGTGCATTATATTCAAATTATCAAAAATCAAGAATAGAAAAGATTGCAGATGAGTTGAATATGGATGTTATTTCACCATTTTGGCATGTTAATGAAGAGGAATATATGAAAATGATTGTGGATTTAGGTTTTGATGTAATCATATGCGGTGTTTATGCATATGGTTTAGATAAATCTTTTTTAGGAAGACATATTGACTATAATTTAATTGAGGATATTAAAAACATTAGCAAAAAGGTCCCTGTTAATCTTGCATTTGAAGGTGGGGAAGCTGAAACATTTGTTCTTGATGGCCCGATTTTTAATAAAAGAATAAAAATTATTAAAGCTGAAGTAGACTGGCATTTTGATAATGGCACATATATAATATCTGATGCAGTATTAGAAAATAAAAAATAGTTTATATTAAATATTATCACATATAATTTACTGTTTATATTTTATCTTGTATAATGCCTTTTAATTTTTATATTTTTTGGCTCATAATTAAATTCAACTAAATCATCATATTTCACTATCTACATATATATATGTAAATAATCTTTTTTTGCATTTTTAACATTTTTTTATATTTGCATAAATTTTTAAATATATTAGAGTTAAATGACTAAAAATAATAAATTTTATTAATATTCATAACTAAATATAATAATTATGATACCTAAAAACCATCCTCGATATGAATCTTTAATTTTAAGAGATAAAGTTAAAAATGCTTTTATAGAGGGCTATTTAGCTGACACAGGAATGATAGCTCATGGTAGAGGGGAAACATTTGATTATTTAATTGGTGAGGAGACTGTTGATAGTGCATATAAAGCTATTGAAGCTGCAGTTGCATTAATTCTTCTTGCAGATAATTCTGTATTATCTGTAAATGGTAATGTTACAGCACTTGCAATAGATGAGATAATCGAACTTGCAAGAGAAACTGATAGTCAAATTGAAATCAATTTGTTCTATAGGACTGAGAAAAGAGTAGATAAAATTGCCGAATTATTTAAAGATCATGGCTATGATAATATTTTAGGTACAAATGATGATGATTTGTATTATTTTGATAAAATAAACAATCCACGAGCAACAGCAAGTTTAAGAGGAATATATATTGCAGATGTAATATTGGTTCCTTTAGAAGATGGAGACCGTGCAGAACTATTAAAAAATGCAGGTAAAAAGATTATATGTATAGATTTAAACCCATTATCTAGAACATCTGAAATGTCTGATATATCAATTGTTGATAATGTTGTAAGGGCCATTCCATTAATGAGTAAAATTGCTCATGAATATAAAAATAAGGACAAAAGATTTCTTGAAAATATTGTAGAAAATTTCAATAATGAGGAAAATCTTAAAAAATCTTTAAATTCATTTAAAATACAGAAATTATGATGAAAATATAAAAATAATTTTTAAATAATTGTTATAAATAAATAAATTAATTTAATGGTTTTTAATCTAAATAATGACTATATGTCTTTTTAATTATAATTTTATTTTACTTAGAATAAATAAAAAAAATATTAATGTAAAAGAACAAATAATTTATATAATAAATTTTATAAAATTTTATGGATAACGTGTAAAGATGAAAATTATAGGGATTTCTGGTATGCCTGGCTCTGGAAAAAGTGTCATATCCACTAAAGCTGAGGAAAATGGTGCTATTGTTGTTAATATGGGTGATAGGGTTCGTGAAGAAGCTAATAAAAGAAATGAAGATTCAAGAATCACCGCAGTTAAACTTAGGGAAGAACAGGGAGAATATGTAGTGGCTAAATTAACCATTAATAAGATTAAAGAAATTATTGCCTCTACCAATGATTTATCTGGGAAGTTGATTGTTGTTGAGGGTATTAGAAGTCCATATGAAGTTAAAATGTTTAGAGAAAACTTTAATGATTTTAAAATTTTATCTGTATTTTCATCTCCTAAAATTAGATTTGAAAGGTTAAAACTTAGAAAACGTATGGATGATTCAAATAAATATGAAATATTTGAAAAAAGAGATCAAAATGAATTGAATTTTGGAGTAGGAACTGTTATTGCTACTTCAGATTATTTGATTATTAATGAATCAAGTATGGAGTCATATCAAACTGAAGTTGATAATTTTTTAACTAAAATAATGAACTAATTTTATTAATATATCTAAAAAAAAATATGGATAATAATATTTAATATATAAATATAAAGTATTTTATCTTTTAATTACCTAATAGTAAATATTACTAAAGTTTCCACATCTATAATAAATATAGAATTATATAATAAAAAATTTTACTTATTTAAATAGTTAGAATCATATATTAAATTTTCAAAAATAATTTAATTAAGTAAAAGTTTATATATTAATTTTAAACAATATTATAATGAGTCTGATTTTAAGTTGATATGTGTAGTTTACCACCATTACCACCCAAGCTACATGTTTTGATTTGAAGTTGGGCTCATTTTTATTAAAACATTTTGTTTTTTTTTAATGTCTTAAAATAAATATATAGATTTGACTATCAACATATAGGCATTTTATCTATGGAAATAATCATAAACATTTGATGCTACTTTTTTATTCATTCCATCAACTGATAAAAGCTCATCAAAACTTGCATTTTTAATATCTTCTATTGTTTTAAATTCTTTAAGCAGTGCAAGTTTTCTTTTTAAACCTATACCAGATATATTATCTAATTCAGATTCGGTTATTTTTTCAGATCTTAATTTTCTGTGGTATGTTACTCCAAATCTGTGGGCTTCATCTCTTAATCTTTGTAAAATATGTAAAGATTCTTTATTATGTGGAATTATTATAGGTTCATTAGATTGTGGAACATATATTTCTTCGAATTCTTTTGCAAGACCTATTAATGGTATATCTTCAAGGCCTAATTCATTTAAAACTTGAACTGCAATGTTAAGTTGACCTTTTCCACCATCTATTAGTACAAGGTCTGGTTTTTTATAATCTTCTTCACCTACTAAAGATTTAAATCTACGTATTAACAGTTCTCTCATCATTCCATAATCATTAGGTCCTGGAGTTTCTAGTTTAAATCTTTTATATTGTTTCTTATTAGGTTGTCCATCAAAAAAGCTGACTTTAGATCCTACTTGTAAAGTTCCTGAAATATTACTTACATCATATCCTTCGATTACATGAGGTACATTTTTTAATTTTAAATAATTTTGTAATTCTATGAGGGAACTTGTAACTTTTTCCTTTTGTTTTTTAATAATTTCAGCATTTGCCATTCTAGTTAAACGTAATTTTTTACCTTTTTGAGGAATAGTTATTTTAACCTTATTTCCTCGTAAATCACTTAACCATTCTGAAATTAATGTTAAATCTTTAAGATTATCTTCTAAAATAATTTCTTTAGGTATATGGCGATTAATACCATAATATTGTTGGATGAAACTGTATAATACCTCTTCTATTTTCTGATTTTTAGTATTATCCATTAAATAATCATCTTTTGATACGATTTTTCCATTGCGAATAGATAATATAACTATTATGGTCGTATCTTCATTTTCACAACTTGCAATTATGTCTTGGTCTAGTTCATCATTTAATTCAACAAATTGTTTAACCATTACTTCTTCTATTGAATTTATTTGGTCTCTTATAATGGCTGCTTTTTCAAATTCCATATTGGTTGATGCTTCTTTCATCTCAATTTTCAAATCTTTTATAATTTCATTATATTTTCCTTGGAAGAATAAATCTATTTTATCAATAATTTCAGCATATTCCTTTTTGGATATGGAACCATTACATGGACCATAACATAAATCTATTTGACTGTTAAGGCAAGGTCCATCCATATTTTTACATGTTCTTATTTTAAATAATTGTTTTAAAAATTTTACTGTTGAGCGAACTGATCCTACATCTGTAAATGGTCCAAAATAACTTCCTTTTTTTGTAATATTACGTGTTATTATAAGTCTTGGAAAATCTTCATCTGTAATTTTAACATAAGGATATCTTTTATCATCTTTAAGGCGAATATTATATTTAGGCCTATGTTTTTTAATTAATGTAGCTTCTAAAATAAGTGCTTCTTTTTCTGATTGAGTTACAATATATTCTAAACTGTGAAAATGATTCATTAATACTCTAGTTTTTGGCCTATCAACATTATCTTTAAAGTAGGATTTTACTCTTTTTCTTAGAGATTTTGATTTTCCAACATATATAATCTTCTCATTTATATCTTTCATTATATATACGCCAGGTTTTAATGGAAGATTATCTGCTGATTTTACTTTAGTTGCCATTTAATCAAATTATTTATTATTAATATTATTAAAATCTTCGTAAGTATTATAATAATACATTCATAGGTTTAATCTTATTATCTTTATATGTATTATAGTTAATATTTTTAATTTTATTTATTTTTCTCAAAAAAATGTAATATGTTTATTTAATTTTTTATATATTTGTATATTTATTTTTAATTTTTTAAACAAAATTATATAATTTCATTTTATAGACAAAACATTTATATATTATATTAAATTAATATAATTTTGATTTAAGAATATTCTTAAATCATTTTAGAGAAATTATGGGAAATCATACATATTCACCCCCTTAAACGTATGTTTTTTTTCAAAAGTATATTAAACCTTTTTTATTCCCATGATTTTTCTATAAAATTCTAATTTTAAATAATTCTTTATATTTCATTAATTCTATTTTATTATTTTACCAATAATTTTTTATTTTAATTTACTTATGGTTCAAAAATAGAATTTTAACTAAAAAAAATAGTAATATTAGATAATTAAAAGAAAATAAAATTAAAGAAGATAAAAATAGTATATATTATTAATTTTTCAATTGAATTTCACCATTTATATTTACTAAAACTGATTCAGCCAACATTAAATCTATAACACTATTAATTTTAGCTGAAGTTTTCTTTGATGTAGATTTAAAGCCAAAGTTACGTGCAACCGTTTTAGTTAATTTATCAATACTCAAATGTTCTTTAAATAATAAAACTAATTTTATATTGGCTACTATTTCATCATTACAAATATAATCAATATTAGGTTTAACCCTTTCTCTGATTTCAACTTCAGAATTTATATCCTGAGTGTATAAGAATTGATCAATAACAGTTATGAAACCATTAGTCTCACCATAAGAAATTCCATCTTCAACTGCTGTTTTAAGTTTAGTGCTTGCTCTTTTAATGTCTGATTGATTTTTTATTCTTTTAATAACTATATCTTTATGAACAGGTCCTTCAGTTTCTACAATCTTATGAATTTGTTCTGCAAGATATGATATGGATTTGTCATATACATCTTCAGGTGTATTTAAGTCTAAATCTATTACTTCAACATAAGGTTTAATATAATCTTTCATAGTTTTACCTTTTTTAGGTAGCTTACGTGTATCATGAGCTTTTAATTGATTATTCTCATTATACCTTCTTTTTTCTATTGCCTTATATTGAGTATCAAAATCTTCAATAATATTTTCTAGTTCCTCAAAATCAGATTCATTGTGTTTAGATTTTTTAATATTATCTAAATCTTCTTTATCGATTACTGTAGAATCTGTAACATATTCATCTGTTTGCTTGTTTAATATATCGGAATCATTAATATATTCATCAAATATATTATCTGAAGAAATGTTTTCTGAATCTATATTTTCCTCTTCACTTTCATAAACTTTAGAACCTGCAGTAATCTCATCTGTTGAATCATCACTTATAATAACTCCATCATTTGTTTCTTCAATATTTTTTTCCATTTCACTTAAATCATCAGATATTCTATCTATAACATGGACTACTTCTGTTGGTGTAGGATTTTCAATTTCTTTAAGGGAATTGTTGATATATTCCAGTTCTTTTTTAACATTGGAAATTCTATCAAATATTGATTCATTTTTATTGTTCCGACTATAATATAAGTTATTTTTCTTTAATGGACTGTTAACATCTGAAATACTTATGAAATCTTCATCAGTATTTGAAGTTTCATCTATTTCAATACCTTGGTTTAAATATTCATCTTGGTTTTCATTAATAAATTGTTCATTTTCAACACTAGAGATATCTGTATTATCATCATTATCTATAATTTTTATAGCATCTTCATTATTTTGATCTGATGATGTATTATCTTTACTTAAGTCACTATCATTTAAAATATTTAAGTCGTTATTATTATTTACAGCAGGGTTTGATTCATGTATTTTATCATATGTATTTATTGAACTATCTTTGGATGAATTTGGGTTTATGATAGATGTAATTACATTGTTTAAATCTTCATCTGATACCTCATCACTATTATTAACATTTTTTAAATCCTCAGTATTATCATTATCTTCATTATTCTTTATTAGGCCTTTAATTTCATTCATATTTCCATTAATTTTATCTTCATTCTCATCAGTATAAATTTTTTCTTCAATATTATTATTTGGATATATAATTTCATCCTCGTTATCAGAGGTTTCATCTGTATTTTCATTATCCGAGCTTATATCATTATTTTCCTCATTAGAACTTTCTTTTTTATCTGTATTTTTTTCTACATATCCTATAAGTTCTTCATTATCAGAAAGTTCTTTATCTATAGGGACTTCTACTATTTCATATTCATCATTAGTATCATCAATATATTCAACTAATTCTTCTCCTTCTTTAAGCTTTCTATCTATAGGGACTTCTACTATTTCATATTCTTCATTAGTATCATCAATATATTCAACTAATTCTTCTCCTTCTTTAAGCTTTCTATCTATAGGAACTTCAACATATTCATATTCACCGTCAAATCCAAGAATTTTACCTTCATCTGAATCTCTATTATTATCTTTTTTAGGTTTTTCATTGGATATTTTCTCATCAGAAGAGCTTATATCATTCGATTTGGTTTTATTATAATATGACTTATCTGTAATGTTTTCATTATTTATAGAATTATCTTTTAAATGCATATCTTCTTTAGGATTTGAATTATTTTCATTTTCTTCTAATTGAGTGTCTTTATTGGATTTATTATTATCAGTTGATGTTATAGAAGATAATTTGGAGTTTATAAATGAACCTATGTTTTTAATTCTATTACCTGGTGAGTTATTATCTTGATTATCCGAACTGCTTAGAGTATCACTTGTTTTAGAACTTTGGATATTATTTTTATTATTTTCAGATTCTGTTGATGATAAAATATCATTGTTAGGTTGATTATTTCTAGTTTTGTTATTATTCGTGTTTTTAGTATTATTTGTATTATTAGTATTATTCTTATTTGAACTACTTGATTTTCTTATATTGCTGTTGGTCTTTTCATTTACACCATCTAGTTCAGCATCTGCTTCTTTTTTCAACTCTTTTATCATATTTTCATCAACGGCATTAATTTCTTCCAATTCATTATCTCTATGTGTGGACTTATTTTTTGTTGATGAAAATATTTTATTAATTAATCCTCCAGAAGATTCTTTCTTATACGGGGAGTTTATTTCATTATCCTCTTCATCATCACTAAATTGGTCAATAAGTTCTTTAGAACGTTTTTCTTTAGATGAGATATCTTCATTATCATTATTAGATTCATTATCAATCTCTTCTACATTATTTACACTCAAATCATCATTTGATTTATCACTATTAGAACTTAAAGAGTCTTCTTTATGAGGGCTGCTTCCTAGAGCTACATCAATATCTGGAGAGTTTTTATCACCATCCTCACTTTCCACATTTTCTTCATTTAATTTTTCAAGTTTTTCTTGTTCTTTTTGTTTTTTCGCTTCTTCTTTTTTTCTTCTCTCTTCTTCTTCAGCTTTTTTAAGTTCTTCTAATCTTTTTTGTTTTTCAGCTTCCATTTTTGCTTTAAATTTACGTTCTTTTTCTTCCCGTTTTTCATCATCTTTTATAATATCTCTTTTACTTTGTTCTATAGTTTGGATTAATCTTTCTTTAGAAACTTCTCTATTTCTATACCAATCAGTAGACCATAAGTGGTATAATCTCCATCCTAATCCTTCAAGTACCTGTTCTCTTAGACGATCTCTATCTCTTGCAACTTTACTTGAAGAATAGATTTTACCATCTGTTGTTATACCTAAGATGTATCGGCCAGGGTTATCATCATCTACAATAGCTAAATCTACTCTAAAACCAGCACACCCTATATGTTTATCTACAGTATAGCCACTTTCAATAAGGTAAGTATAGATTGCCTCATCAAATGGTTCAATATTATCATCAAATTTAGGAATATTTCCCATTGTTAAATTTTCAGCATATTCTAAAAATTCCTTAAGTGCCCTTACACCAAATGGGGGATTAGCTGTTAATTGTATGTCATGAGATCTGAAATTAGAGAAAACTACACATTTTTCTTTTGCACGTGTTACAAGCACATTCAAACGACGTTCTCCACCATCCTGATTAAGTGGACCAAAGTTTAGTGACATTTTTCTATTCTGGTCAAATCCATAACCTACACTAATAAGAATAACATCACGTTCATCTCCTTGAATGGTTTCAAGGTTTTTTACAAAGAATCTATCTTCACGATTTTCTGCAAATAATGGTTCAAGTTCTGGACGTTGTCTTCTTTCTCTTTCTAATTCTTCTAAAATTGCATTTCTTTGTGCAACTGAAAATGTTCCAACACCTAAACTTTTACTGTCTCCATATTTTTCAAAGTGTTCAAAGATTGCCTCAACGACTTCCCGTGCTTCACCTTTATTGTAGGAACCTTCTCCTCTTTCATATACTGTATCAGGACAATATTTAAATTTAAGTCCAAGTTCCGGATTATCATGGGACGGGGAAGGATATACAAGTAAATTATTATCATAAAATTCCCTATTAGATACCGCAATTAATGATTCATGACGGCTTCTATAGTGCCATTTCAACATTTTAACTGGAAATGACATTTTACATAAATGGAGAATACTTTCCATATCCAATGCACCTGCTACCTCATCATGGGATTCCCCTTCAACTATCTGATCAAAAAATGATGTTGGAGGTAATTGTTGAGTATCACCCATAACAACAGCAGTTTTGCCTCTCATAAATGCACCAAGTGCATCCTCTGGTTTAACTTGACTTGCTTCATCAAAAATAACCACATCAAATTGTAATTTAGGATTAGTTGGGTCTAGATACTGTGCAATAGATAATGGACTCATCATAAATATAGGTTTTATTTGCTTTATAACATCTCCTGCTTTTTCTAGAAGTTTTCTAACTGGTAAATGTCCACTTTTTCTAGTAAATTCTCCAGCTAAAATTCTTGCTTCTTCGTTATCAGCCTGGCCATATATTTTTGGAATTTTTCTATTTAATTTATTAAATACTCTTTTTTGATTTAATTTAAGGATTTTCCTATCTAAATCTTTAAACTCTTTTATACGGTTTTCATGTAATTCTCCTACAAATGCATTGAGTTCAGGATTATCAATAAATAATTTATTAAGTAAACTATCTGCAAAATTACCTAATACTAATGGTTTAACTTCATCCATTTTAATTTTTCTTTTTTCTATAGTATTTATAAATAAATTAGCTTCCGTGCCTTTACAATCTTCTTTTGCTTGTAAATATTGGCTCCATAAATGTAGTGATGAAAAATGACCATTCCATTTATTAAATTGTTTAATCCAATCTTCAAATAATACATCATCTGAATCCATCTTAAATATCTGGCGAGTATTAGGTCTTAATTTAGATTGAAGTTTATTAAGTTCTTTTTTAAAGTTTTCGCCCTGTTTTATAAAATCTTTTAATAAATCTATTATAGGCTCTACCTGAAAGTCATTGCTTATATAATCATAAATTTTTTCAGTGAATATTTCAAGTTTGAATAGGTGTTTCAATTCAAACATCCAATTATATATTTTTTTAAGCTCATTAGGAGATTGTGATAAATTCCAAGCACTTGAAAAGTATTTGAATCCTGCTTCTTTTTCACTTTCCATAAGTATAGATAATGTTTTAAATTTCTTTACATTTTCCAAATCATTTATAATTTCTGAATCTTTTGGAACTTTAACTTTATAATATTGAGAGATTTCTTTTTTATTTGATTTTGAAAAGAATGAAAACCTTTTATTTTGTAATTCTTCAATTTCACTTATTAAACGGTCAATATCTTCTGTAAGTAAGCTTTCATCAAATTTCATATCAAATGCTTTTTTAAATTTCTGATAGTTTTCCAAATCTTCTATTAACTTAAGAGCACCTTTAGGATTATCCCAAGCAGGTGATAATAGTAACTGTTTATCAACAAGAGGATAATCACCATCTAAAAAGTCTAATGCTTTAATGGTTTCATTATAACTTTTAAGATTTTTAGGTTGTTTGATTCCATAATTATCTTCAACAATTTCTGCTTCTACTTTAAAATCATCTAAAGCATGGGAGGAATCTGTAATTAACATTTCAATTTCTCTTAAATCACTTGGGAGTAAACTGTTAGGTGAACAGTAACTCCATGGATTTTCACGATTAATAGTACCATATAATTCAGATAAGTTTTCAAGTAAAATTATAATCTCATCTAAATCCTTCATTGTTAAATCTTCAGCATTTTCAAATCTAACCAAAGGCAGGATTTTTGATTGGCTTTGGAAATATTCTTCTGCAAATTCCTTTTTACCATATAAATCAAATGCTGATAACTGTACAGCATATAAAGGTTTGTGTATAAGTTCTGCATAATCATCTAATTGTACTTTTAATGTTTCAAGTTTTCTTAATGTACGATTAATGTCTAAATCATTTGTACTTCTAATATTTGCAGACTTTTGAAGTTCTTTTAGGAATTTTTTACGTCTTGTTTTATGTGAATGTAATTCTAAAACAAACTTACCAAGTCCTACTGAGGCCAGTCTACTTTTTACAACTTCAAGTGCTGCCATCTTCTCTGAAACAAATAGCACAGTTTTATCTTCAGCAATAAGTTCTGCAATTAAGTTAACAATTGTTTGTGATTTTCCTGTTCCCGGAGGACCTTCTACTACAAGGTTACGTCCTGCTTTAACATCTTCTATAACAGCTATCTGTGATGAATCTGCATCCAATACTTGATACATATCCTTATAGCTAATCTTTTCATCTACTTCATCTTCCTTAAATTCATGAGTATCATTTGATGATGGATCAAATATTGCCTGTATAAGGGGATGATTTGTCAAATCAACATTATCTTCCCAACTTTGAGGATTTAAGTCATTGTACATAATAAATTTGGTAAATGAAAAGAAACCTAAAGCTACTTTATTAGTAACTTCCCAATTTTTCATCTTATGTACAGCTTCTGATACACTTCTAATATAATGGTCTGGAGCTTCTATAAAATTAGCTGCTTCAAAATTAGGTATTACTATTCCATCTTCTGCAAGTTTTGTTTTAAGTGAAATATTAGTTTGAATATCTTCACCTGTCCAGGAAATTGTAAATGAATTACCTATTTGTTTTCTATGCATAGTTACTGGTATTAAAATAAGAGGAGCTAAATTGGTTTTTTTAGGTTTGGATTTATCAATCCATTTTAAAAATCCAATTGCCATATATAAAATATTGTAACCTTGTTCTTCAACCATAGTTTTAGATTGATTATTGATATAGAACAATTTCTTCTCTAGACCTTTTTCTGTTAGATTAACTTCTAGTTTAGTATCATCATGACTAAAGTGGGTAAATGAGGGTTTTTTAAATCCAAATCTTGATGCTTCTTCTTCTGCATTTTTTTCTTGGTTTGATATAAATTTCATTGATTTATTCTGAAGAACAAGAAGATTATACATATTTTTAGGAGTTTGATTAGATATTGTAAGAGTTTGTGCACGATCTTTAAAATTTAATAACTGATTTCTAAGTGTTAAATCTAAAAGATTTTTTCGTAAATCCTTAAACTCCTTTTCAATTTTTTTGGATGATGATTTTTTTACATTAACCCCTTTGAACATAATAAATTACTCACTATTATTTTAAATTTTTATAAAATAATTTTTAAAATATAATAATTTCTTGATAATGAAATTAATAATTTGATATTATATAATAATGTAATTTATTATATTTAATATATATAATAAAGTTTTCTAAAATTCTTAAATTTTAAAAAAACTCATTGCTAATATTAAAGTAGAAAAATAAGTAATAAAGTTTAAAATATTGTATATGCTTTTATTTAAATTATATAATTGATAAAAAATATGGAATTTATTAAAAAAATAGACAAATTCAATAAAATTAAATTATAAAATAAACTAAAGTAACTTAATGGAATAAAATTAGATTAAATTAAATAAATCTAATACAATAATATTAAATTATAAAATTAAAGTAAAAAGGAATAGATTTAATTAAATATATCAAATTGAATAATATAAAATTTAATTAAATAGAAAAAATAAAGTAATTATTTATTCATTACCTATTTTTTCAATTGCCTTAACAATCAATTCAATAGTGTTTTCAATATCTTCAGCACTAGCTACACTACATGGAGTATGGATATATCTTGTAGGTACTGAAAATACTCCAGTTGGAATACCTTCTCTTTGAAGTTGTATTGTAGAACCATCAGTAGTTCCACCATCTCCAACTTCTAATTGGTAAGGTATATCATTTTCATCTCCGGTGGAAATAAGAAGATCTCTAACCTTTTTAGGAGTTATTATTCCTCTTCCTCCTGCATCAATAAGAACTATTACTGGACCATCACCCATTGTTGCAGGTGCTTCATCTGGTTTAACACCAGGATGATCTCCAGATAATGTTGTATCTAAAGCAAAAGCCCAATCTGGATTTAATTTGAATGCTGCTACTCTTGCACCTTTAAGTCCCACTTCTTCTTGAACTGTTCCAACCCCATAAACAGTTGCATCGGTATTTACTCTTTTAAGTACTTCCATAACAACATAACATCCTGCACGATTATCAATTGCTTTTCCCATAAAACAATTATGAGGATATTCTGCAAATATTGAATTGATGGTAATAGGATCACCAACAGAAACCATACTTTCAGCTTCTTCTTTATCTTTTGCACCAATGTCAATAAACATTTGATCAAAAGGCATTACTTTTTTTCTCTCTTCAGCAGTAGTGATGTGAGGTGGTTTTGAACCAAGTACTCCTGTTACATCACCTTGTGCACTGTGGATGGTGACTGTTTGATTTTGTAACATCTGATCGTTGATTCCACCAATTTTACTAAATCTTAAAAATCCATTATCATCTATAAAACGAACCATCAAACCAATTTCATCCATATGGCTTGCTAACATAACAGAAGGTTTGGACTTTTTACCTTTTTTGGTACATATCATATTTCCCATATTGTCTTTTTCTATTGTATCTACTACATCTTTTAATTCACGTTCAAATATTTCTGCAATATCCTCTTCAAAACCAGAAATACCATTGGTTTGACATAATTCTCTCATAAGATCCATATTAAAATATTTATCAGCTTTAGATTTGCCTTCCTTTTTACTCATCTAATCATCTCATTTTCACATCTTTTAATTATCATATATTCATATTAATAAATAATACTTTCGAATTAAAATTAATTAATATTTATAAATAAATTCTCAGTAATAGTAATTTTATAAAAAAATATTTAATATTAATAAAAAAATTTCTAATATTGTATCCAAATGATTATATTATAAAGAAATTCTAATTAATAGTAATTTTATAAAAAAAATATTTAACTTTTATAAATATTCTAATTTTATATTCATATAATTAATATTATCAAAAAAAACAATTTATCTATAAAATTATATTAAATAAATAACTTTCAATTATTATTATTATTTATTATTATTTATAATTATTTCATTGTAATTATCAATGATGATGTTTATTTAATTTTAAAATCAATATTTATTGTAAATTATAAATTACTTTGATTTATTGCTTAATGCTTTAAATCCGATTGGTACAGTACTATATTTAGTACCTGCTGCTGCAATTACATCCCATACTTTATTTGATACAAATGATTTAGGTTTCCATGGAACATTTTCATCTTGACCTACTAAAAATACTTCATCTACAATATTCTTTTCAAGTAAATACATTAATATTCCACTTACAACTCCTCCATCTTGACCATTAATACTATTGGATTTGACTTCCATGATTTCTATATATTCTCCAAATGGTTTAGAGTCTATATCTTCAGGTAAAATTTCAGTACTTACATAGGTTCTAGGGCATGCATAATAACATGCATGACAATCATCATCACATTCACCATATGCCTGTGGTTTTCTATCGTTTATTTGAATTATATTGGATTTGCATACATATTCACATGCTCCACATAGTACACATCCTCCAACACTAATTACATCAGCTTCAAGATTACTGAATTGACAGTTACATGATTGGGTATGTAGTGTTTCTTCTGTTACATGTCTTTGTGATAGTACCTGTCTTGCTACTCTTTCACGAGATTGTATGTTTTTTTGATTTTTAGTGATTTTATTATTTGCAATTGTTTTAAGTAAATTTATGCCTTTATCAGATAAATCTTCACAGATTATTAAGTCTTTCTCTTTAAGTTCATTAATTATTTTTTGACCTTTTTTTGTTCTAACTATTACAGTGGAGTATCCATCTTTAGATCCAACAGAACCTACTGATATATCAGATAAATCTGATGTATAATCAGTACATATATGACAGTTTTTACGTGTAAAAATATTTGTTTCACTTATTGGTATTGAAAATTGATTACCGTCTATTAGATTTACTAAAAATTTACCTTTATCTATTCTAAATTCTTTAATCTCATACATTTCTATATTATTTTGTTTTAAGAATTTTTCAAGATAAGTATATGAAAAGTTTTCCATACAGAATAATCCTATTTTAATATCTATAGGTGAACCTCCAGTAATATCACTATATTTATTAATTTTTGTTGCTGCCATTATTTGACATGGAGTTCCAACCATTGCTGTTTTTATTTGATCCATTTAATCACCTTAATCAAATTTTGATTTTGATTAAATAATAATATTATTTTGTTTTTTAAGTTTATCCATTGGTATAGTTTTTTTTATTAATATGCCTTTATGTTATTAAATAAAAATAATATTATTGTTTAAATAATCTTTAAAGGATTAATTAATAAATATTTAATTAATTATTTAAATTTATTAATCTTTAATATACATATTTCATTAATAGATTTAATTTATTAAATTAATTCAATAATAATATTTAATTTCTTATGATTATTTAAAGCTTATTAATAATGTGTACAAAATCCTATTTTTTTTATAAATTTGATTAATTTGAACAAATTTTATGATTAAAAAATAATTATTTTGAATAATATTTAATTTTATTTTATATATTTTTTTTTAAAATTTATTAGTTAATAGTTTAAATTTTATTATTTTTTATAAACATTTACATAATTTAAAAAAAGTAAATTTTATCGGAAAATATCTTCCAATATAATTTTTTATATAAAAATTAGAAGAAATTTAATTTACATTAAAATTAAAAACTTATCTCATCATAAATTTTTTTGAAAATATGCACAAGAGATGTAATATCTAGACGATTATGTCTTACAATAGGAACAAGAGGTCCAATATTACCTGTTTCAACATAGCTTTTATAATATCCTGGTATGTATTTACCTGAAACATCATCAAACCTTTCAAATTTACATATATAACTTTCAACAGTAGGAAGTCTACAGTTTTTAAGTCTTTGTTTATAAAGATTTCTTGCATAATATAATAAATCATAATTATGGTGTTTGGTGTAATTTATAGAAAAGTAATCTGCCCTATTTCGGATAAATGGAATATCAAAACTAGCTCCATTATATGAAACATGCACTGAATCATCATCTAAATTAGATAGATATGCTTCTATAATGGCTGGTTCTTCTTTACCCTCCCTTTGAAGATATTGTTTGGTAATAATTTTATTTTTATGAATGCTACTAACACCAATTAAAATAATAGGAAGATTTGAAAGACCCATAGTTTCAATATCCATGAATTTTAAATTTTCAATATCAAGTGTGGATGCTGCCATAATAGATTTAAAGTTTTTATGTGATTTTAAATAATTGAACAATGTATTAAAATCTGAAGATTTGATTTTTAAAAGAGTTTCCCTAGCTGCATTTGAATATGTGGGATGGTCTGTCAAATGATAAATATTAGTAAAACCCTTATTTTTAAGAATTTTTTCTTTTTTTGGACCTATACCCTCTATTAATTTTAAATCATAAATGAGTTTGTCTTTTAGATTATTGTCTTTAAGTTTGAAATTAATTTTTTCTTTATTAGTTATTTCAAGAGTTTCACCAAAACTGGTATCTATGGTAGTAATTGTTGAATAGTCATCAAATCTTTTATCCTCATACCTTAAAAGTAGTTCTTCTTTAAGTTTTTCAAAATAATTTCCAGAAGAAGATTCATTACTCTTTTTAGTTTTTTGATAATTATTATCATCAAAAAGCCTAAAAGAATCTTTGTATGATTTTAAAAGTGCATTTTTTAAATACAATTCCATATCGTCTTGTCTAGACATATAATCACTAATTAAGCTTATATAGTAAAAGTTTAATAAAATATTATCTTAAAGTTCATATCCACTAAATATTATTTATTTTATAAATTATAAAGATTTTTATAAATATTAATTATTATAAAGTTTATAGAATTTAGAAAAAAATATATATAGATTAAATCAAATTTTAAAAGAGATAGTTTGAATTTAATAAATATTCTAGGAATTTAAAATGAAAACTGAATTTAAAGAGTTTACAATTAAAAATACTATTATTGGTCCTATTACAATTGTTTTTTATAATAAAGGCAATTTATTAATCAAAGAGATTATACTATCTAATCAAAATACTAATTCATCTCATATTGCATATGAAAAGTATGATAGTATAGAGGAATCATCATATGATGATTTGGATTATAATCTTAAAAGACTTATTACAAATATTGAAAAGTACTTAAATGGTGAAGATGTAGAGTTTACTCTTGATTATTTGGATTTATCTTCATTTACTCCATTTCAGCAGGATGTTTTAATTACTGAATTCAATACAAAAAAAGGAACAATTAATACTTATGGCCAGATTGCAGCTATGATTAATAGACCTAAGTCTTATAGGGCAGTTGGTAATGTTTTAAGCCACAACCCTTATCCTATTATTATACCATGCCATAGGACAGTTAGAAAAGATTGGACTATAGGAGGATTTAATGGTCATGCTTATGGAGATAAATCTAAAGAAATCCTCTTAAGTCTAGAAGGAATTGAAATTAAAGAAAAGAAAGTTATAAGTGAAAGTACTATAATATCACTTAATAAAAAAGATCAAACAAAATTAATATAAATAAAAATTACTTATAATAGTATAAGTACTATTTACAATTAATATCATTTTATTAGAAAATATAATATTTTATGAATTAGTAAGATATATTTATATGAATTTGTAAATATCATTTAAAAATTATTTTTTTTATTTAATCAAAATATTATGGGGATTTTATGAATTTTAAAAAAGCAACAATATGTGGAATTCTTTCTTATTTTTTTGTATATGCTTGCTCTACATTAACAAATGATTCTGTCCATATGAAATTTTTCTTTTTTAACACTCATTTACCATTATGGATAGTATTTGGAGCTCTTATATTTGGAGTTGTATATGTAAGAACCCTTCATGAACATGAGATATTTGAAGGATTTCTTGCAGGTTTATATTTTGCAATTATTTCAATTATTCTAGATATGGTTACTATGTTTTTTACTCATAATATTAATATTGGAAGTAATTTTACTAAAATATATTTTGCTAAAATATCCTATATGTATATAATTTATCCTATTGTTATTACTTCACTTGGATATTTGGCTAATTTTGAAGTTCAATTAAAATAAACTTTTTTGAAGTTTAATTAAAATAATACTTAATATAATAAAATTCATTTTAAAATAATGAAAAAGAATATATACTATTTATATATAAAAATATTCTTTGTTATTTAAATAATAATTTAATAAATAATCATTTTATATTTTAATTTTTAAAAGGTTAGAAAATGGCAGAGAAAAATCAATGGGAAAATGCTTTTACTTTTATGATGGCTATGATTGGTTCAGCTGTAGGTTTAGGTAATATTTGGCGTTTTCCATATATAGCATATTCAAATGGTGGGGGAAAATTTATTATTCCTTATATAGTTGCTATACTTTGTGTAGGAATACCCTTTATCTATGTTGAATATGGTGCTGGATACAGATTTAAGGCAAGTTTAAGTAAAATTTTAAGGAATATAAACGAAAAATATGAAGTTATTGGATGGTTTGTATTAATTATTCCATATTTAATCTTAACTTATTATACTTGTATTATAGGATGGAACATTATCTATTTATTTTTAAGTTTTTTTAAAGGATGGGGACCAGATACAGATGGCTTTTTTACACAGTCAATGCTTCATTCTACAACTAATCCTATGGGAATATTTTCAATAGTCATACCGATATTTTTATCAGTAGCTTTTGCATGGGTGATTATATGGTTTATATCACATAGGGATTTAAATAAGGGTCTTGGAAAAGCATGTAAAATTTTAATTCCTCTTTTATTTTTCATAATGGCAGGAATTGTTTTCTATTCAATCACATTACCTGGAGCATCTGCAGGAATTCATGCTTTATTTACTCCACAATGGGGTTCTGATCCATTAGGTGATTTATTGAATTTAAATATATGGTTGGCTGCTTTTGGTCAAATCGTATTTTCACTTAGTTTAGGTTTATGTATAATGTTAACTTATTCAAGCTATTTGCCTAAAGGTGTAAATCTTGTTAAAAATGGTTTTATTGTTGCAATTACAAACAGTGCATTTGAAATATTTACTGCTGTTGGAATGTTTTCTATTATTGGATATATGAGTCTTACAAGTCATGTTCCAATAGATAATGTAATAACTGATGGTGCAGGTCTTGCATTTATTGTACTTCCAAGTGTTTTCAATACTATGGGTAATGCAGGATATATTATAGGACCATTGTTCTTTATTTGTTTATTTTTTGCAGCTATTACATCAGCATTATCACTTGTCGAGCCACTTTCAGCTGCCTTATCTGATAAATTTGGTATGAGCCGTGAAAAAGCTACAAAATATATATGTGTTGTAGGATTTTTAATTTCCATAATCTATACATCAGGTTATGGTATTACATTACTTACCTACTTTGATAATTTCCTAAACCAATTTGGATTATTACTTACTATTATTATTGAATGTATAATCTTTGGTTGGATTTATAAAATTGAGGATATTATTGAAACTATTAATGAGAATTCCAAAATAAAAATGGGTAAATTATGGAAATTCATTATAAAGTATTTCATACCTATTGTAATTGGATTTATGTGGATTAAAGGTAATTTTGATAATTTTGTAAATGAAGGTTTCATGAAAACAGTTATTCAGCTTATTCTTCTTGCTGTAATGATATTAGTACCTATTATACTTACAAAATTACCTTCAAAAGTAGAAGATTATTAATTATAAAGAAAATTAATATTATTATAAAATATAAAAATTGAATCGGAGGATATAATGGCGGATAATAATCAACATGCTCATCATGACCATCATGGTGGAGCAAATATGAGTGAAGAAGAACAAAAAGCTAGAATTCAACAAGAAATTAACATTGCTAATAATATGTCCCATATTAAACATAAAATCGTTGTTATGAGTGGAAAAGGTGGTGTAGGTAAATCAACTGTTGCTGCTAATTTAGCAGAAACTTTCCAAAAATTAGGATATAAAACAGGTATTCTTGATGTGGATATTCATGGGCCAAATATCCCTAAATTATTCGGTAAGGAAGGGGAAGTATTAGGTATTGAAGAAGAAAAAATATTACCTGTAATGAGTGAGGATGGTGTAGCTATTATGAGTATGGGCTTTTTACTTGATAGTCAAGATACACCTATAATTTGGAGGGGTCCACAAAAAACAGGTGTTATAAGACAGTTTATATCAGATGTAAAATGGGGTAATCTTGATGTTTTAATTATTGATAACCCTCCTGGAACTGGAGATGAACCATTAACTGTTCTTCAAACAATTCCTGATGCTGATGCAGTGGTTATGGTTACAACACCTAACTCCTTATCTCAAGAGGATGTTTTAAAATGTGTTACAATGACTAAAAAAATGAATATTGATCAAATCGGTTTAGTTGAAAATATGGCATACTTAATCTGTCCTAATTGTGATGAAAAACTAAATATCTTCGGGGAAAGTCAAGGAGATAAATTTGCTGAATTGATGGATATTGATTATTTAGGTAGTATTCCACTTACAGAAGATGTTGCAAAGGCTGTTGATGATGATACTATAATTACAGCTAAAGATGGAAAACACATTGTATCTAAAGAATTTAAATCTATTGTAAATAAAATCGAAAATGATTTCTTTAAAGATTAATTAATTCTTTAATATTATTTTTTCTCTTTTTCATTTGTCCAAAATAATTATAGGAGTATAATATTATGATATCTGAGGAGGCTTATGAAGGTATGAAATTTGGTATTAATGCGACTAATGAAGATGATAAATTAATACCTATTAGTGATTTGTTTAATAAATTTGAGATTGAATGTCCTAACTGGTTAAAACCATATTTTGTAGCTAAAGAGTGGTTAGATAGTGAGTATCAATTTGAAGGGGAAGTTCATTGTTGGTGTTTTTTTGGCCGTCTGTCGCAGCATTGGTATGATAGATTAGTATTTGATGGGGAATCTCTTACAAATGAAATTATTGATCCGTTTGGAATGCATCATAGTGTTGTTGAATGTGTTTTTGAGGAAGGATCATATATAAGTTAATTTTGTTCCTATGTTTAATTTAATTCTTTAAACCCTTATTTTACGAAACTGATTTCCAAATCGCTTTATTTGCTGACAACAGGTATATGGTGGGATATACCAAAAGAGGCAATGTCAACCTGATAAAGGTTCTAAAGCCTGATGATTAGTATCAGTTTCCATAACTATTTTCCTTTTAATTTTTTTAATAAGGTCTCTTCCAATATTATAAACTTTTTTTTTAAAATTTACACTTCTTATAGGGAAGTAATTCAATGGGATTGATAATAGGATTCATTTCTATTTCTTTTTGATTTTAATTTTATAGGGTGCTAGATTTTTTAGTATGAGAAACTTGCACAAAACTCTTATTTTTACTAAATTCAATTAATTTATATTTATTTTATAACGGTGTTTTCATAAAATTCATTAAATTTAAAATAGGGAAATTTAAATCGGTATATTTAAATATAATGTATAACATATATTTATTTGAGGCTAAAAATGTTACTGAGTTTAAATTACGATTCAAAAGACCCAAAGTTTAATTTGTTAGGCAAAATATTTAAAATTATCGATTCTAAAAAATTTAAAGACACATGCAACCGAAAAGGAATTACAAATCGTCAAATGATGCTAATTTCAATTAAAATTCTATTTATGAGTATGTATTTTAATTATACCGTTCTGATGTTGTTAAAGAGTTAAATCGTAGTGCAAAATTGAGAAAATTTGCAGGATTTTCTAAAGAAATACCGATCACAGGGCAGATTTTGAATTCATGAGTAGATATTCCGCAGAACAATACTGTAAAATAGTAAATTCAACTCTAATGAGGTTTAACAAACAAAATAGAGGAACATATAATCGTTT
>NZ_CAJOKH010000021.1 GCF_905235195.1 uncultured Methanobrevibacter sp. | reverse complement strand
GAGAAAAAGATAAATATTATCATAAAAAATGCAAAGCAAACATTCAAGATAGCTTTTAAAAAATCAAAATTTTCTTAGCTTGACAGCATTGTATAAATAGTATAAAAATAAAAAAACTAATTAACACATATTGAGGTTATTTTATGGTTAAAGTATCTGTAGTAATGCCTGTGTATGATATTAATAATTTGATTGAAAAATCTATTGAAAGTGTAAACAATCAAAGCTTAAAAGATATTGAATTAATTTGTATTAGTACAAATTCTGGTTATAATTCACACAAGCTATTAGATGATTTATCAAAAAAATACGATTTTATTAAAATTCTTAGTGGGGTTGAAAAAGGATCATCTGCAGCACGTAATTTAGCAATCTCCTCTTGTTCAGGTGAATATATTGCATTTTTAAATCCGGGAGATATTTTTATTGATAAAGGGGCTTTAAATAAACTTTATAAAAAGGCAAAAAAATTTGATGCAGATATGGTATCAGCTAATCTAAAAATCTTGGATTCTAAAGGTAAACTTATAGAGGACCCTCGTTATAAGGCAAATGACTTGGAATATTTTTTTATTGAGAATGTTATGAGGCCTAAACATTATGGACTTCCATGGGCATATTATAAAAACATTTATAAAAAAGACATGTTAATTAAAAACAATATTAAATTCCCTAATTTAACAATAGGGGAAGGTCCAGTTTTCCTTTCAGAGGTCTTAACTACAATTTCCGAAGTATATATAATGTCTATAGATTATTATGGATTATTGGAGGATAATGAAGAATATTTTAATAAATTTAAAAATTCTAATTTCAAATATGATTATATGGAGCATTATAAAAGGGTTATTAAAGTTTTGGCCTTTCATAAATTTAAGAAGAACTCTAATAGATTTAGAAAATTATTATTAAGTGATTTAAAATATGCAATAGAAAATAATGATACAGATATTTATAAAGGATTTAAAGATGCTTTTCATAATCATATCTACATATTAGGATTTTTACAAAATAATGCTTATTATTTTAATGCTTATTTTCTCATACGGATGATTAGGGAATGTAAAACTGTTGAAGAGTTCTATAATTATAAAGATGAGCTTATTGAAATGGATTTAATAAGAAAACATTATCTTCCTAAAGACTTATTATTTGAATTAATATTTATTTTTTCAAGTAAAAATTTTGAAGATTATAAGTTACACATTGATGAATTTCTAGAATCTTTAAATAATGGAGAGAATCTTTATTGTGAAGATGACTTAATCCTCTATCAAAAATAAATTTTTAAAAAAAATTTAATATAAAATCTGTAAAATCATAAATCAGTTTATAATTAACTCATAATATTTTAAAATTTTTAAATTTTCGAGGTGTTGTAATATTTTTTTTTATTTTTTTATAATATTGAAATTCTAATATAATACTTATATAATTTTAAAAATAAGGTATAATTTTATATAATATAATTAAAATAGGTAATATTGACGTGGAGATTTAAATGAATTCTAATGAATTTAATAATAAAAAAGAAGATAAAATAAATGGAAAAGTTTCACCTTCAAATGATGAAATTACTCAATTAGAAGACCAGTTGAGAGAATCTATTTTTATTTCTAATAATACTAAAAAATTTTTATTTATAATGGAAAAGAAACTTCATGAGAAAGATATAGAAATGAATACTTATAAAAGAGAGAATAGAATTCTAAAGAGAGATAATAAGCGAATGGAAGTTCAAATTAATCGTTTTGATAAAAATTCTCTTGAGCTAAGGAAAGATTTAGATAGAACTAAAAAGGAAAATAAGTTTTTGCATAAGAAAATCGAGTATTTAGAAGATGATATACAAAATCTTAGAAAGCAAAATGAGCTTATTGAGTCATCAACTAGTTGGAAAGTTACAAAACCTTTAAGGAAACTAAGTCAATTTAAATAATCATTATTAATATCATATATCTATTTTAAAGGCGGTAAAATGGTTAAAGTTTCAGTTATTATTCCTGTTTATAATGTTGAGGACTATCTGCAAAGGTGTTTAGATAGTATAATTTATCAGACCTTAGATGATATAGAGATTATTTGTATTAATGATGAATCTACAGATTCATCTTTGGAAATTCTTAAAGAATATGCTAAAAGGGATAATAGAATAATAATTAAATCTCAAGAAAATCAGGGATTAAGCGGAGCTCGTAATCATGGAATTAGAATAGCAAGTGGGGAGTATTATTATTTTATAGATTCAGATGATTGGATTGAATTAGATGCTTTAGAAAAACTATATTATCATGCCGTTTCAAATGATTCAGAAATTGTATTTTTTAACTTTATTGAACATTTAAAAAGTAATAAGACAATAAATAAAATTTATCTACCAGTTGACAAGGAAGATTATAGTAATTTTGTTTTTGATTATACTTATAATAAAAGACTTGTAATGAACAATCAGTTTGTTGTATGGAATAAATTTTTTAAAGCATCTCTTATAAAAGATAATAATCTTATATTTCACTTTAGACTTTTTGAAGATTTTGCATTCCATGTTGAAACATTGTTTTTAGCTAAAAAAGTTTCTTATCTTCCTGAAATTTTACATCACTATAATAGATTAAATCAGGATTCTCTTCAAAATAAAAAAACAAGTTATAATAAACGTTTAGTAATTTTTGATGTATTTGATTTAGTTGAGGAAATTTTAATTAAATATGATAAGGTTGATGAATTTAAAACTAATTTTGCAGAACTTAAAATTAATGAGTCATATGCAAACTTTAATCTACTTTCTCAAGAGTTTCGGGAAGAATATTACAATAAAATGAGAGATGAATTTCTCAAAATGGAATTAGATTCAGATATTCTCAGCGAAATTCCATATAAATTATACAAGTTTTACATATTTGTTATTAATTTTAATCATATTGAAATTTTTGATATATATAAGGAGAATATTAGACGTAAAACTAATTTTATCGATAAAAAGCAATTGAGTATGGAAATTTCTAATTTTAATGAATTGGGAATTGACAGTGCTAGAAATAGTAAGCTTCCAATAATTTCTCTAACCTCATTTCCAGAACGTATGGATGATATCCAATTTTGTATATATTCACTGTTAAATCAAAATTTAAAGGCTAAAAAAGTTATTTTATATTTAGCTGAAGAGCAATTTCCAAATAAAGAGGATGATATTCCTAAACACATACTTAAATTTAAAGATAATGGTTTAACAATTAAATGGTATAAAGATATTAGATCATATAAAAAATTAATCCCTGCCCTTCAAGAATATCCTAATGATTATATTGTAACAGCAGATGATGATATTTTTTATCCTCCAGATTGGTTAGAAAATATGTGGCAGACATACAACAAACATCCTAATACAATTGTAAGTTGTAGATCTAGAGCTATTAGTTTATCTGATAATGGGGAAATTGAAGAATATGCAAATTGGCATTTGGTAAGGGAAAATCCTAAGACATCATTTTTAAATTTCCCAACTGGTAGTGGTGGTATATTATATTTCCCTAATTCATTATCAAAAACAGTTTTAAATGAAGATTTATTTAAAAAATTATGTCCATTAGCTGATGATATTTGGTTTTGGACTATGGCTGTATTAAATGATACTAAAATCACTGCAATGGAAAAAAATTACAATGAATTAATTTATGTAAATGTTGCTCGTCAATTAGGTCTTACTAAATCACATACCTTATGGGCAGTTAATCAGGAAGGAGGTAATGATAGTCAACTTGAAAATATCTTACAGGAATTTCCTGAAATTCTAGATAAGATTAAAGAATCTGAAAATTAGTTAATTATTTTATATACTAATAATTAAATATTATTCATAATTAAATATACTAAGTAAGATATGAGGAGTAAAAAAGTAAATTATATTTATTTAGATTTTTATGTATTTTAATCATTTAAGTCAAATATATTTGTGAGGTTAATAATGGCTTTTAAAAAGAATAATTCATCAATAAATAAAAATTTAACTGTTGATGCAATTGTTCCTGCATATAATGAAGAGGAATCTGTAGCTCACGTTATTAATGTAATTAAAGAGTTAGATTATATTGATAATGTTATTGTAGTCAATGATGGTTCCACTGACAATACTGAGGTTGTTGCAATAGATGCAGGTGCTAAAGTCATTACTCATAAAAATAATCAAGGTAAAGGTGCAGCTATTAAAACAGGTGTTGATGTTAGTGATGCAGATGTAGTTGCTTTTATTGATGGTGATATTAAAAATTTAAGCTCTGAAAAAGTAGACTGTTTTATTAGACCAATTTTAGAAGGTAATGCTGATATTACCAAAACTAAATTTGCAAGAGAAAGTGGTCGTGTAACTGAACTTACTGCCAAACCTCTTTTAAAATTCTTTTTCCCTGAAGTTGATTATGAACAACCTTTAAGTGGACAATTTGCTGCAAAACGTTCTTTATTAAAGAAAATGGAATTTGAAAAGGATTATGGTGTAGATGTAGGTATTGTTCTTGATGCTGAGGTTAGGGGTATAAAAATTTATGAAGTGGATATTGGGGTGATAAAACATGATATGTCACCACTTAGTGACTTACATGAAATGGCAAATGAGGTTGTAAGATCAATAATTATACGTGCAATGACCTATGGCCGTGTAGCCATGATAGATACTTTAGGAAATTATATTAGAATGTCCATTCTCGGATTATCATTAATTATTTTAGGTCTATTTTTATTATTCTTTGTTCCTCCTGTTCCATTTCAATTAAGTTTATTAATTGGAGTATTTGGTCTTATAGAGGCAGTATTTTATTTGGTAAAATTAATTATTAACTCTATTAGACTATTTAAGCGAGAGAATAATCGAAATTTTGCTAAATCATTTATTAAAATGCATTTGCCAATTATTTTTGTGTTTTTTGTACTGGTGATTATGATTTCAACATTTATGTCTGCAGCTACTATTGGTGATAATGGCCAAATATCCATTGAGGCAACCTCAAGAAATATTGTTATTTTTGGTCAGGGTTCAGAAAATCATATTGCAGTTAGAGGGCCATATGTTGTTGATAATGCTCTTGAAAATGAATCAAATTTAATTCATATGCCTTATCATGCCCTTCAAACCCTTCAAATGAGTTATGGTGATACTATAATTATTCAAAATGAGTCTTATTCAATTAATAAAACTATGGGTGATGAAGCTGATAATTTAAGACTACCTGCAAATGCTCGCTCTGATTTGGGAGTACATGTTGGTGATATAATATCTAATAGTCGTATTCCTAATGTATTTTGTGGATCAAAAGTAATTCATTCTGTAAGAATGGCTAATACAAGTACTTTAGATTATGATATTACAGAATACTATAAAGTTGCTTATAAATCAAGAAATGCTAGTTCTTTTGACATTTACATTGATGATGAGTTAATTACATCAAGTTCTGCAATATTTAAAGAAAATCAATCCTATGTTTTACAGGTCAATGATGAGTATCTAGGTGAATTTGAAAGTGAAGATATAAGTGCTAATAATTCTATTAATTTTACCTATGGTGAGCATAATATAGAACTTATTGGTAAAAGCGATACATTATCTGTTAGAAACGCTGTAAGTTCGGAAGATGGAATATTTTTAAATTTTATTTTAACAGATAGGGAATCTTTAGATATTTTAACTAACACTACAGATACTGGTTCTAGTGATGATAGGCAGTAAAACATATTATAGTTTAATCAATACAGATATTTTCTTCTTATAAAAGGATAATTAAATATTCTTTTTATATTTTATTTAGTAAAAAATTAAATAAAAATGTCTAATTCTTATAAAAGTTTTTAAAATAAAGTTTAAAATATGTTTTATGAAGATTAAAATTTATTTATAAATTTTAACTGCTTCATCAGGATCATTATATAATCCTAAAGCTGCAAGGGCACCAATTTTTCCATGGTCTCCTGTAACAGCTATTAATTTAATATTTAATTCTTTGGCAAGATTTTCACATTTTTCAACATCCATCATACCAGTTTTAGTTTGATGTGCATATTCTTTTAATTTTTCTGGTATTTTAATTCCTTCAAGTATTGCAATAGATGTTTCTTGAGAGAGAGTGTCTCTTTTTAAAAGACTAATTACACGATTAATAAGTTTTTCTTTATCTTCCTCTTTTACAGCAAATATTAGTGCAATAGATACACAATTTTGCGTTTTATGTGGATTTTTAGGATATAATTGGCAAATTACATGGTCTAAATATTGGAAACCTTCACTTTTTAATTCTTCTCCTATATTATGTGCCATAGTCCAAGTTGCACCTTTATCCTTAATATCAGTATCATCAATACCAATTACAAGTTTTGAAAGTTTTTCACTTACAACTGTTGCTTTTCCAAGCTTTGAACCTCCACCTTCACTAATAAGTTCAATATATTTAACACCTTCACCCATACCTCTACACATTGCAGCTCCAACTCCTGCACCTGCAAGGCCAGAGTGGGTTACTTTAACTTCATCATTTTCAACTTTAATCTCTTCAATACCAGCAGCATTATAACTTGCCTCTAAATTTAAAGGGGATTTACCAATTTTACAAATATACACATGTTTGTTTCCATCACGAAATGCTATATCTATTAGTGGACTTGAATGTTTATATTGGTTTACAAGCCAATGTGAACCAGATATACATGAATGATATTCTACTATCTCAACAGTATCATTATCTACCATAGTAATAACTTTCTGATATGGTGCAATCCAAGGATCATTATACCTTTTCTTTAAATCTTCAGGTTTTAAAATTTCCATAAAATCATCTAAAATATAAGTTTAAATTAAATTTGTTAAAATTTATATGAATTTTAGTAAAATAAATAGATTTAAATCTTTAAATTTATCTAATTTTTTTTTAGTTTTATAAAAAATTAATTTATAATTTAATTTAGGGTAAGATGGAATAATTAATTAAATTAAGGAATAATTAATTCAATTAAGGAATAATTAGTTTATAATAAAAATCAAAACAAATTAATAATTTAATAAATATTAATCGATTAGAATTTCTAAATTTTTAATAAAAAAATTATCAATAAATCAATATATTTATTATTTTATTTAATCAAGTTCTTCAATTCTATCTAATATTTTAATAGCAGCTTCAACAGCTTTTTTACCATAATCAATACGTCTGTGAGCATCAATTCTGGTCATACCTGGGCCGCTAATACCTAATGTTACAGGTTTATCATATTCTAAAGATAAATCAGTTATTTTACGTGCTGCATGTTGAGCTACAATTTGGTCGTGGTCTGTTGCACCCTCAATTACAGAGCCTAATGCTACTACAGCATCAATATCATCTCTTTCAAGTAACTTTTTAATAGGAAGTGCCATATCAAAGACACCTGGTGAGATAAATACTTTTGTAATTTCACTTCCTCTTGATTTAGCTTCTTCTTTAGCAAGACCTAACATCATTTGATTAATATCAAAGTTAAATTCTGCAACAACTGCACCGATTTTATATTTTGCCATTATTTTTCCTCCAAATAAATATAATTATATTTTTAATTAATAATTAATGGTATTTTTTAATTTATCATTGCTTTTATCAATTTTTCAGTTTTGTTTAAATAAAGAAAAATGTCATGAAATATGCTACACCACTTAAAGCCATAATTAATATAACAAAAATTGCAGCCCATTGTATTCTATTCATTTTTTTACCTCTTAATTTTTTAATAAATTTTCATAATTTATTTTTTAATATTTTAATATTTATGTCTTATATTTGAGTATAATTTAAATAATATTTTATTTTTTATTTAATTTTTATTTAATTGATACTTTTAATCAGTATATTTAATACCAATTTGATAATGAATAAATCCTAATTCACGAAGTCTTTCACGATTATATTGGTTTCGTCCATCGAAGATTACTGGATTTTTAAGTAATTTTTTAATTTCCCTAAAATCAGGAGTTCTAAATTCTTTCCATTCAGTAACAAGTATCATAGCATCAGCATCTTTTATTGCATCACTTTTATTATTACAATAAACAAGATTTTCATTATCTTTTAGATATTTTTCTTTTGCCTCATCAATTGCTTTAGGATCATATGCTTGTATGATAGCTCCTCTTTTTGTAAGCTCTTTTATAAGTGTAATGGAACTAGCTTCTCTCATATCATTAGTATTTGGTTTAAATGATAAACCCCATAGACCAAATATAAGCCCATTTAAATCCTCACCAAAATGATTTATAATTTTTCTAACTAAGGATAATTTCTGATTAAAATTAACATTTTCAATTGCTTTTAAAAGTTTAGGGTCTATTCCATTTTCCTCTGCAATACTAATTATTCCTTGGACATCTTTTGGGAAACAGCTTCCACCATATCCGCATCCTGCATGTAAGAAATGACTGCCTATACGTTTGTCTGTTCCAATTCCAAGACGTATGTCTTCAATATTTGCACCAGTCATCTCACAAATATTTGCCATTTCATTCATAAATGAAATTCTAGATGCAAGCATAGCATTAGCGGCATATTTTGTAAGTTCAGCACTTCTAATGTTCATGAAATACATATTACGGGTTGTATCAGTAAATGGTTCATATAAATCTTCCATAACATATTTACATGATTGATCTTCAAAACCAACAATAATCCTATCGGGAAGTAGACAATCATTTACAGCTGTCCCTTCTTTTAAAAATTCAGGATTTGAAATCATTTTAAAATTAAATGATTCTCCTCTTTTGGATAGTTCTTCATTAATGATTGATTTTACCTCATCTGATGTTCCAACTGGAACAGTTGATTTAATAACAACAAAACAATCATGATCCATATATTGACCGATTTCACTTGCAACATTACGTACATAAGTTAAATTACAGCTTCCATCTTCATTCATTGGAGTTCCAACTGCTATAAAGTAAATATCCGAATTTTCAAGTGAAGTTTTTGTATCGGTTGTAAAGGTAATGTTAGATCTTTTTTGATTTTCAATAACTAAATCAGTAAGTTGAGGCTCATAAATAGGAATAATTCCATTTTTAAGGTTATTTATAATTTTTTCATTAACATCTACACAATAAACCTTATTTCCCATTTCAGCAAAACAGGTTCCGGTCACTAGCCCTACATAACCTGTTCCAATAACTGTTAATTTCATATTAAAACCTTTTAAAATTTTTAAACTAAATAAATAATTAAACTAATATTTTTTTTGTTTTTATATTTTTACAATTTAATTTTAAAATTTAAGAAAATAATAGTGATTTATAAATATTTATTATTTTTATATAAGTAAATAAATGTATTTATATATTATTTTAAAATTGGATTTAAAATTTTTTTATAATAAATAATTTAAAAGCCAATAAAAAATTTTAATATAAATATTTTTACAAGTTTAAATATTCATCAAGAGCTTCTTTGTAATCTCTAAGCTCACTAAACCCATTTTCAATCCATTTTTCATGGGATAAAACTGAATAATGAGGTCGTGTAGCTGCAGCTGCAAACTCATCAGAGCTTACTGGATTAACCTCTACATCAATACCTTTCTTTTTAAATATTAATTTTGAATAATCATACCATGTAGTGCTACCTTTATTTGTAACATGGTATATTCCATATTTATCAGACTTTACTACTTCAGCTATTGCATGAGAAAGGTCAACTGTAAATGTTGGTGAACCTGTTTGATCTTCTACAACTTTTAAACTGTCATATTGGTTAGATAAGCTTAACATCTTTTCAATAAAGTTTGGCCCATTTTTACCATATAGCCATGCAGTTCTTAAAATAAAGTATTTATCTAGAATTTCTTGAATATATTCTTCACCCATAAGTTTACTTTTACCATAAACTGATTCAGGCCCAAGTTCATCATCTTCACGTAAAGGACGTGTTTTATCTCCTTTGAAAACATAGTCTGTACTTATATGGACTAATGTTCCATCTATTTCTTTTGTTGCAAGTGCGAGATTTTTAACTGCCTCTCCATTTAATTGATATGCCCAATCTATTTGGCTTTCACAACCATCAACATCAGTCATAGCAGCACAATTAACAATTATATCGGGTTTTAAACTTTTGAATTTTTCTAAAACCTCATCATATTTTGTTATATCTAATGTTTTATGATTAGTTACAATCAAATCTTCATCTTTAAGTACATTACATAAATCGGTACCTAACATTCCCTCTGAACCAGTTATTAATATTTTCATTAATTCACCACATTAACATTTTCATATTATCAATATTTTTAAGTTTATAATTTCTTAAAATTTAGTAAAAAATATATCAATAGCATATAATAAATATAATCATAATTTGTATATGATAAATTATAAATTTAAAGATTTTTTAGCTTTAAGAATTTTATGAATTTTATCAAATTATTAAAATGTTTACTTAAAAGATTGGAGGATTATAATGAAAGTATGTGTAGTAGGTCAGGGATATATTGGACTTCCAACTGCAGCACTATTTGCAAAGCATAATTGTGATGTTGTTGGAGTTGATATTAATAAAGAAATGATTGATGATTTAAATAATGGTATTGTACATATTGAAGAGCCAGGTATTAGTGAAAGTATAAATAATGCTATTGTTGAAGGTAGATATCATGCATCCCTATCTCCTGAAGAGGCAGATGTTTTTATTATAACAGTTCCAACCCCCTATTTAGTTGAAAATCTTAGCTGTGATTTAAGTTATGTTATAAATGCATGTGAATCTATTGTAGATTATCTTAAAAGTGGTAATACGGTTATTATTGAATCTACTATTGCTCCAGGTTCAACTGAAGAATCTATCAAATCACTACTTGAAAAGTCTGGTCTTAAGGTTGGTATTGATATTTACCTTGCACATTGTCCTGAAAGAGTTCTTCCAGGCCAAATCATGTATGAACTTGTAAACAATAATAGGATTATTGGTGGAGTAACAGATGCATGTACAGAAAAAGCAGCCGAAGCATATGGGATTTTTGTTAAAGGTAAACTTTTAAAAACTGAAGCTAAAACGGCTGAGCTATCTAAATGTATGGAAAATACATTTAGAGATGTAAATATTGCACTTGCAAATGAACTTACTAAGATATGTGCTAAAATTGGTGTAAATACATTGGATGTTATTGAACTTGCAAATCAACATCCTCGTGTTAATATACACAATCCAGGTCCAGGTGTAGGAGGTCATTGTCTTGCAATAGATCCATACTTTATCTATTCAAAAGCACCAGAAGATGCAAATATTATCAAGCTTTCAAGGGATACAAATAATAGTATGCCTCAGTTTACTTCTGATAAGGCAAAATTAATCATTCAAAAACATACAAAACAATATAAACCTAAGATAGCTATTTTAGGTGTATCTTATAAAGGTAATACTGGAGATACAAGAGAGTCTCCTGCATTTGAAATAATATCAAATCTTGAAAAAGAAGGTTACACTGTAGGTATACATGATCCTCATGTTATTGGAGATAAATTTTTATCACTTGATGAGGCACTTCAGGATGCATCAATAGCATTAATACTTGCAGACCATGATGAATTTAAAAAATTAAATTATAGTCTATTTAAAGAAAATATGGAAAATCCAATAATATTTGATACTAAAAATATTATAGATAATGTGCCAGATTATATAAAGCTATTTAACTTTGGTAATTTGTATAAAATATAATAATCTTTCTTTAATTTTAATTTTTTATAATTTATTTTTTTAAAATATTAATTGAATTTTTTTAAAAATTTAACTTACTTTTATTTAATAAAAAAGTCATATATTATTATAATATGAAAATTTGTTTTATATCTTAATTAATAATAATTAATAAACTAGACATATTGTCTAACTTTAAATATTTATTTACAATTTTGTAAAAATCAATTTATTAATTGATAATAAAATAATTCACACTTATAATCTTAATTAAATCAATTTAATTGATTAATTAATATATTTATTTAATTAAAGTTTATTTAAGATTATTAATTATTAAATATAAAATAAAAATTTAATATTAACATTATGGAGAAGAAAATATGGCAATGACAATGTCTGAGAAGATATTAGCTAGAGCTTCAGCTAAAGATAAAGTTGAAGCTGGAGAAATTGTAATGGCTAATATTGATATAGCTATGGTTCATGATTTAACAGGTCCTCTTGCAGTAAAAGGATTTGAAGAAATTGGTAAAGAAAAAGTATGGGACAGAGAAAAAGTAGTCGTTCCATTTGATCACCAAGTTCCTGCTGATTCTATAGATTCAGCAAATAACCATATATTAATGCGAAAATTTGTAAAAGAACAAAAAATTACTAATTTTTATGATGTAAATCAAGGGGTATGTCATCAAGTTCTTCCAGAACTTGGTCATGTAAGACCTGGAGAGGTAATTGTAGGTGCTGATTCACACACCTGTACTTATGGGGCATTAGGTACATTTGCAACAGGTATTGGTTCAACTGATATGGCAATGGTATTTGCAACTGGAAAATTATGGTTTAAAGTACCGGAAACTATTAGATATGAAATTACCGGTGATTTAAAAGAAAACACCTCTGCCAAAGATCTTATACTTAATATTATAGGTAATGTAGGTGCAGATGGTTCTACTTATAAAGCATGTGAGTTTGTAGGTCAAACTATAAGTAATTTTGATATGTCTGATAGGATGGTTTTATCTAATATGACTATTGAAATGGGTGGAAAAGTCGGTTTATGTGAAGCGGATAAAAAAACTGATGAATACCTTAAAGGAAGAACTGATAAGCCATATAAAGGTTTTACCACTGATAAAGATGCTAGTTTCGAGACAATAGAATTTGATGTAAGTAATCTTGAACCTCAAGTAGCATGTCCTCATCATGTTGATAATGTAAAACCTGTAAGTGAAGTATCAAAACAAGTTGATCAGGTATTTTTAGGTTCATGTACTAATGGTAGGATTGAAGATATGAGGGATGCAGCAAAAATTTTAAAAGGAAATAAAGTTGCAGATGGAACTAGAATGCTTGTTATACCAGCATCAAAAGAGGTTTACACCCAATGTTTAGATGAAGGTTTAATTAAAATATTTGTCGATGCAGGTGCCCTTGTAACAAATCCATGTTGTGGTCCATGTCTTGGTGGACATGTCGGTCTTATTGGACCTGATGAGGTTAGTCTTTCAACATCTAATAGGAACTTTAAAGGAAGACAGGGAAGTCCAGAAGGTGAAGTTTATTTATCATCTGCAAAAGTTGCTGCAGCTTCAGCTATTAAAGGAGAAATATCTTTACCTGAGTAAATTTATTTATTAATCTAATAGGGGTTATAATATGGAAGGAAAAGTATGGAAATTTGGAAACGATATTGATACAGATGTTATTTTACCTGGAAGATATTTAATCTATAATGATGAAGAAAACTTATCAAAACATTGTATGGAAGGTTTAGATGCTGATTTTGATAAAAAAGCACAAAAAGGGGATATTATTGTAGGTGGAACTAATTTTGGATGTGGTTCTTCAAGAGAACATGCGCCTATGGCTATTAAAGGTTTAGGTATTAGTGCTGTTGTAGCAGAGTCATTTGCAAGAATTTTCTATCGTAATGCATGTAATATTGGAGTACCTCTTGTGGAAGCTCCTGGAATAACTGAAAAAGTTTTTGAGGGGGAAAAAATCAATATAGATTTAGAAAATGGAATTATTAAAACAGAATCTGGGGAAGAAGTAGAATTTAAAAAATTACCTCCATTTATGTTAAATATCTTAAATACTGGTGGATTAATACCTTGGATTAAAAACAATCCAGATTTATAATATTCAAATATATAATTTAAAAATTAATTAATAAGTGATAAAATGTATGAAATAACTGTTATTCCTGGGGATGGAATTGGAAGCGAAGTAATGGAAGCTGCTATCAATATCCTTGATGGCTTAGATGTAGATTTTAACTTTACCTATGCAGATGCTGGTGATGATTGTCTTGAAAAAACTGGTGTAGCATTACCTGATGAGACACTTGATCTTGTTAAAGCTTCAGATGCATGTTTATTTGGTGCTGCTGGAGAATCTGCTGCAGATGTAATTGTAAAACTTAGACAATCCTTAAAGTTATTTGCTAATTTAAGGCCTGTTAAATCTTATCCTGGTACTAAAGCTTTATTCGATGATTTAGATATTATGATAGTACGTGAAAATACTGAAGGTTTATATATAGCTAATATGGAAGAAGAAACTGAAGATGGTGCAATCGCAAAAAGAATAATTACCCGGGAAGCAGAAGAAAGAATCATTCGATATGCATTTGAATATGCACAAGCTAATGGTAAAACTAAAGTTGCAGGTATTCACAAGGCAAATGTATTAAAAAAATCAGATGGTTTATTTAAAAAAATATTATATGAAGTAGCTGAAGAATATAAAGATGAAGGTATTATAACCGAAGATTTTTATGTTGATGCTACAAGTATGTATTTAATTACTAAAGGAAGTGAGTTTGAAGTAATAGTTACAACTAATCTCTTTGGAGATATCTTATCAGATGAGGGAGCAGGTCTTGTTGGTGGTTTAGGTTTTATACCATCTGCAAATATTGGTGAAAATAATGGTTTATTTGAACCAGTACATGGTTCTGCACCTGATATTGCCGGTAAAGGTATAGCAAATCCTATTGCAATGATTTTATCAGCAAAAATGATGCTTGACTATCTTGGTGAAAAAGATGCTGCAGATAGATTAGAAAATGCAGTTTTAAAAGTTTTATCTGAAGGTAAAGATGTTACCCCTGATTTAGGTGGAAGTTCATCTACTATGGAAATGAGTGAAGCTATTAAAAATGCATTATAATTTTTTATATTTTTTATAATATTTTTATGATTAGCAAAGTTTTATTTCTTTAAATAATTTATACAATGATTTTAATTTATAATAGGAGGTCTTTTATGGATTTTTTATTAAAAAAAAGTAATAGTTATAATTTTTATAAAAATAATTATGAGGACTTAATTAATAAAGAAAAAGTTTACAAAAAACAAATTTCTGTTCAATCTAATGAATTAAAACAGAAGGATAAGGAAATTCTCAAACTGTCCTCTCAAGTTAATAAGTTGGCAGATAAACTTGCTCATAATAATAGACAGATTGAAGGATTAGCTAGGACTCTTAGGTATACTTATAGAAGTTTTGATCAAACTAGGAAAAATTTAGAAAAATCATTGAAAACTGCAGAACATGAAAAAAAATTGGCTCAAAAAAGTTTTGATCAAACTAGGAAAAATTTAGAAAAATCATTGAAAACTGCAGAACATGAAAAAAAATTGGCTCAAAACGAAAAATCATTGGCTCAAAAGGAAATGGCATTAGTTCAAGATGAAAGTGCATTATTTAAAAAATTATTGGATAGACGTTCATTGCAGATAATTGCTCCTGATAAAGATTTAAAGGATATTAATATTGCTTATGTTTTAGATAGTTTTCCAGAACATTCACAAACTTTTGTTGTTAATGAAGTTAAATGGTTAGTTGATAATGGTTATAACATTTATGTTTTCTGTAAAAATCATTCAAAACCTATAAAATTAGATTTCTTTGTAAAAATTGTTTCATTTGATAATTATATTGAATTAGAAAAATTATTAGTTAATTATGATATAAATTTAATGCATACCCATTTTGCACATCCTATATGTCATGAATTTACTTATCCTATAGCTGAAAAATTAATAATCCCATTTACCTTCTTTGCTCATGCATTTGATATTTTTATAAATAAATATGCTTTAATAAACAATATTGATGAAGTATCCCAATCTAATTTATGTAAAGGGGTTTTTACTTTAAGTGAGTTTCATAAAAATTATTTAATTAATCATGGGGTACCAAAGGATAAAATTTTCATAACAAGGCAGGCAACAAAATATGAAATACATGATTTAAATATAAAAGAGGGTAAAATCAAAAATATAGTTTCTATTTCTCGTTTTGTAGAGAAAAAAGGAGTAGATGACTTAATTAGATCTGCAAAATTACTTGAAGATGAAGATTTACAATTTTCAATATATGGTTTTGGAAAATTGGAAAATGAATATAGGGAGTTGATTGATGAGTTAAATTGTAATAATATTTCTATAAAGGGAGAATTACTTCCTGAAGAGGTTGGAAATGTTTTAAAAGAAAATGATTTATTGGTATGCCCATCTAAGGTTTCAAAGAATGGAGATATGGATGGGTTCCCTACTGTAATTTTTGAAGCAATGGGATACGGCATTCCATTTATAACAACAAATGTTTCAGCTATTCCTGAAATAATTGAAGATGGAAAGAATGGTTTTTTAACTGAAGCTAATAATCCAGAAGCTTTTGCAAGTAAAATTAAAGAAATTGTATCTTTATCTAATGATAAATTGTTTGAAGTTGTAAAACAAGCACAAAAAGATGTTGAAAAATTTTCAAGTGTTGATAAAACTATGAATTTTGTAATAAATGTTTGGAATAATGCTAATTAATTTGAATGTATTTTTATAGTAGGTGTTTAAATGTCGTTTATGGAATTTTTTCTAAAAAAAAGTAATAGTTATAAGTATTATAAATCTAATTATGAAAAATTACGAAAAAAGGAAAAGGTATATTCTGCTGATTTAAAAAGGCAAAAAAGGGATCTTAAACTTTTTAGAAAGAAAGCTGATTTTATAAATTTTGATGAGTATTTAATTAATTCATTTGTTAATCCTATTATAGAAACACCTTTTGTTTTACAAGATAAACGATGTTTTTCATTTATGGATCATATAGGCAAATATTTAAGAGATAATCTTTCAAATTCTAATGATTTGCCATTAGTATCTGTAATAATGCCTACTTATAATAGAAAAGATATTATAAAAAAAGCTATTGATTCTGTTTTAAGTCAAACTTATTCAAATTTTGAATTGATTATTGTTGATGATGGTAGCAGTGATGGGACTTCAAACTTTTTGAAGACTATTGATGATGATAGATTAGTTTTACAAAGCCATACAAATAATAAAGGTGTAGCTTCTGCTAGAAATACAGGATTGAAAATTGCTAAAGGGGAAATAATTACTTATCTTGATTCTGATAATCTATGGGAAAAGGAATATCTTGAAACTGTTGTAGCAGCATTCTTTAAAATTGATGATGCAGATGCAATATACTCCGGACAACTCTTGTATAAGGATTTTGATGATGAGGTATACGGTGTAAGATTTGCATCATATAATAAACCACTGCTTCACAACAGAAATTATATAGATATGAGTTGTTTTGCTCACAAAAAAGATGTTTGCAGCTCAGTTGGATATTTTGATGAAAATCTTTGGAGGTTTGTAGATTGGGATTATATTTTAAGAATTAGTAATCTTTGTAAGATGTATTCAGTTCCATTTTTACTTTCAAGATTTTATGAAGAAAACTCTTCTAATAGATTATCTGATATTGAAGTAGATTATCATAATTATGCTAGTAAAATAATTGAAAAAAATAAATACACTCCTAAGCCATATAAAGATCTTGAAAAAAAGGTTAGTGTTGTTATACCAAGTTATGAATCATTAAATGTGATTAAAAATTGTATTAATTCCATATTACATTGGGATAATTGTGATATGGTTGATATTATAGTTGTTGATAATAATTCAACCAGCAAAGTCAAAGATTATCTTAAAAGTATCGAGGCAGATAATAAAATTAAACTGATTTTAAATGATGTAAATTATGGTTTTACATATGCTGTAAATCAGGGAATAAATTTATCTGATGATGATTCGGATATTTTACTTTTGAATAATGATGCTGTATTATTTGAAGGAGCTATTGAACATATGCAAACTTGTGCTTACAGTTTACCTGATTGTGGATTAGTTGTCCCCCATGAAATATTGCCTGGGGGTATTGAATTTATGAAGCAACATGTTCCTTATAGTGATTTTAACTTTGATTGTGATGTTACACCATCAAAGCTTCATCATAATATAGTTAATATGTCTTATTACCATGATGGTAAATTATTAGAATTGGATTTTGCTCCATTTTTCTGTACATATATTAAAAGAGATGTTTATAATTCATCTTTAGGTTTGGATGCTGAATTAGGAAGGCATTACAGATCTGATAGAATTTATTCAGATTTCATTAGACATATTTTAAAATTGAAAATTTATCAATGTCCAGAATCTTATGTTTACCATAAACATAAGGTTGCAACTGAAAAATTAAAAGATAAGAAAGATGATTATTATTATATATTTGAGAAAAACCAATGGGAAGAGAAATTAGCTAAAGAATTAGGATATACTACAAGGCCATGGGATGTATAATAATTATTTATAATTTATAAATTATAATTATAAACTAAATTATAAATAGAAAATCAAATTTATAAAAGTAATTATGATTTTTAAATAAATAGTTAGAGGTGAAAATTTCTATGAAAGGAATTATTTTAGCTGGAGGATCTGGAACTCGTCTTTATCCAATTACTAAAGCTGTATCAAAACAACTTTTACCAATTTATGATAAACCAATGGTATATTCTATTTTAATGTTAGCAGGTATTAGAGAAATATTAATAATATCGACTCCAAGAGATTTACCTCTTTTTAAAGAATTATTAGGGGATGGTAGTAAATTAGGCATGAAATTCTCTTATAAGGTTCAAGACGAACCTAAAGGTTTGGCTGATGCCTTTATTTTAGGTGAAGACTTTATTGGAGATGATAACGTTGCACTTATTTTAGGTGACAATATTTTCCATGGCCATAGATTTACTGAAATACTTGAAAGGGCGACTAATCTTGAAGAAGGTGCATTAATATTTGGTTACTACACTAAAAACCCTGAATCTTTTGGTGTGGTAGAGTTTGACAGTGATTGGAATGTTTTATCTATTGAGGAAAAACCGGAAAATCCTAAATCTAACTATATTGTACCAGGTCTTTATTTCTATGATAATGAGGTGGTTAATATTGCAAAGAATGTTCAACCATCTTATAGGGGGGAAATTGAAATTACATCCATTAATGAGGAATACCTTAAGAGAGGGAAACTTAAAGTTGAACTTTTAGGGAGAGGGATGGCATGGCTTGATACAGGTACTCATGATGGTCTACTTGAAGCAGCTAATTTCATTGAAACAATTCAAAAAAGACAAGGATTATATGTTGCTTGTTTAGAAGAAATTGCATATTATAAAGGTTATATTACAAAAGATGACCTTTTAGTTAGGGGTGAAGAACTTAAGAAAACTGAATACGGTCTGTATTTAATTAATTTAGCTAATATGTAATTATAATCATATTTATATAATTAATTTAAATTTTTATTTAAATTTAAAACATATTTTCTAAAATTTATTTAAAATAAGCTATTTATTAAAATTTAAAATTATAAAAAGAAGCTAGGTTATATTATGGGAAAATTTAAAATTAATAAATTGGATATTGAAGGAGTATTTACAGTTGAACCAACAGTATTTGGAGATGAACGTGGATACTTTATGGAAACATATAATGAAAATGACTTTAAAGCTGAAGGAATTAACCTTAGATTTGTTCAAGATAATCAATCCAAATCATCAAAAGGTGTTTTAAGAGGCTTACATTTCCAGTATACTCAACCTCAAGGTAAATTAGTTAGGGTTATTAAAGGTTCTGTATTTGATGTAGCTGTAGATTTAAGAAAAAACTCTCCAACCTATGGTAAATGGGTTGGAGAGGTACTTACAGAAGAAAATAACAAACAATTATTTATTCCAGAGGGTTTTGCCCATGGATTTTTAGTTTTATCTGATGTTGCAGAGTTTGTTTACAAATGCACTGACTTTTATAATCCAGATGATGAAGGTGGAATCTTATATAATGACAGTGATATAGGTATTGACTGGCCAATTGACGAGGTAGGGGAAGAAAATTTACTTTTATCAGAAAAGGATTTAAACTGGAAGCCTCTTAAAGATACTCCAGTAGACTTTTAAAAATTATTATTTATTACTTTATTTATTAATGGAATGGTTTGTATGGCTAAAGTGTTAGTAACTGGTGGAGCAGGATTTATTGGAAGTAACTTCCTTAAATATATGGTAGATAAATATCCGGATTATCATTTTATAAATTTAGATAAATTAACTTATTGTGGAAACCTTGAAAATTTGAGGGATATAGAATATAAAGAAAATTATTCCTTTGTAAAGGGAGATATTAGAGACTCAGAATTAGTGAATAAAATAGTGTCTGATTGTGATTATGTCATTAATTTTGCAGCAGAAAGCCATGTAGATAGAAGTATAGAAGATCCAGAAATATTTATTAAATCTAATGTACTTGGAACTCAAGTACTACTTGATGTAGCAAAAAAACATAATATTAAAAAATATCTTCAAATTTCAACTGATGAAGTTTATGGTTCACTTCCAGAGGAAGGATACTTTAGAGAAACAACTCCTATTCAACCGAATAGTCCATATTCTGCTTCAAAAGCTGGAGCAGATTTAATGGTTAGGGCATATCATAACACTTTTGATTTACCAGTTAATATTACTCGTTGTTCTAATAATTATGGTCCATATCAATTTCCTGAAAAACTAATTCCATTAATGATTTCTAATGCACTTGAAGATAAGTCACTACCTGTTTATGGTGACGGTTTAAACATTCGTGACTGGCTTCATGTTTATGACCATTGTACCGCAATTGATTTAGTGCTTCACAATGGAAAAACTGGAGAAGTATATAATATAGGTGGAAATAATGAAAAAACCAATATTGACATTGTTAAATTAATACTTAAAGAACTTGATAAAAGTGAATCATTAATTCAATTTGTTAAAGATCGTTTAGGTCATGATAGACGTTATGCTATTGATTCAACAAAAATTCAAAATGAATTAAATTGGAAACCTAAATATACCTTTGAAGTAGGGATTGTTGAAACAATTAATTGGTATTTGGATAATCAAGATTGGATAAGTTCTGTTAAAACTGGCCAATACCAAGAATATTATGATAAAATCTATTCTAATAAATAGGCAAATTTATTTTTAAATAAATTTAATAGGGTGCTAGATTATTTAGTACGAGAAACTTGCACAAAACTCTTATTTTTACTAAATTCAATTAATTTAATTTTATTTTATAATGGTGTTTTCATAA
>NZ_CAJOKH010000020.1 GCF_905235195.1 uncultured Methanobrevibacter sp. | reverse complement strand
TTATCTGCACTTACTTGGAAATTAGAAGATATTTAAGTATATATTCCAGTCATATTAGATTTTAAATCTTCCATTAATGGAATAAGTTCATTATAATCTTTGGAATTGTTTGTTACATATGATGCAATTATTATTCCTTTGTGTTCATCTACTGCTATTTGGCCATTGTAATCAAATTCCCATTTTCCTTTTTTTATTTAACATAAATCGAGCATCTGGGTCATTAATACTTATTAAGTTTTTTTGAGATTCTTTAACTTTTTCTTCAAGTTTTTCAACCTTTTTTGGAATTTTTTCAGGCCCCTTTTCCGCTTGTTTTAAAAGCTTTTTAGTGGATGATCTTAATTTATATTTGTTTCTATTTTCTTTAGAAGATTTTTTAACTTTTTCATATGTTTTATTACATATAACTAATGTCAGTCTTTGTTTTTCTTTCAATCTCACGTTATGATAATCCAACATCAAATATACTCATTAAAACTAGTCTAAGTAAGATTTAACGAGGATAAGCAAACTCACCAACAGTATCAACAAATTCACGATTTGCTTGTAAACAATCAATTTCTCGACTACATTTTTAATAAAATAACACGGATGATCTTCAGGAATCATATATCTCAAGTCCATTGGGATTAACATAGTCTGATTAATAGTATCATCTTTTAAAACCATAAATAAAACAACTATAAATATTAATATCTATATATAATAGTTATAATTCATGGTATATAAATTTAAAGGATAAATAATAGAAAAAAATTATAAAAAAAATAAGTTTGTCTCCCACCCTCATAAATTTTTAAAAATAGTTTTTAGTATTAAATTAATCTATTATTAATATTTTTAATAAAAATATTGATTTTTAATATCTATTATAAAGATCTTTAAAAATAGTTTTTAATTTTAAATTTATTTATTTTAATATTTTATAATAAAAATATTAGATTTTTAATATTTATTATTAAAAATCTTTAAAATTAGTTTGGTTTTTAATTATTGGAATAATGATTGAGCTTACATTTGTAGTTCTACCATCAGGATTTCTAATCTCTTCAGTTTGGGTTTTAATCTCACCAATTTCAGAACCTGGTACAAATCTATTTTTTACTATTTCAGCTACATCAACAGCTCTACTAATAGCTCTTCCTCTAGCTCTTATGTTTATTTCTGTTTCGCCTTCATTTATTTGTGTTACTACTGCTAAAACATAGTTCATTACTGGTTTATTTCCGATAAATATATTGTTCTCTATTGTCATTTTTATACCTCTCTGTATTTATTAATTTTAATTATTTTTTATAATAATTTAATTATAATAATATAATATTTAATTTTTTTTTATTTTATTTTATTTTATTGTTTCAATTCTTTTTTAATCATTAAAAGCTTGTTCACTGAATTCAATACTGCTTGTACACTTGCTTGAATAATATCTTCATTAGCAGATCTACCCGTTGCAACATTACCTTCACCATCACTAACTCTGACAAATACTTCTCCAAGTGCATCAGTACCTCCATTAATTGCTTCAATATGATACTGCTCCAGTTCAAATGAAGTTGTGTCACGTATTAATGATTCAATTGCATTTAATGCTGCATCAACTGGTCCTACACCAATTGCTGCTTTTTCTTTTACTTCATTATTAATCATTAGTCTTATTGTAGCAGTTGGTGAAACACTATCTCCAATTGATACAGATAATCCTAAAATTTCAACAAATTTCTCTTCTAATGTATTCATTTCACTTAATGCTATTGCTTTTAAGTCATCATCTGTAAGTGATTTACCTTTATCTCCTAATGATTTTATATGTTGAAGAACATCTTCTAATTGAGTTTGGTTTAAGTCAATGTTAAATTCTTTTAGTTTTCCTTTTATAGCATGTCCACCACTTTGTTTTCCTAAAACTATTCTTCTGGTTTGACCTACCATTTCAGGACTAATTGCTTCATAGGTATTAGCATTTTCCATTATTCCATGTACATGTATACCTGATTCATGTGCAAAAGCATTTTTACCTACAATTGCTTTATTTTGTGATAAATTTATACCTGTGACTCTTGATACAAAGTCTGATACATTATAGATTTTTGTTGTATCTATATCCATAGGATGATTATATAATGAAATTAATGTCATAATAGTTTCTTCAAGAGATGCATTTCCGGCACGTTCTCCTATACCATTTACTGTTCCATGGAACTGACTAGCCCCAGCTTCAATTCCCATTATTGTATTTGCCACTGCTAGTCCAAAGTCATTATGGAAATGTGTACTTAATGGTACTTTAAGTTCTTGTTTTAAATCGTAAATTAATGATTTAGCATCCATTGGAGTTAGTATTCCCACTGTATCTGGAACATTAATCATATTTACTCCTGCATCTTCTACAGCTTTATATATATCTACAAGAAAATCCCATTCTGTTCTTGTTGCATCTTCTGCAGAAAATTCTATTGTAAGTCCATGGTCTTTACAGTAGTCGATTATTTTTATAGCACTTTCTTTTATTTCATCTTTTGATTTTTTTAGTTTGTAGTCTCTGTGGAGTGGGCTTGTTCCAATAAATGTATGTACATATTCTAAATCACAATCAAGTACAGCGTCTACATCTTTTTCTACTGCACGTGCTAAACCACAAATTGTACTATCTAATTCTAATGCTTTTACTTTTTTCGCTGTCTCTTTTTCTCCCTCTGAAGATATAGGAAATCCAACTTCCATTTTATCTACACCAAGAATGTTTAAATTTTCAGCGATTTCAATTTTTTCATCAACTGTTAATGCAACTCCTGGGGATTGTTCTCCGTCTCGTAAAGTAGTATCGAAGACATTTATTTTTTCTTGTAAGTTTTTATATTGTTCGTTCATTTCATAAATTGATTCTCTCATTTTTTTCCTCCGATATACATTTATTAGTACAATTGTTTTTATTTTATACTTATATATTTAGCTATAACTATAATATAATAATTTTATTTATTTGTATATATATTATAATATTTATTATAAAATTAAATTATTATTCTTATTTTTTTCCTCTAATCTAGATTATATTTACTTAAACTCTTTTTTAATATGTTTTTTATAAAAATATTTTGTAAGCATTATATTTGATGTTCCATTGCCTAATGCCTTTGTTTTTCTTTTTTTAATTGCTTTTAATACACTATCTATATCCTTTTCACAATCTATTTCACTATAACAATCCATTATAAAATTTTTATAGTGTGCATCACTTGATCCAAGTTCTGCTATATTTTTTTCTTCTGCTAATTTTTTTCCTTTATAATTTGAATATCCTAATATAAATCTTGCATTTTTAGTTTCTACTCCATCAATATTTAAATCTTTATTTTTTTCTTTGCAAAAGAGTCCATGTCTATAATATGAATATGGATGTGGCACTATTGCAAGCCCACCTAATTCATGAATTTTATCAACTGTTTCTTCAGCAGATAATCCTCTTTTTACCATTTCTTCTATTCCAAAACCTAATATATGTCCATATTTACTACTTATTTCTATTGAAGGCATAACAAGTAATTCATCATCATTTTTTGTTTCTTTTAACGCTAATTGAGAACCTTCTATTGTATTATGGTCACTTATTCCTATTATATCTAAATTTAATTCTTTAGATTTTTTTATTATCTCAGATGGTGTACTTATAGCATCTGGTGAATAACTACTGTGTATATGTGGATCTAATTTTAGTATCATATTATCATTTTTCATTAATTTTTTATTATAACTTAGAACTTATAATCAATTTTATAATTTTAGTTTTTATTTTATTATTATTTATTTTTTAATTTGTATTCTAATGATTTTATAAGTCCAATTGTTCCTGTCATCATTACATCTCCTCCAGGGTTTGCATGATAGTAATCAAGTTCTGTGTCTTCTATTATTTCTCTTCTTGGACCTGTCACTATAACTTTTTCTATTTTTTCTATTGGATTTATTATATGTGCTCCATGACCATGGTCTTTATATATTTCTTCATTAGTAAGTGTACCCTCAGCTAATTTTTCTACATATTTTACAATTGATTTTTTTGTAAGATTACTAGTGTGATGTTCAAATACTCCTTGTATTTTTCCATTTTCTATTGATGCAGCTGTAGTATGTCCATTCCCTATGTCCATTACAATATAACTATTTAATTTTTTTGATTTTCTATCATAGCACATTCCACATATTGATGCAAATTTTGTATCCATTATTAATGGTTTATTTTTAATTTCCATTTCTGTGTGATTATTTAATATATTTTCAATAGATTTCATTCGTGTATAATATTTAGGTACATTCTCCATAAATCCAAATTCTTCTGGTTTTACTGGTTTTGATAATTTTTCTTTGATTTTTTCAAATCTAAAATCTCTATCGCCCATATTTTCATTATAACCATGATCTTGCACAGCTATAGCAATATGGCCAAAATCATAATCTAAATCATATTCTCTTATAAAATTTGATAATTTATCTATGTCAATATCTTTTAATGTAATTTTTGTATAATCTGAATAATCTTTTGTATTATCATTGTATACTATTTCTATACCATATGATTCTACTTGATTTAAATTATCTCTTATTGTTTTTCCACAATGTTCTTCCATTGCAACTTTATACCCTTTTTTAATGTGTTCAATTATTTTATCTTTTAATTTGCCACCTCCCATTATTTCTCCATCAAAATAAATATTATTTTTTGTTTTTTTAATTTTTTGACCTATTAATATATGTGGAGATGGTAAAACTAACTTAATTGAATTTTCTATTTCCCTATTACTATCATAATAGATTATATCTTGAGTCCCTGTTCCTATATCTATTGCTAATATTTTCATTATTTCACTATCTATTTTTTTATATATCTAATAGAATTTTTTATTATTTATAAATATTTTTTATAATTCTTTTTAATATTTTTATTAAAATTTATCATTTTTTTTATTAGATATATTTTATTTTTAATGATTTTATTATATAAAATAGTTATAAGTTATAACTTATAAGTTATTTATTAAAATTTCTAACGTATTATTTATAAGGTATAAATTACAATATATAAGTAATAAGTTAAAAATAATAACTTACAATGAATAAGTTAAAAAATATAAGTAATAATTTATAAGGTAAAATTTTTAACTTATAATTTAAAATTTATAAAATAGAATTTTTCAATTATAATTTAAAATTTATAAGTTTTTATCAATTATCTTATGTTTTTCTTAATTTATATTATAATTTTTAATTATTTTTTATTTATTAATTCAAAGGAATTAAGGAGTTTATTTATGGGAGAAATAATTGCAATTATGAACCAAAAGGGGGGTTGTGGGAAAACTACAACTGTTGTAAATCTTTCAGCATCATTAGCAGTAATGGGTAAGGCAGTTCTTGTTGTTGATATGGATCCTCAAGCTAATGCAACTACTAGTTTCGGTATTGATAAAACTAATCTTAAACATACTGTTTATTCAGCTATTAGTGGAGAGGTTTCTATTAAAAAAGCAACATTTCCTACTTTTATTCAAAATTTATTTATTGTACCAAGTAATATTTCCTTAAGTGGAGTGGGTGTAGAATTAAGTAAATTGGATAATTATCATTTAGTTTTAAAGGAATTACTTAAGGATATTAAAGATTTATTTGATTATATCTTAATTGATCTTCCCCCATCTCTTGGAATTATTACTATTAATGGGTTGGTTGCATCTGATAGTGTAATTATACCAATACAAGCTGAATATTATGCATTAGAAGGAGTTGCAGATTTGATTAATACTATTGATTTAGTAGAATCTAGATTAAAAAGTCCAACCCCTATTAAAGGTATTTTACTTACCCTTTATGATACAAGGACCAGATTAAGTAGAGATGTATATCGTGAACTTAAAAAATATTTCGAAGGTAAGGAAAGAGTGTTTAAAACGGTTATTCCAAGAAATATTCGATTAGCTGAAGCACCAAGTCATGGTAAACCTTGTATTGTTTATGATCGTGAGAGTAATGGAACTGTAGCATACTTAAAATTAGCTCAAGAAATTTTGGATATGGAGAACTGAGGTTATAAAATGTCTAAAAATAAAAATTCAGGATTAGGATTAGGTAGAGGTTTAGATTCATTAATTCCTAATGATTATTATGATGAAGATTTTGATGCTAATTCTACTCAATCTTTAGAAGATATGTTAAATGATTCTAATAATAAAGATTCTACAATTATAAATAATTATATAGATGATGATTCCAACGTTGAAGATGTTCAACATGAAGAAGATAAATCATCTGATGTTTCTAAGGATGATAAAGAAGAAAAACCTGTTGAAGATCAAATTCAAAAAGAAAATGATGATGATAAGGATATTATTGTAGATTCTTCAGTTCAAAGCAATATTGATGAAGTTATGGAAATTGTTCATAAAAATCCAAGAATAACTCTTTGGTCTGTTCATTCTTCTGCTGTTTTCAGATATTTGAGAAAAACACAACCAGAATTTAGTATTAGTAATGAAGCTTCTTCTTTAATTGATGAAGCTGTATCTAAAAAATATCCTGAAATATGGAAATTATTTGAAGATAAAATATAATTAATTTTATAATTTTTTATCTTATATTTTATTTTTTTTAATTTTATTTTAATTTTATTTTTTTTTTTAAATTTAGCTTATTTTAATTTATATTTTATTTTAAATTTTTTCTGTTTTAATAATTAATTTACTCATTTAAAAATTGTCTAAAGCTGATTGATAATTTCCTTTTAATTTTATATAAGGTTCGGCTCTTGAAGTTACAACTCCTATTTTTTTCAAGTCATTAATATCTTTAAAAGGATGTTTTACTCTTATATCCATAATACGTCTTGCAGATTTTAGTCCAATACCTGGAACTCTTATTAAATCATGAAAATTAGCATTATTTATTTCTAATGGAAATATGTCCATTTTACTTGCTGAGAGAATTTTTGGATCTTCTGTAAGCGAAATATTATTATCTTCATCAAAAACCAGTTCTTTTGTTTTAAATTTATATTCATTTAATAAGCTGTCTGCATGATATAGTTGATTTGTTCTTTGTTGATTACAATCGCATCTATTTTCTAGCTCTGTTTCTTCCATTGCAATAAATGGTGAAAAATATGTCCTTTTAAGATATGTTTTCTTATAGATTTTCTCCATTCTCTTTAATATTTCAAAGTCACTTTCATCATTTGCACCTATTATAAGTTGTGTTGTTGGTCCAGAGGGAGATAGGTTTTTATCATGTTTATAATATGAATTAATCCAATTAAGTCTTTTTAGAATGTCTTTATTATAATCTTTTGTTGATGCTATTTGGGATAGTCCATCAGCAGATGCAGCTTCAATATTTATACTTACTCTATCTGCAAGTGTCATTGCTCTTTTTATTGAATCTTTACTTGCTCCAGGTATGATTTTAAGATGAATATAATCTTCGTATCCATAGCTTTTTCTTAAAATATTACATGTTTCAATAAGTCTTTCCATAGTATTGTCTATTGTATCACTTACACCACTACTTAAAAATAGACCATTAACATAACCTGAAGTATAATATTTAATAAAAACCTTTGCAATCTCTTTAGGACTTAGTTCTATTCTTGTAAAATCCCTTTGGCATTGATTTAGACAATACTTACAATCATTTTTACATTTATTTGTCATTAAGGTTTTAAATAATGGTACAATACATCCATCTTTTCCTGTAGCCGGATAAATTCCAGGTAAATTTACATCTGATATTCTACTGCGATTTTGTGAATCACATAAATCAAATTGTGCACTATCAGATAAGACTTTTGTTTTATTTAAATTGTCCATAATATCTTCATTATTATTTTTAACTAAATTTAAGTATAATTTATTATTATAATTTAATTATAGTTTTAAATTAGTTTATAATAAATATTTAAATTTATAATTAATTTGTAATATTTATTTATTAGATTTTAACTATTATCTATTTTATTTTATAATTAAATTATTTTATTTAAAAAACTTTTAATATTATTATTAATAGTACTTTATATATGAATATAGTATTGGCTGGAACTGGAAGTGCTGTTGGAAAAACTACTATTTCAACTGGAATAATGGGTGCACTTTCAAAAGAAGTAAAAGTACAAGGATTTAAAGTAGGGCCTGATTTTATAGATCCCTCTTACCACAGTCTTGCAACAGGAAATATTAGTAGAAATTTAGATTCTTTTTTTATGAATGATTATCAAATTAATAAATGTTATAAACGTGGTATTGATTTATCTAAATCTAAATTTGGTATAATTGAAGGTGTTAGAGGATTATTTGAAGGTATTGGACCCATTGGAAATGTAGGAAGCACTGCTTCAATCGCTAAATCTCTTAATGCTCCAATTGTTTTGATTATAGATTCAAGAAGTTTAGTCAAAAGTGCAGCAGCTCTTGTTTTAGGTTTTAAATCATTAGATAAAGATCTTAATATTCAAGGTGTAATTTTAAACAAGGTTAAAGGAAAAAAACATTATCTTAAAACTAAAGAGGCCATAGAATCTTTAACTGACACTAGTGTTATTGGAGGTATTCCTCGAAATGAGGATATAGAAGTATTACAACGTCATTTAGGTTTAGTTCCAGCACTTGAAAGGGAAAATATTAAATATAATATTGATAAATGGATTGAAATTGTAGAAAAATATATTGATTTGGATGCATTAAAATCTATAATGAAGGAGTATCAAGAGGATTCAAATAAAGCAATTAATAGTCGTATTAAAGATCATATTGATAATCATACTATTAAACCTAGTATAAATTTTAATGAAGAATTTAGAAAAGAAGATACATTTGAATTGTGGAAGGTATCTAATAAACAACATTTAAAAATAGGTGTTGCAAAGGACGAGGTTTTTTCATTTTATTATCCTGAAAATCTTGAAGCTCTTCAAGAAAATAATGCTAAAATCATCGAATTTAGTCCTTATAAAGATGAGGAAATTCCAGATGTAGATGCTCTCTATATTGGTGGAGGTTATCCAGAATTATTTATAAAAGATCTTCAATCTAATAGTTCAATGAGAAAATCTATTTTAGACTTTTATAATAATAACGGCTTTATATATGGAGAATGTGGAGGATTAATTTATTTAAGTAAATCTATTAATAAGCATAATATGTGTAATGTTTTACCATACTCATCACATATGAATAAGCATGTACAAGGTTTATCATATACAATTGCAAAATCACGTTGTGATAACATTATATCATCTAAAGATGAGATTATCAGAGGCCACGAATTCCATTATACATCTATTGATACATTTATCAATTCTAAATTTGCCTTAAATGTTTTAAGAGGAAGGGGAATTATTAATAATATGGATGGTTTAATGAGTAAAAATGCTCTTGCAAGCTATATACATATTCATGCTTGCTCTCATCCAAACTTTGCATATAACTTTACAAGAAACATTTGTGAAAATAATTAATCATAAATAATTATTTTAATAAAAATAAGTATAAAATATAAATATTTATTATTATTTAAATTTAAATAAGGTCATAAAATGAATTTTGATAAAATAAAAGACATTGATTTGTTTAATCCATATATATTAATTTTTATTATGGTATCATTTGTTTTAATATCATTGCCTATTCATTTTACCTCTTATTTACTTCCAAATCCTTCTTATCAGCTTTTTTTATATATTTTTTTAGGATTTTTATTTTATTTCTTTGGTATTATTATATCAAAAAAATTCTTATTCAAATTAAATTTTCTAGAAAAACTTGAAAGTATACAATCCTATATATCTATAGAAAAGTCAAATCATGAAACTATTCATGACTTTAAAATATATTTAAAGGAGCTTCCATTATTTGGACAGTATTCCAAAACAGAACTAATTCTTATATTGTTAATTTTATTTAGTTTATTTTTACAGATTATTAATTTTTACTTCCTTGGAGGTATACCATTATTCAGTGGTATACTTAAAGCTCAATCTACAGGTAAATTATGGTTTATATCATTTATAATATTTTTACCATCTATTAATATTTTACTTGCAAAATATAATCGTAAAGCTCATTATCTTTTATTTTTCATTGGAATTATTTTATTTGCTTTAACAGGTTATAGAACAACTCCAATTGCAATTTTTTTAAGTTGTTTTATTAGTTTATATTATACTCGTCATATACCTATAAAGTATATAATTTTGTTTTTAGCTCTTATTAGTATTTTACTTGTAACTGTAGGTTTTGTTGCTGTTAAATCTATAGAATGGCAAAATTGGTCACTAAATCCCTTAGAACTTATATCTTATAGAGCAGCATTTACCTTAAATATTTTAGATAAAGTTATTTACCTTCAAGGTATTGCAGGGGGAAAATTATTTTATTATACATTAACAGGATACTTTACCCATGTAGATCCACGTATACTTGTTGGTGAGATTGTTCTATCAAAATCTACATCTATTACTTCTACAATTTTAGGTCCTGGACTTTTAGACTTTGGAGCTATAGGTATGTTTATCCAAATGTTTTTCATTGGTTTTACACTTAAAACTTTACATATTATTCAATCTTATAAACACAATATATCTACTGCTTTTTATGCTATAATCCTTGCTCAATCTATTATTTGGATAGAAACAGGACCAACTGATATAGTTATATGGATTTTTTACCTTATAGCTATTTCAATAATTATATATACATTATTAAATTTAAAAATTAAAATTAATAACTAAACTTTTTATAGAAACTTAAAAATATAAATATTAGATAAACTTTAAAATTATATTTAAGAATAATTATTCTAATAGTGTTGGTTTTAAAATGAAAAATTCTCCTAAATCAAATTTAAAAAAGAATTATGATACTACTCATCCACTACTTCTAGAATTAGACATGACTCCTGAAGATTTTGAAAAAAACTTCGGTATTTCTTTTGATGAATTTGATGATGATGTTGATTTATCAATTCATGAATTATTAGAAGAACTAGACTTATTAGATGATGATTTAGGAAATAACTTTCAATCATATTTACCTAAACCTAGTTTAAAAAATAAAAAATCAGATTCTAAAAGTAAAATTAATAATTCTACTATTAAAGAAGATAATAATATTGATTCTAAAGAGCCAAAAACTCATTTTTCACTTTATCAATCTAAAAAATCAAAAAACAATACTTCTAAATCAAAAAATAGACAAACTAATCAAAATAAAGATGATGAGTCTATTAGTGATAGTATTCATAGTGTAAGAAATTATTTTGAAGAAAATAGATTTATAAAAAATACAGATAAGGAAATAGATAAAATAAGAACTATAGCAGTGGCTTGTGAAATTGCTCCTGCTAAAACAATTATACCTGTATTAAAACTCTTAAGAAAGTTCGAATCTGAGAAAAAATTAAATTGGGAAAAAACAAGGATAATAGGCCTTGTTCATGGTGATGGAGCCAGTGAATTAATTAAGCCATATTGTGATGATATCTACTATATAGGTCAAGGTCGACGAGCTAATCAATCTAATAATTCTAGAATTAATCTTTTCAGATTAATTATTATAGATATTTATAAAGCGACATTAGCTATGATGGGAGAACAAATTGACCTTCTTGTTACATGTGGTAATGCAGGAGATGTTAGAAAAGCTATTTCTGCTGCTAAATTACTTAGAACCCCAGTTTTACACATTGAACAAGATATTTATAATCCAATAGAAATTATATCTCATGCTAATCTTATAACAACTCCTTCTAAAGATTATGAATTTTACCTAAAAATACAATATTCTCTTAAAAATGTAGTAAACATAGGAGGATATCCTCAAGCATCATATGTTAACAGTATGATTCAATCTGATAAATTATTGACAAAAGATCAAATTACAGAACAATATGGTTTTGATCATTATATTTTCGTAGTTTTAGGTGGAGATTTGAAAGTTGATGATTTAAAAGATTTAATACCACTTATTGATGGTTTTGATTATCCTACTCTAATTGCTCCATATAGATTTGATAAAAAAATGATTGAAGACTTATCTCGTTCTGACAAGGTTAAAATTTTAGATAATTTTGTAGATGTTTTATCTTTATCATATCATTGTGATGCTCTTATTTTTGGTGCAGGTATGGGTATGACAATAGAGGCGGGAGTACTTAAAGTGCCATCAATTAAACTTTATGGTTTTCATCCTTTCCATAGCAGTATTAATTTAGCTAAGGATTTAAATATCCCAATTGTTCAAATATATGATATTCCAAGGGCTTTAAAAAAATTATACCCTCCTAGTGGTGATTTAGTAAGTGATGGTGAAATTGCAACCTATAATATTCTTAATTTAATTAATAATTTTGATTACTCACTAAAAAAAGGTAATATTAAATCAACCTTTAAATTATGGAGAGGAAGATCTAAATTTAAAAAAGGAAAAAAATAATTTATACTTATTTTTAACTCATTTTATCATTTTTTTACTTAATTTAATGAATTTCATTAATGCTAATCTATTTTTTATATTATTACAAAATTCAGTTTATTATATATAAAGTTTTTGATTTTTTCATAAACAAAAATACTTAATAAGTAAATAATAAATCTATATATGTGATATTATGGTAGTTAAAATTGGAATTATTAAAAGTGGAAATATTGGTGCTTCACCAGTATTAGAACTTTTGCTTGATGAAAGAGCTGATAGACCTAATATAGATGTTAGAGTTTTCACTTCTGGTGCTAAAATGAACCCAGAACAAGTTGAAGACGTTGTTCCTAAAGTCAAAGACTTTGACCCAGACTTCTGTATCTTCACTAGTCCTAACCCAACTGCACCAGGACCTGCAAAAGCTAGAGAATTATTATCTGCTATGGACGTTCCAGCATTCATTATTGGTGATGCTCCAGGTAAACGTGCAAAAGATGAAATGGATGAACAAGGTATTGGATACATCATTGTCGAAGCTGATCCTATGATTGGTGCTAGAAGAGAATGGTTAGACCCTACTGAAATGTCTTCATTCAACGCAGATGTTATTAAAGTATTAGCTGCAACTGGAGCTTACAGATTAATCCAAAATACTATTGATGCTGCTATTGCTCAAGTAGAAGCTGGTCAATCTGTAGAGTTACCTAAATTAGTCATCAATGCTCAAAAAGCTGTTGACGCAGGTGGATTTGCAAATCCATATGCTAAAGCTAAAGCTTATGCTGCATATGAAATTTGTGCTAAAGTAGCTGATATTGATATGAAAGGTTGTTTCATGATGAAAAATTATGAAGAATACTTACCTGTTGTAGCTGCTGCTCACGAAATGGCTTCTGTAGCTGCTCATTTAGCTACTGAAGCTAGAGAAATTGAAAAATCCAACGATACCGTTTGCAGAACTCCTCACATGGGTGACGGTTCTACCGGTTCTAAAGTTGATTTAATTTCTAAACCACAATAGGTTTATTCTATTATTTATTAAGTAGTTTTTTAAAACTACTTACTCTTTTATTTTTAGCTATTTTTTATTATTTAGATATTTTATGCTATTTTTTATTAAATAATGTATTATTATATTAAAATTATACTAATTTTTTTTAAAATACTTAAAGTTTTTTAAATATTCTATTTTTTAATTTATAATATATTTTATAGAATTAAGGTGTTTGTAAATTATATTTTTTAAAATTCTTCTTATTTTTTAAATACAGGTAAAAATTAGTTTAAAAAGTTTAGAGTTAAAAGATCATCAATTTTTATAAAATTAGATAATGTTTAAATTAATTTATTCAATAATATGGTCCTTTAGTTTATAATAATTAATTTAAAAAATAAATAAGTAAATAAATGAATAAAAAATTAGGGTTTAAAAATAAAAATATTATAAAACACCTTTAGTACTAGGTATTTTATCGTGTTCTATTTTACATGCATCTAGCATTGTTTTTGCAAAAGCTTTAAAGAGTGCTTCAGCTTTATGATGATCATTTGAACCAGTTGCTTTTCCATAAAGGTTTATTTTACTAGCATTTGTAAATGATTCAAAAAAGTGCATTATATTATCACTTGTTAAATCTCCTATTTTTTCATTTTTAAAGCTCAAATCTAAATTACAGTAACTACGCCCACTAATATCAATTGCTACTGTTGCAAGTGAATCGTCCATTGGAATTGTTGCATCTGACATTCTTTTTATTCCTTTTTTATCTCCAATGGCTTCTAGGAAGCTTTCACCAAATAATATTCCAATATCTTCTACTGTGTGGTGGTCATCTACTTCAATATCTCCACTTGCTTTTATATTTAAGTCCATAAAACTGTGTTTTGAAAAGGATTCTAACATATGATTTAAGAAATTTATACCAGTGTCAATATTATAATTTCCTTCTCCATCAATATTTAACTCAAGTTCAATATTTGTTTCTGATGTTTTTCTAGAATTTTTTACTTTTCTCTCCATTATATCACTTCAAAATGATTAAATTTATTTAATAATTTTTTTTAATTTAGTTTAAATAATATTATTATTTTCTGTTTTTTGATATTTTTTATCTATCCATGGCCTATTTATTGTAATTGCATTTTTTTTACATTTCATTTGGCATAACATACAGGCATGACAAAATTCAAGGTTAGATACATGTGCTAATTTATTGTTTATTTTCCAAATCTTTTCACCTTTAGCACAAACCTCCTTACATTTACCACATCCATTGCATCTATTTTTATCTATGATTATTTTAATAATATAATCACCTTCTAGGGAATATTTTTTTGATTACTATATTAGCTAATAAATTTTCTACTTTTATTATTATTTTTCATATTTTTAATGTTGCAATTGATACAGCTTTAAATCCAATGTAAACTGGTTTTCCAATTGTTAATTTTAAATCTTTTGATGCTGATACGGTTATATCAACATATATATTTATTCCATCAACATCTACAACTAGTCTAATCATTTCATTTACTAATTTCATTTCTGTTATCTTACCTTTTAAAACATTACGTATACTAGATTCTTGAGGTTTTAACATTACAATAATATTATCATAGCTAATAAGTGCAATTATACGATCCCCTACTTTATAATCTTCTTTAACAGGTAAGGTCATTATAATATTATTCATTTGTATTTTCATTATGCCTCTATTTTTATCAATCTCAAGAATATTTGCTTCAATTTCATTTACTTCCCTGTGAAGATTCATAATTGCATTAATTTTTTTACATTCTTTAAGAATTGCTTGACCTTCATCTGTTAAAGTGGTACTACCGCCTCCACCACTTCCCCCTTTAGAAGTATTTACAATAGCAATGTCTAGACCCTCTTCTATTTTGTCTATATAATTAAGAGCAGTTCTATATGAAACCTTTGTTATTTTTGCTGCTTGTGTTATAGAGCCTGAGGAATTAATATTTTTTAGGAGAGTAAATTTTTTATCATCTAGTAAGAAGCTTTTTCCATCTAGATTGATTTTATATTCCACACCTGCTGTAACTTCAGTCATTATATTACCTACTAAATATATCTTAATTTATTATGTTTTTTATTTATAAAGTAATTTCATAATAAATATTTCTTATTATTATTAAATAAAAATAAATTATATGAAAATTTAATGGTATTATACTCTTTTTTCAATAATACTGACTAGTTTTACATATATTTTTTTAAATGGCCCAGATTTATCTTCAAATCCTTTAAGTGTCTTTATATCATATTCATCAAATACTTTAAGTAGGATTAAACCTGCAAAATATATGATTGGACTTATGATAAGTCCTATCAATAATCCATAAGGGTTTGATGGAAGAATAAATATTGCTCCACCCATAATCAATGATGCAAGTACAATATTAAATATCTTAATTTTTGGAATTTTAGCCTGTGTTTTTTTAAGAGTATATATTATTGTTGGAATTGTTAATATAATTGTTGCAATTGTTGTTGCCATTGCACCCCCGACAATTCCCATTTTTTGTATTAGAAACCAGTTAAGAACTACATTAAGAGCTGAACCTAATAGTAAAATATACATTGTAATTTTAGGATAACCTATTCCTTGTATAATCCCTGTTGAAACACCATAAATTGAATAAAAAGTCATTCCAATAACAAGTATTCCAAGTGCAGTTGCTCCAGAAGCATATGCAGCATTTGTAAAGTATACAACCCTCATTATAGGATGTGCAAATACTGTAATAAATATACATAATGGGACTGTTAGTATAAGTGAGTATTCATAGGATTTAAAAACATACCTATCTAGTTGTTGTTTATTTTTTGTACTATATGCTGCTGATGCTGCAGGTAAGATTGTTGTTGCAATTGAAAGAGATATGACTAAAGGAAGTCTTGCAATAGGGTCTGCAGCTGTATAATATCCAATTAGACTATCGGCTAAAAATATCCCCATAATAAATGTTGAAATACTATATATTATCATCTCGGCAAGTGCTGTAATTGTTACAGGTATTGCAAATAATATTAATTGTTTTGCAAGTTTTATTTCATCACGTCTTGTAAATACAAAATCAGCGCTCTTGTTTTTTTTAATATATTTTCCCATATATTTTCTGTAAATTAATACTCCTGTACTTGCACTAGCCATAAATCCTACAACACTACCAAGTACTCCTCCTGTAGCTTGTAGACCTATAAGTACAAATCCAGTTGCACATAAAATCATAAATACTTGTTCAACAGCTCTTGTTGCAACAATATATTCCATTTTATATACTCCCTGAAATGCACCTCTATATGCACCTACAATTACACTAAAAGGAGTTATAAGACCTACTGCTTGAAGAGGGAGTAAGGCTTTAGGATTTTTAAATACAACATCTGCAAGATATGGTCCTATTAAAAAAACCATTAAAAATCCCATTAGAAGACCTAGAAAAATCATTATTTTTATAGCTGTTAATATGGTTTGACGAGCCATATCTTCCTTTTCTAGGGCATTATATTGTGATACATATTTTGCTATTGCAGGTGGAAGTCCTCCAGCTGCAAGAATCTGAAATATGCCTTGAAATGGAAGTGTTAATCCTAAAATACCATACATTGCAGGACCAAGTAAACTTGCCATTAAAAATCGGTATATATATCCTCCTACACGAAATATAATATTTCCAATAAGGATAAAAAAACTACCTTTAGCTAGTCTAGAACTACTCATATTAACACCTAATTTAAAAAAAATAAATTATTTTAATAGTTTTTATATATTATATTTTATTTATAAATTATTATTATTAAAAATTATAAATATCTATATAAAAGATGTAGAATATATATTAGTATAGATTTAAATTTTTAATTTCGGTGTAATTATGAAACAATCTAAAGGTATTGTAAGGAAATATTCAAGAGAATATACTAGAACTCTTAAAAATGGTCAAAAAAAGAAATATACTACTGAACAAGTTCAAATATCAATACCTAAACAAGATAATGTTTTTGATAATAATGAGGAAGTCTTAATTCTACCTTATCTTGAAGGTATCTCCTCTATTAATAATGAAAATAATAGTTTTAATGAAGATTATAATGCTTTAGTTAAGGAAAATAAATTACTTAAAGAAAAATTAGCTCGTTTTAAAAATCAGAATAGTCCTTCTTTTTCTAATGATTATAAAGATGAGTTTATCTTTAAACTTCAAGAAGAATACATTGATTTAAGTAAAAAGTATGAAAATCTTCAGATGGAACTCATATCACTTAAATCTGATCAAATTAATAATGAATATACTATAAAACGATTAAAGAATTTTATTCTAAATCAAGACTAATTTTAATATTAAAAATATCTAGTTTTATTAATCCATTTGTCTGTAACCACGTTTATTACTTTGATAATGGTTAACTTCTTCATCAAATTTTGGATTCCAACGTTTTAAATTAGGTAAGAAGTACATTAATAATCCTGTTGCATCTTCTTCTCTTAAATCGGGATTTTTATCTAACATTTCTTTTGCTTTTTTTACTATCATGTCTTGAAGAGTTAAATCTGGTTCTGTAAATTCTCCGTTTTGAAAACAGTCAATACAATAATATTCATTTTTTGAACCATCTTCATTTGTTCCTAATTCGTCTCCTCTACTCATAGGCTTTCCACATGAATTACAAAATCCCATATAATCACCTTGTTTTCTTATTTATGAGTTAAATATAATATTAATCCAAAGGTTTTTATTTAAATAGTCTATTTTATGATTAATTTTAAAAAACTTTACTTAAAAGGTATTTCAGTTTAATATTATTTTTATAAAATTAAGTATAAAAAAAGTAGAAAAAAGTAAAAAAAAATAAGTTTAAATAGTGAATACACTATTTAAATCTTTTCGTCTTCATCAAGAGCAAGTCTCATATTGTCTGGATCTACTGGGAAGTGTGCTAAGAAATCATCAGCAGCTCTTCTAGGATCTTTAGAACCGATAATGTATCTTCCAGCAATAATAATATCTGCTCCTTTACTGGTTGCTTCTTCAACTTTCTCAGGTGTAATTCCACCTGCTACAGCTATTAAACCATTTTCACCTAATATTTCTTTTATTTCTTTAATATTACCCCATTCGGTCATATTACTGGTATCTTCACCTTTTTCAGCTAAAGTAGTTTCTAAATCTACATTTCTGTGGAGTAATACAATATTTGGTTTAAGATCAGTTTTAATTGCTTTTAATTTTTCAGTAAAGTTCTTTACATTCATCATATCTAATATTGAATAGATACCTTGCTTTTGTGCTTCGTGTATTGCTTTTTCAATAGATTCAACAGTTCCAAGTCCAGATATTGCTACTGCATCTGCAGTTTCATCTGCTGCCATTTTAACTTCTACTCTTCCAACATCTAATGTTTTTAAATCAGCAATAATAAATGCATCAGGACGTAATTCTCTGATTTTACTTACTACACCAACACCGAATTTTTTAACAAGAGGAGTTCCTGCTTCAATAAGGATTCTTTCTCTTTCTGGAAGGACATCCATAATTCTTTTAACAGCATCTAAGTTGTCTAAATCTAATGCAACTTGTAAGTATGGAGCATTCCATAATCTTTGTACTTTGAATCCCATTATTGGATGTGTTCCACGATCTTTTTCTGTTAAAACTTTATTGATATCTGGATAACCGTTCATTGCTCTTCTTAATGCTAATTTGGTAGCACCATAATTGTATTGGTATATTTTTCTAAAGTTATTTGCTTCAGGATGTATATATACTGAAACCATAATTACTAAATCATCAACTTTATCTTTAGGAAGAATTCCTTCTTCTACTGCATCTGCAATTGCTCTACCTACTGCTGTTTGTGCAGGTCCAAATACTTTACTTGCATCTTTTAAATTTCCAACTGTTACTTTTGGTATAATTAAAGTAGCAGGTTTAGTCATTAAATTTGGTCTGATTACTGTAAGTAGGGGGGTGTGACCAACTGAAAGATTGGTTAAACTAGTTGCAAAAGCAGTACCTACAGGACCTTCTTTATCACCAATTGTTAAATCAACATGTGCTAATTCATCTCCATCTCCAATAAGAGCTTCTCCTATATTAAACATCTATTATCCTCCAATTATATTATATCGATTACCATTAGATTTTTATCAATAATTTCATAATCAATAATAATTTTATATATGTTTTTAAATACATAAATATTTTTTAATTTTTTTTTAAATTTTAATATTAAATTTTAAGTTATAAGTTTTAAGTTTTCATTTTTACTTTTTTTAGCTCAATTATAAGTTATAATACTATAATTTTTATTAAAAATTTTAAAATAATTTTATACTTTAAGATATTTTTTAATGAGGTTTATTGGTTTAATAGGTTATTACTTAAAAGTATAAAATTATTTTTTATTATTTAATTACTAGAAGTGTATTCTTTGTGATGTATTTCTTGGTATTGGTAATTTTCTATAAGGCATACCTTTATTATCATTAGATACAGCTTCAATTAACTGGTCTATATTCATTTCTAATTTTTCTCCACTTTCTCTTACGCTAACTTGGAATTTACCAGATTCAAGTTCATTATCACCGATTACAAATGTATATGGTACCCATTCTTTTGCTGAATTTCTAATTTTCTTACCTACTCTGTCTTCACTATTGTCAATATCTACACGAATATTTGCTTCTTCTATTTTATCAGCTAACTGGATTGCATATTCAATATGTCTATCTGCAATAGGTAATATTCTTACCTGAATTGGACTTAACCATACAGGAAGCATAGGAGATTTTTCATTTATTTCTATTGCAGTTTTTTCAAGTAAACTACAAATAACTCTTTCAATACTTCCAGTTGGTGAACAGTGTAAGATAATTGGATTATGTTCCTCGTCATCTTCACCAAGGTATTTTATATCAAATCTTTTACCACTTTCAACATCAATTTGAACTGTTGGATTTTCAATAGGTCTTCCTAAATAGTCAATTGCTGCAAAATCGATTTTACAACTCCAGTAATGTTTTCTTTCAGGTAATATTTCAAGAAGTAATGGTTTATTTATTCTTCTTGCTGTATTATACATCCATTCTTTATGTTCATTGTAAAAGTCTTCTGTTGCTCTAAATATAATTTCATAATTGACATCTAAATCTATACCAGTTTGTACACACATCTCTACTTGTCTGTCAAATTCTTCTAAAGTTGAATCCATATTTTCACAGAAACTGTGGAAATCAGGCATAGTAAATGCTCTCAATCTTTTTAGACCTACAACTTCTCCCTTTTGTTCATATCTAAAACTATAGGTTGAAAGTTCATATACCTTTGCAGGTAAGTTTTTCCAAGTTAAAAAGGTATCTCCCATTACTCTAAATGCTCCGAAACAACATGCAAACCTAAGCATCAATGGGTTTTTAGTTGCTGCTCTATATTGTCTTTCTCCAAATTTAGCTGCATGCTCTCTAATTGCATCATTTTCTAAATTATAAAAAATCGGAGTTTCAATAGGCATTGCTCCTTGATCTACAACTAAATTATAAACATAATCAGATAATAAATCTCTTACTAATCTACCTTTAGGATACCATTTAAGGTTTCCTGCATCTGAAGCTCTTTCATTATCACATAATTCTTTTTCTTTCATTAGTTTAACATGAGGAGGTTCGCCTTCATCTGATGCACCTATACCTAATTCATATTTAACTAATTTTTCTAGCTGATCTTTGCCATCATAGTTAAACTCTTCAGTACTTGTAGTTATTCCATCACTTAAAATAAACCATTTAGAACCTGGCCCTTTATCTTTTTTCTCCTCATCATCATCTTCCATATCTGATGTAATTGTTCTTGATAGTTCACTTAATGGATGTCCTTTACAGGATAATTCAAATCCTTTATACCAACCAAATGGCACTCTGTATACATTATATCCTTCTTCTTTTAAGATTTCTTTTGCTTTTTTCATTATTTCCACAGCAAATTTTGGAGATCCAAGTGAGCTAGATAAATGTGCATAAGGATAAAGGACAATATTTTCTGCTTTAACTTCATTAGTAACTTTTATAGCTTCTTTTGCTAAATTTTTTGCAATTGCATCTGGGTTCTTCTCATCTTCTTTTTCAACAGATGTAAATACTACTAATGATTCCTTAAAAGCTCCGTCTTTTTTTGCTTCATCTATTTCTTCAGCTACAGGAGTTTTGTTTTTTGTTTCATATTTTATAAAATCTGAATGTATAAGTAATACACGCATTAAATCACCTAATTTTAATAAAAAAATAAAATTAATTAATTAATACAATTTTTTTATAAATTTATATTATAAAATAAACTTAATATTATAATCTAATTTTGTTTATAATAATATTTATATTATATATTCTATTAGGCTTTGTCATTTTGTTAGTTGGGATTTTATTTTTTTCATCCATCCATTTTTTCTGTTGAATATTTGGTTAAATATACCTTGTTTTGTTCTAAATCT